>NZ_JAKKFF010000013.1 GCF_022229015.1 Micromonospora foliorum
GCTCGGTGGCCGGTGCCGGCTCGTCACCGACGAGCCCTGCGCCCCGGTGGTCGAGGCGGCCGTCGCCGCCGCCGCGCCGGGCCTGCCGGTCGACGTCGCACCCCTGCAGGGTTACCAGGACTGGGCCGCCGCCCTCCTTCCCGACCACGCTGGGCTGACCCACCTCATCGCCTGCGAACGGGTCGGGCCCGGAGTGGACGGTCGGCCGCGCAACATGCGCGGCGAGGACATCGGCGCGCACACCGCACCCCTGGATCGGCTCTACACCTCCGGGTCGGCGTACCGGATCGGCATCGGCGACGGCGGCAACGAACTCGGCATGGGCCGCCTACCGGCGGACCTGATCGGCCGGGTGGTCGCCTCGGGTGAACGGATCCGGTGCGTGGTGGGCGCGGACGCGCTGCTCGTCGGTGGCACGTCGAACTGGGCCGCCGCCGCCCTCGTCGGCGCGCTGTCGCTGCTCCGCCCCGATGTGCCCGAGCTTGGGACGCTGCTGGAGCCCGCCTGGTCGTACGACCTGCTCACCGCGATCGTGCGCGCGGGCGCGGTGGACGGCGTGCGCCGCCGCCCCACGCTCAGCGTCGACGGCCTCGACTGGCCCGCATACGCCGAACCGCTCACCGAGATCGCCGAGCTGGTCAGGGCAGGCCGCTAGGGGTGGGTGGTTCCGTCGCCGGCCGCAACGCCCTCGGCGGGCGGCTCGCCGCTCGCGCGTGCGCGACCTGACGGGGGCGCAACGGCAGGTGCAGGGCGGCGGCGACCACCGCGAAGGCCGCCCAGCCGGCACCCAGCGCCACAGCGGACGAGACGTCCTGGAGGTAGTGGTACGCGGTCAGGAAGCCGACCAGCGCGAGGCTGTTGCGGGCGAAGTGCCGACTGAACTCGGCCAACTGCCGGCGGGCCTCGACGGCGACCAGCACCCCCGAGTACGGGAACGTCACCACCATGCCGCGCAGGACGGCCCCGAGCAGTTGGGTGAGGACCGCACCAACGAAGATCACCACCAGCTTGAGCAACGCCGGCAGCCCGTCCGGGCGGGTCTCCGCGACGGGAACCGCCTCCGCAGCGGGAACGTTATGCGGGCCGGCACTGCGGCGGGCGCGATGACGCAGCCACAGGATGGTCGCCGCCCAGAGCACGAGCGTGCCGGCGAGGGCCGCCTCGAACGGGATGTGAACCGCCAACAGACCGGCGCTCAACGCCACGTACACGGCGATCCCGGCGACGTCGGCGAGCAGGATCGGCCAGCGCCACCGCTGGTGGGTGACCGCCACGGTGACGAAGAAGAGGTTGAGCCCGAGCACCCCGACCACCTGCGCGCCGTCCACCCGGTAGTCGGTGGTGACCAGGGCGAGCGTCATCGGCAGCGGCAGGCTGTAGACCAAAGCGCGGAGCCGGACGGAGCGGATCACGCTGACCGCCCAGACCACGGCCGTCACCAGGAGGACCGCGCTCAACGTCATGGCTCACCCGTTCCCGCCCCGGTGGGGGCCGTCAGTGGAAGGTCGCGGCGTTCGCGCAGAGGTCGAACACGCGGGTGAGCCGAGCGACGTCCGTCCGGTTGACCGAGAACTGATTCTCGCCGATCTCGCCGTGCGCGGTCATGTGGGCCTCCCAACAGCTCGACCCGTCCCAGAGTGTCAGATTGACGTGCAGGTGTGGACTGACCACCCCGAGGGGCAGCAGACCCACCCGTACCCCGGCCGCGCGCTGCTTCTCCACCAGGGCGGACAACTCGTCGGTCAGCGCGGCGTAGACGAAGACCCGGGTGATCTTGACGCCCCGTTGCAGGGCCTCCACGTTGGCCTCCCAGTAGCGCCGACCGATCTCGCTGCGCCACCAGCTCAGCTCCCCGCTCACCCGGGGCATCACGTTGGTCAACCCGTCCAGCCGGTGCACGCAGGTGCGGGTCGCGCCGACCAGGTCCTCGTCCTCGTCGCCGCGCCGGATGATCCGACCGTCCGCGAGCTGCTCGGCCTCCAACCGGAACTGCTCGTACCGCCGCTGCGCCTCCACCGCGACCCGGGTGCCCGCGTGCTGCTCGGCCGCCTCCCGCATGGCCCCGGCCAGCTCGGTGGTGGTGTGCACCAGCCAGGGCGGGCCGTCCAGCAGGGTGCGCAGGTGAAAGCGGCGCTCCGCGCGGGCCAGTGAGTCGACCAACAGCGAGATGGTGATGCCCATCAGGCCGGCCAACAGCGACTCCACCCCGGAGGCGGCGTTGCTGAGGTCGAGCACGATGCTGAGGGTGATCGACAGCGTGATGCCGACCAACGCCACCGGGTCGGTGTGCGCCACCAGCCGGACGAAGCCGGCGCTGGAGCCGCCGCCCTCCCGTAACCGCTGACGGGCCACGTCACGGGTCATCGAGATCCCCCAATCCGCCGCTGCCGCCAGCGTAGACAGCAACCACAACCACCGGCGCAGCCTGCCGGTAGCATCCGGCAGGTGCACAGAGCGGACGCGGCGCCGTCGACCGGGAGGGACGACGAGCGGATCACGGCGGAGGTCCGGGCCTGGGTCTGCTCCACCCCGCTGCGCGGCCTGGTCGCCCACTTCGGCGGCACCTGGCCCGACGGGGATCTCACCGACGTGCTCCGCTTCCTCGACGACTTCTCCGCCCACCACTGGGACTTCCGGGGTGGCCGGGAGCGGCCCGACGCCCGGGAACCCGACCTCGACCCGGCCACCGCGGCACTGGTGCTCGACGCGGCTGCCGCGCTCGGGCTGACCCACCCGGTGCCACCGGCCCGGTCGGCGTACGCCCACCTCGTGGTGCTCGGCGGCCTGGCGCACGCCTGCGTACGCCGCGTCGCCTACGCCGCGCACCTGCTCCGCGCCGGCCTACCGGTGAGCGGCGAGGTCGCCGTCCTGGGCAGCTTCCGGCCGCTGTCGGAATGGGAACGCCGCACCCTCGCCGACGCGGGCCTGCCAGCCGACGAGACCGAGGTGGACGCGCTGGACACGGCCGTCCGCCGGGTGTTCGAGGTGACCGCCCCGGCGGAGCAGGACGGCGTCGACGCCGGCCACCCGCACCACTCCTGGTCGTCGCGGACCTACCGGCCGGACGGGCTACCGCCGATCCGGGTGCTGGCCGCGCCGTCCAGCGAACCGGACCAGCGGCGCGCGCACACCGCCGACACCCAGCGGTTCTGGGCCGGCCACGTCCGGCTCGCCCCGGGCGACGAGGTACTGATGGTCACCGCGCCGATCTACGTGCCGTTCCAGCACTGCGACGCGCTGCGCACGCTGGCCCTGCCGTACGGGTGCGCCATCGACACGGTCGGGGTGGACCCGACGTTGGCCGACCTGGCGGTGCTGCCCGAGCAGACGCTCACGCCGGGGCGCTACCTGCAGGAGATCCGGTCGGCGATCCGGTCGATGCGCGCCCTGCACGACCACCTTCGGTGAGCCGGACGGCGGATCGCGCCACAGTGTCCAGCAGCCGCCGGAGCAGCTGGTCATCCCGCCGTGGATTCGGCGGGTGCGGCACGCCCGGTGGTCGTGGCCGGCGCGAGGCGGCGTTGTCGCGGTAGCACGGCGCCGGCAGCGGTGGCCGCGAAGGCGAGCGCGGCGGAGACACTCATCGCTGATACGTAGCCGTCGCTGAACGCGCCAGCGGTGGCGTAGCCGCCGGCCGTGGCGAAGACGGCGCCGGTGAGGGCGACCCCGAACGCGCCGCCGAACTGCCGGAGCGTGCTGAAGGTGCCTGATGCCCGGCCGATGTCCTGCGGCGCGACGCGGCTGACGACCGATCTGGTGACGGCGGGAAGGGCCAGCGAGAACCCGAGGCCACCGACGGTCATCGCGACGGCGGTCGTGGCGTAGCCGATGCCGGGCTCGGAGATCAGCGCGATCCATCCCATGCCGACGCCGAGCAGGAGCGTGCCGGCGATGACCAGCGCCCGTTCGCCTATCCGATCGGTGAGCGCGCCCGCCCGCGGCGCGATGAGGAACGGTGCGATGCCCCACGGCAACAGCCGCAAGCCGGCTTCTACCGCACCGTGGCCGAGTGCGACCTGCTGGAATTGGGAGGTGAAGAAGATCGCGCTGGTCAGCGACGCGTTGATGAAGAACACGGCGGCGTTGCCGGCGGAGAAGGCCGGTGAGCGGAACAACCGCATCGGCAGCATCGGGGCAGGGGTCTTCAGCTCCCTGACGACGAACAGGCCACCGAGCACGATCCCGCCGATCAGCGTCGAGCGCGTCTCGGCGCTGCTCCATCCGGTCGCGTTGCCGCGCACCAGGGCCCAGGTGGCGCCCAGAGCCGATCCGGCGGCCAGGGCCAGGCCCGGAAGATCGAGCTGACCGCCGGGCCCGCGGGCCTCGACAATCCTGCTGAGCACCAGCGGAATCGCGATCAGCGTGATCGGAACGTTCAGCCAGAAGATCCACTGCCAGGCGAGGTTCTGGGTGACGACGCCACCCAGAACCGGCCCGGCGACCGCGGCGAGCCCGGTAACGCTGCCATAGACGCCCGTCGCCCAGCCACGCCGCTCGGGCGGGAACGCACCGTTGAGCACGCCCAGCGCGACCGGCATGATCATCGCCGCGCCGGCGCCCTGCACGACCCGCGCCGCGATCAGCGGGCCCGCCTGGGTGGACAGCGCGCAGGCGGCCGAGGCCACGGCGAACAGGCCCAGCCCGATCGCGAACAGGCGACGCCGCCCGTAGCGGTCGCCCAGCGCCGACCCGGTCATCAGCAGGACCGCGAAACTGAGCGTGTAGGCGTTGACGGTCCACTCAAGGTCTTCGAGCGACGCGCCGAGGTCTCGCTGAAGAGCGGGCAGCGCGGTCGCCACCACCAGCATGTCCAGCACCACGACGAACGATGCCAGGGAGCTGAGGGCCAGAGCCCACCGCTGTGCCGGCGTGGAGCGTGCCGGCGTTGTTGTTCCTGTCTTGTCCACGTTCTTCTCCAGGAGTTCGTCTGTCCGGTACTCGGGTCGTTCCGCCTCGCTCCAGGAGCGGTCAGGCGGCGGGGCAGTCGTGGTACGCCTCGATGAGCCAACGCCCGGAGCGGCCGGACAGGACCCACGTGGCGATCGACCAGCGACCGTCGCCTGGCTCGCTCTCGCCGACATCGACGGTCACGCTGCGGCTGATCACGATCGCGGTGACGTCGTCGAGGAACCGCACGCCCTGCACGCGATGGACACGCCGGGTGCCCTTGAGCTGGTCGGCGAACGCCGCCGCCATCGCGGTACGGATCACCGCCTTGCTCAGCAGGGCGACCCCGGGCAGCACTGCGGTCGCGTCGTCGGCATAGTGGGCGACGAAAGCGGCCACGTCGTTGTCGACCCAGGCGGCCGAGACGGCGTCGATCACCGCTCGCACCGGTTGCTCGGCGGTGTCCTGGCTCGTCGTGAAAGTCATGGTCGTCCTCTCCTCGGTGCGGGAGGTGCCTCGGGTGGCCTGGGGGACCAGGCGGAGTCGGCAGCTCACCGATCAGGAATGGAGACTCGGTGGATGGATCGGACTGGTCGGCCACCGACTGCGACGTGGGCTTGGCCACACCGAGGTCGCGGGCCGATCACTTTCCGACGGACCGCAGGTCTGTACAAAGACAGGTCAGGCCGCAGACGGGTGGAGTGACGACATGACCCAGGCAGCGCAGGCTCCGGTGCGGGAGACTTACGCGGGGACGGACGACGAGGAGTTCTCCCGGCTCACCGAGCCGTTCCGCCGCGAACTTCTGGCGCACTGCTACCGCATGTTGGGCTCGACGCACGACGCCCAGGACGTCGTCCAGGACACCTACCTGCGGGCCTGGCGCGGCTTCTCCGGTTTCGAGGGCCGATCGTCGCTGCGGGTCTGGCTGTACCGCATCGCCACCAGCGCCTGCCTGACCACGCTCAAGCACCGCAATCGACGGGTCCTGCCGTCTGGGCTGGGCCCGTCGGGCGACCCGGACCAGCCGCTGACGGTCGCCGGCCCCGACGTCGCCTGGGTCCACCCGCTGCCGGAGGCGGAACTGCCCGTCACGGATCCTGCCGCGATCGTCACCACACGCAGCAGCGTCCGACTCGCCCTGGTGGCAGCGCTGCAATATCTTCCGGCCCGACAGCGGGCCGTGCTGATCCTGCGCGACGTGCTCGCCTGGCACGCCTCCGAGGTCGCCGAGCTGCTCGACACCACCACCGACGCGGTCAACAGCGCGCTCGCCCGGGCCCGCGCGCACCTCGCTCGCACCGGCCTCACCGAGGACATGTTCACCGAACCGGCCGATCCGGCCGACCGGATGCTGCTCGACCGATACGCACGGGCCTTCCAGAACGCGGACACGGCGGCACTGCTCCAGGTGTTACGCGAGGACGTCACGATGGAGATGCCGCCACACCTGACCTGGTTCGCGGGACGCGACGCTGTCATTCGCTTCCTCACCACCACCGTGTTCGGCCGCGTCGGCACGATCCGCACAATTCCCGCGCGGGCCAACGGCCAGCCGGCGCTCGCCACCTACACCCAGGGCACCGAAGGGCTCTATCACCCCCACAGCCTCCACGTGCTCACCCCCACCCGAACAGGCGTCTCCCGGATCGTCTCGTTCCACGACCCGAGCCTCTTCGCACCCGGCGGTCTCCCGACGCGCATCGACGAGACCAGCCGGCCCGTCGCAGGACGCTAGTCCCGGCCCGGCCAGGCCATCCGTGAGGAGAGTCCGACGGGCCTATGCCCCGGCGGTGTCGGCGACGGCCTGGGCGAAGACCTCGGAGCGGTGCTCGAAGTTGCGGAACCGGCCGTAGCTGGGCGCCGCCGGGGACAGCAGCACCACCCCGCCGGCGGGGGTCACCTCGCGGGACAGCCGGACCGCGTCCACCAGGTCGTCGACCAGTTCGGTACGCACCTTCGGCAGGCCGGCGAGCACCTCGACGATGCGGGCGCCGCTGTCCGGAATCCCGATCACGGTCAGCTCCCGCTCGGCCAGGTGCTCGGCCAACGGCGTGTAGTCCAGACCCCGGTCGTTGCCCCCGACGATCACCGTCAACGGCCGCCCGTCGTACGCGTCGATGGCGTGCATGGCCGCGTACGGGCTGGTGGCCAGGGTGTCGTCGACGAACGTCAGCCCGGACGGGTCGGTGATCTCGGTGAGCCGGTGCGCCAGCCCCTGGAACTCGGCGACCGCCACGGCGAGGTGATCCTTGCCGGCCACCACGTCCACGCCGAGCGCGTCGAGCACGGCGAGCGCGACGCAGAGGTTGCCCTCGTTGTGCCGGCCGACCAGCGGCAGTACGGCACGCGGAAAGAGCGGCTGGTCACCGACGTGGAACCAGGGCGTGCCGTCGGCGCCGGTGGCGACGTGCGTGGTGTCGGGGCGACCGGCCCGGACCGCCGGCAGCTCACCCAGCTCCGCGGCGAGCCGGGGGTCGCCACCGTTGACCACGATCGTCTCCGGGTCGTGGGCGAGCAGGTTGAGCTTGTCCCGGTAGTACTCCCGTTCCCCACCGTGCGCGTCCAGGTGCTCGGGGAAGAGCGCGGTGACCACCGCCACCCGGGGGGAGTCGGTGAGGTCGCTGCACTGGTAACTGGACAGCTCCAGCACGTACAGCTCCGCCTCCGGCAGGTCCAGGGTCGGCACCCCGATGTTGCCGCCGAAGACGTTCGGCCGACCCATCGCGGTGAGCAGGTGACTGATCAGGCTGGAGGTGGTGCTCTTGCCCTTGCTGCCGGTGACCCCGACGGTGCGCGCGGCGTGGTCGGCCATCCACAACGCGGTGCCCTGGGTCACCAGGATCCCGCGGCGGCGCAGCTCGACCAGCCACGGGTGGGTCTGGGGCACGCCCGGGGAGCGGACCACCACGTCCGCGGCGGCCAACCGCTCGAAGCCCGCCTCGCCGGTGACCAGCGGCGCCGCCTCGGCCAGCGGGCCGTCCCAGGGCAGCGACAGGAAGTTCGCACTGTCGTCCACGGCGACCAGCTCGGCCGGGCCGTGCGCGGCGATGGCGGTCACAGCGGCCCGGCCCTCCCGACCGGTGCCCCAGACGGCGACGGTACGTCCGCGCAGGTCAGAAAGGCGCACGGGGCTCTCCTCGTGGGTCACGGCGGCGGCAGGGCGGGCCCGGTCCGGACACGGCCGGACGAACCAGGGCCTAGTATGGCGTGTGCCCAACGAGCAGCTCCGGCGGATGGACGCCTTCACCTTCCCGTCCTACTCGATCGACTTCGCCACCGGCGAGGTGTTGTTCGACTACGCCCTGACCGGCCCGGCCGGTGAGCAGCGGTTCACCGAGGTGATCACACTTCCGCTGCCGGCGGAGCCACCCTCCGACGAGACGGTGGCGACCCTCAACCGGGTGCTGGAGGTGCTGCACCTCGTCGCCGGGGTCAGCTACTACAAGGCCGCCGCGCCGCCCCGACTCGTGCTGCCGGCGCCGCTGGGCGCGGCCACCGTCGACTACGTCACGGCCGTCTACACCAAGGGCCTCGCGGAGTACGCGTACCGCAACGAACTGCCGCACGTGCTCGAGCTGCGCCCGGAGGTGCCGGCCGGTGAGGTGACGCCGGCCCGGGTGTACGACGACTCGGACCGTCGCCCGCTCTCGGCGGTCGGCGGCGGTAAGGACTCGATCGTCAGCCTGGAGGCGCTGCGCCGCGCCGAGCTGGACCCGGTGCCGTTCTCGGTCAACCCGAACCACGTGATCGTCGCCGTCAACGAGGCGTCCGGGCTGGTCCCGCTGGCCGCCCGGCGGCGCATCGACCCGGTGCTGTTCGACCTGAACGCGGCCGGCGCGCTGAACGGGCACATCCCGGTCACCGCCATCAACTCGCTGATCGCGGTGGCCACCGCCGTCCTGCACGGGCTGGGCCCGGTGGTGATGTCCAACGAGCGTTCGGCGTCCGACCCGAACCTTGCCTGGAACGGCCACGAGATCAACCACCAGTGGTCCAAGGGTGTCGAGGCGGAAGGGCTGCTGCGGGCGTCGCTGGCCGAGCACGCCGGCCTGACCGACCCGTACTTCTCCCTGCTGCGGTCGCTGTCCGAGCTGCACATCGCCCGGCTGTTCGCCGAGTTCACCCGGTACGACGACGTGGTGACCAGCTGCAACCAGGCGTTCAAGCTGCGCGACGCGAGTGAGCGTTGGTGCCGTGACTGCCCGAAGTGCCGCTTCGTCTTCCTGGCCATGGCGCCGTTCATGCCCCGGGAGCGGGTCACCCACATCTTCGGCGGCGACCTGCTGGCCGACGAGTCGCAGATCCCCGGCTACCGCGAGCTGCTGGGCGTGGACGGGCACAAGCCGTTCGAGTGCGTGGGCGAGGTCGAGGAGTCGGTGGTGGCCCTCGGCCTGCTCGCCGAGCAGGACCAGTGGCGCGACGCCCCGGTGATCCAGGCCCTGGTCGACGCCGTCCCGGCAACGGCCTGGTCCGCGGTGGCCAACTCGGACGTCTTCACCCCCGGCGGCCCCAACCACATCCCCCCCACCTACGCCAAAGCCCTGAGTTCCCTCACCTAACCCCACCCCTCTCCCCTCCTCCCCACCCTCCGACCCCCTTCCCCCGGTTGATCATGAAGTTATTGCCACGCTCACCGGCGTGTCATGGCAATAACTTCATGATCAACGCGGGATAGGGCGGGGCCCGGGGTGGGGTTAGGGGGTGCGGACTGCTTCTAGGGCTAGTAGGGCTACGTGTAGGGACAGGCTGGCTTCTACCGAGTCCAGGTCCACGTCGAGGATGCGGGCGATGCGGGCCAGGCGTTCGTAGAAGGCCGGCCGGGACAGGTGGGCGGCGGCGGCACCGGCGGACTTGTTGCGTCCCTGCTCCAGGTAGGCCCGCAGGGTGTCGAGCAGCTGTTCGCGGGGGTGCCGGGCGTCGTACTCCAGCAGCGCGCCGAGTTCGCGTTCCACGAACGTCTGCAGGCGGGGCTCGTCGCGCAGCAGGTGCAGCAGCCCGGCCAGACCGACGTGCGGCAGCCGGAAGATCGGCAGGTCACGCCGGTCACGCCGGGCCGCATCGGCGATCTGCCGCGCCTCGACCAGGGACCGTCGGGCCTCCCGCAGGGTGCTCACCCCGGACCCGGCGGCAACGATCACGGAACCCGGGCCGACACCCCGGGAACCATCGACACCCGCCCGCACGGCCTCGATCCCGAACCCCGCGCGGGACGGGTCGGCACCCGACGCCGCACGGGAAGCGTCGGAAGCGGGACGGGACAGGTCGGTACCGGAAGCCGCCCGAGCCGGTTCGGCACCGGGCACCGGCCGACCGGTGCCGGCGTCGAGGCGTACCCGACGAAGTGCGCTGGCGAACGCGGACAGCGCGCGGTCCTCGGCGGCCGGGTCCGACAGGGCCAGCAGCGCGCCCACCGAATGGTCGTCGACGGCGCTGGTCAGCGCGGTCAGTTTCGCCTCCCGCAGGGCCTGGCCGACCGCCTCGGACAGATCCCGTAGCCGGGCCTGACCGGCCTCCGGGCCGACCTCCCCAACGGGGTCGTCGGCGCGGTGCCGGACCATCACGCCGACCAGGTGCCGCCGGTCGAGCACCACGCCGAGCGCCTTGGCCCGCAACCCCACCTCGTCCACCGGGCGGGAGTGGTCGAGCAGCGCGGTGAGCAGGGTGCGGTGGATCTGCCGTTCCAGGCCCTCCGCGTCGCGGCGGATCAGCCGGCCCAGCGCGAGGGTGGACGCGGCCCGTTCGATCAGGATGGTGAGCCGGGTGGGTGGGCCAGCGGTCGGTTCGACGGCCCGGGCGCTGGGCACGTCCCCGCTGGCCGGCCAGCGCAGCAGCAGCCGACCCCAGTCCTGCCCCCGGGCGCCGACGGTGGTCACGAGCCACCCGCTGTCCGGGTCGTACGCGGTCCGCCCGGCCGGACGGATCCGCCGGGAGTGCTGCTCCCAGCCGTCCAGCAGCAGCTCGGCGCTCTCCCCCGCCGGGTCGTACCCGAGCACCTGCCGGGACAGGTTCTCCAGCACCACCGGGCAGCCGGACAGCTCGGCGGCCTGCCGGATCACCTCGGCGGCGTTGGCGCCCTCGACGGAGAGGTCGTTGAACCGCTGGTGGATCTCCTCGGTGGCGCGCAGCTCGGTGAGCTGCGCGTCGACGATCAGCGCGTGCACCGCCTCGGTGATCCGGACGAACGGGGTGGCCCGGCGCAGCTCCACCAGGGGCAGCCCGCGCCGCTCGGCGGCGGCGGCCATCACCCGGGGCACCCCGCTGACGTACCGGCGGCCCAGCTCGACGACGAGTCCGGAGACTCCCACGTCGGCGAGGTCGCCGATGAACGCGCGCAGCCCGGCGTCGTCTCCGGGCAGGCCGATGCCGGTGGTGAGGACCAGTTCGCCGCCGCCGAGCAGGGTGGCGATGTCCGGCACCTCGGCGACGTGCACCCAGCGGACGGGTCGGTCCAGCCCCTCGTCACCGGCGACCACGCGTGGCGCGCCGTGGCGGACCGGGTCCAGGGCGAGGACCTCACGGACGGTAGGGAACACGGCCGACACGCTACCGTCCGTGACGCCGGAACTCGACTTGCCACCGGCGGCCGGGGTCGGCCGGGGTCAGTCGACGCCGAACTCCATCGCGGCGCGGTCGAGTGCCTCGTCCTCCGGCGAGGCGACGCCCCGGGAGGCGATGGCCTCCGCGCCACCCTGGGGCATCGCGCCGATCAACCCGGTGGAGGCGGCCTGCGCGGCGCCGATCATCCGCTGCGGGTTCCCGCCGCCGACCAGGCCGAGGGAGGCGTACTGCTCCAGCTTCGAGCGCGAGTCGGCGATGTCCAGGTTGCGCATGGTGAGCTGGCCGATCCGGTCGGACGGGCCGAACGCCGAGTCCTCGGTACGCTCCATCGACAGCTTGTCCGGGTGGTAGCTGAACGACGGGCCGGTGGTGTCCAGGATCGAGTAGTCCTCGCCCCGGCGCAGCCGCAGCGTCACCTCGCCGGTGACCGCCGTGCCGACCCACCGCTGCAACGACTCGCGCAGCATCAGCGCCTGCGGGTCCAGCCAGCGGCCCTCGTACATCAGTCGACCGAGGCGGCGACCCTCGTTGTGGTAGTTCGCCAGGGTGTCCTCGTTGTGGATGGCGTTGACCAGCCGCTCGTACGCGTAGTGCAGCAGCGCCATCCCGGGCGCCTCGTAGATGCCGCGGCTCTTGGCCTCGATGATCCGGTTCTCGATCTGGTCCGACATGCCCAGGCCGTGCCGGCCGCCAATGGCGTTGGCCTCCAGCACCAGGTCGACGGCGCTGCCGAACTCCTTGCCGTTGATGGTGACCGGGCGGCCCTGGTCGAAGCCGATGGTGACGTCCTCGGTCGGGATCTCCACCGACGGGTCCCAGAACCGGACGCCCATGATCGGGTTGACCGTCTCGATGCCGGTGTCGAGGTGCTCCAGGGTCTTCGCCTCGTGCGTGGCGCCCCAGATGTTGGCGTCGGTCGAGTATGCCTTCTCGGTGCTGTCCCGGTAGGGCAGGTCGCGTTCGAGCAGCCACTCGGACATCTCCTTGCGCCCACCCAACTCGGTGACGAAGGCGGTGTCGAGCCACGGCTTGTAGATGCGCAGCATCGGGTTGGCCAGCAGGCCGTACCGGTAGAACCGCTCGATGTCGTTGCCCTTGAAGGTCGAGCCGTCGCCCCAGATCTGGACGTCGTCGGCGACCATCGCCCGCACCAGCAGGGTGCCGGTCACGGCGCGGCCCAGCGGGGTGGTGTTGAAGTACGCCCGCCCGCCGGTGCGGATGTGGAAGGCGCCGCAGGTCAACGCGGCCAGGCCCTCCTCGACCAGGGCGGCGCGGCAGTCGACCAGGCGGGCGACCTCGGCGCCGTAGCTGAGCGCGCGACCGGGCACCGAGGCGATGTCGGGCTCGTCGTACTGGCCGATGTCGGCGGTGTAGGCGCAGGGAATCGCGCCCTTGTCGCGCATCCACGCGACCGCGACCGAGGTGTCGAGGCCGCCGGAGAAGGCGATGCCGACACGTTCGCCGGTGGGCAGGGAGGTGAGAACCTTGGACACGGGGAAAATTATGCAATAGAACGCATGGCCATGCAAGCCGAAGCGATCTACTCGCCTCCGAACGGCGGATCGTCGCGGCCCAGCTCCCAGAACGCCACCGCCGCCGCCGCAGCCACGTTCAACGAATCGACCCCACGGCGCATCGGCAGGACCACCCGCACGTCGCTGGCGGCCTGGGCCGCCGCGGTGAGGCCGGGCCCCTCGGCGCCGAGCAGCAGCGCCGCCCGCTCGCGCTGCGCCGGGGTCAACCGCTGGATCGGTACGGCGTCCGGCGCGGGCGTCATGGCGAGCACCGTGAAGCCGGCCTCCCGTACCTGGTCCAGCCCCCCGGGCCAGTGGTCGAGCTTCGCGTACGGCATGGCGAAGACCTCACCCATGCTGACCCGGACACTGCGCCGGTACAGCGGGTCGGCGCAGGACGGCGACAGCAGCACCGCGTCGATGCCGAGCGCGGCGGCACCCCGGAAGACCGCACCGAGGTTGGTGTGGTTGTTCACGTCCTCCAGGAGCACGACCCGGCGCGCGGCGGCGAGCACCTCGGCCGCCGTCGGCAGCGGCCGGCGGTGGAACGACGCCAGCACCCCCCGGTGTACGTGGAAGCCGGTGGCCCGTTGCAGCACGTCCTGTGTCGCGGCGTAGACCGGCGCGTCGCCGGTGTCCAGGTCGGCGAGCTGGTCGACCCGCTTGGCGTCGACCAGGTAGGACCGGGCCGGGTAACCGGCGCGCAGCGCCCGGCGCAGCACCAGCTCCCCCTCGGCGATGAACAGGCCGTGCGGCGGCTCCCAGCGGGTGCGCAGCTCGACGTCGGTGAGCGCTCGGTAGTCGGCGATCCGGTCGTCGTCAGGGTCGGTGATCTGGTGGACAGGCACCCGACGATTCTGCCGGACGCGGAGCCTCGCACCTCGACGCCCGCCCGGTGGGGTGTTTTGTCCGAAGAAGAAGGGGAATGACCGGCGAGTATCGGACGCGACGGGAAGGACCAGCCAGGTGAGCGCAGACGACACCACGCCGGGCGAAGCGGGCACCCTGCCCCGGCGTCCGACCGTCGCGGACCACATCGTGTCGCGACTGTTCAGCTGGGGCGTACACCGCTACTTCGGCTATCCCGGCGACGGCATCAACGGCCTCACCTCCGCGCTGCAACGCACCAACGGGCGGGCCCAGTTCATCCAGGTCCGCCACGAGGAGACCGCCGGCTTCGCCGCCTCCGCGCACGTGAAGTACGGCGGCGGCCCGCTGGGCTGCGCGCTGGTCACCAGCGGGCCGGGGGCCATCCACCTGCTCAACGGCCTGTACGACGCGAAGCTCGACCACCAACCGGTGATCGCCCTGGTCGGGCACACCGCGACCACCGCCGAGGGCGGCGGCTACTACCAGGAGGTCGACCTGCTCGCCCTCTACAAGGACGTGGCCGCGGCGTTCCTGGCCCAACTCGACCACCCGGCGCAGGTACGCCACCTGGTCGACCGGGCGTGCCGGACGGCGCTGGCCCGGCGTACCGTCACCGCCCTCATCCTGCCCCTGGACCTCCAGGACGAGCCGGCCGTCCCGAACCCGCCGCACGCGCACGGCTACTACCAGACCAGCAACGCGCCGAGCAGCACCCCGACGGTGCCACCGGAGGCGGACGTGCGCCGGGCGGCCGAGGTGCTGCGCGGCGGTCAGCGGGTGGCCATGCTGGTCGGCCAGGGTGCGCTCGGCGCGCGCGACGAGGTCCGCGAGATCGCTGATCGGCTCGGGGCCGGCGTGGCCACCGCGTTGCTCGGATTCACCGCCGTCGACCACCGCCAGCCGTGGGTGACCGGCGCGATCGGGCTGCTCGGCACCCGGCCGAGCTGGCAGCTGATGAGCGACTGCGACCGGCTGCTGATCGTGGGCAGCAACATGCCGTACTCGGAGTTCTACCCGCCGCCCGGGCAGGCCCGCGCGGTGCAGATCGACCTGGACGGCACCCAGCTCGGGCTGCGGTACCCGACCGAGGTGAACCTGACCGGCGACGCCCGCCCCACGCTGCGGGCGCTGCTGAACGAGCTGGGCCCCGGCCCCGGCCCGACCGCCTGGCGGGCGGAGATCACCGAGGCCACCTCGGCGTGGCGCCGGACGCAACGCGACCTGGCCGAGCAGACCGCCGACCCGGTCAACCCGCAGTTGCTCTTCCACACCCTGAACGAACGGCTGCCCGACGACGTGCTGCTCACCGTCGACTGCGGCACCGCCACGGCCTGGTACGCGCGACACATCCAGGTACGCCCCGGGATGCTCGCAAGCCTCTCCGGCACGCTGCTGTCCATGGGCGGCGCCATGCCGTACGCGCTGAGCGCCAAGTTCGCCCACCCGGACCGGCCGCTGGTCGCGCTCATCGGCGACGGCGCCATGCAGATGAACGGCGTCAACGAGCTGATCACCGTGGCGAAGTACTGGCGCAGTTGGGCCGACCCACGCTTCGTGGTGCTGGTGCTCAACAACCGGGATCTGGCGTTCGTCAGCTGGGAACAGCGCTCCACCGAGGGGACGCCGATGTTCCCGGACAGCCAGCAGTTGCCGGACATCGCCTACCACCAGTGGGCGGAAGTGCTGGGGCTGCACGGGGAGTTGATCGACTCACCGGAGCAGGTGCGGGACGTCTGGGACCGGGCGCTCACCGCCGACCGGCCGGTGGTGATCAACGCCCTGGTCGACCCGGCCGAGCTGATGCTGCCACCGCACTTCACCGCCGAGCAGGCCCGCAAGACCGCCGCGGCGGTGCTGCGGGGCGACACCGACTGGGCCGGCATCATCCGCCGCGGCCTCCCCGCCACCCTGGCCAGCTACCGCCCCCGCCGCCGGGACCGCTGAGACCGTCAGCCTCGGCGGTCGAGCCAGCGTTGCAGGGCTGAGCGGGGATCCTCGGTGGCGGGGTCCTGCCGGCGGTCCGGGACCGCCGGGCGCTCCACCGGGCGGTGCGGGTCGCCGGCCAGCTCGTGGCTCGGTGCGACGAACGCCTTCTCCGGCAGGCCCTTCACGGCGGTGGCGATGACCCGGGCGACCGCGTCGATCACCTTGGTCTGCACCGCCGAGCCCACCGAGTCGGCCGGGTCGTCCGGGTTGGCGGCGATCCCGGCCACCGCGACCTGCGGGGTGAAGCCGACGAACGTCTCGGTGGAGTTCTGCTCCGAGCTACCCGTCTTACCGGCCACCGGTCGGCCGTCGAGGATGTCGTTCACACCGGTGGCGGTGCCGCCGTTGCACTGCCCGAACGCCGATTGCTGGCCCACCGGGCAGCGCGCCGCGTCGGTCGCGGCACGGGCCACGTCGGCGTCGAGCACCCGCTTGCAGGAAGGCTGCCCGACCGGCACCTTCGCGCCGTCCGCGGCGGTCACCGAGACCACCGGCACCGGCGTGCAGTAGGTGCCCTCGGCGGCCACCGTGGCGTACGCGTTGGCCAGGTCCAGCGGGGTGGTGGCCGCCACACCGAGGGTGAACGAACCCCAGTTCGCGGCGTCGTTCTTGGCGAAGGCGGCGTCCGAGTCGGCGCGGAACGTGATGCCGAGCCGCTGCGCCATCTGGACCACCTTGTCCTGGCCGACCTGCTCGGCCAGCCAGACGAAGTAGGTGTTCACCGAGCGGCCGAAGCCGTCCCACATCATCCGGTACCCGTCCATCCAGTCCGGGTTGGCGTTCGCCGGGCACCAGTGGCCGTCACAGCTGCCCGGCCCCTCGGCGGGGTACCGGGTGGGCAGCTTGGCGGGCGCGTCGAAACCGGTGGAGAGGGTACGGCCCGACTCCAGCGCGGCGAGCATGGTGAACAACTTGAACGTCGAACCCGCCTGGTACCCGTCGACGCTGGCCCCGCCGGAGATCAACGGGTTCACGGTGTTCGGGTAGTTCGCCTGCCCGGCCGGGTTGTCGGCGAGGCTGTAGTGCCGGTTGACCGCCATCGCCAACACCCGCCCGGTGCCCGGCTGGACCGCCGCGATCGGCAGGGCGCGCTTGTTGTCGTAGGAGTAGACCTTGGTGGCCTGCTGCTGCGCGGTGGCCTGGATCTTCGGGTCCAGCGAGGTGACCACGGTGTAGCCGCCCGAACGCAGCGCCTGCTCGCGCTCCGCGACGGTGGCCCCGAAGGCCGGCTGGGTCAACCACCACTGGCGCAGGTAGTCGCAGAAGTAGCCCCAGTCGTCGTGCCCCTGGGACACGGCGGTGCAGCCGTTGGGCTGGGCGGTGGGGTGCAGGGCCAGCGGCTCGGCCTTGGCCTGGGCGGCCTGCGCGGCGGTGATCGCGTTGGTGGCGACCATCGAGTCCAGCACGTACGACCGGCGGGCCAGCGCCTCGTCCTTGTCGCCGTCGATCGGGCTGTACGCGTCCGGGGACTGCACCAGACCGGCGAGCAGGGCGGACTCGCCGAGGGTCAACTGCGCCGGCTGTTTGCCGAAGTACCGCTGGCTGGCCGCCGCGATCCCGTACGCGCCGGAGCCGAAGTAGGCGATGTTCAGGTACCGGTCGAGGATCTCGTCCTTGCCGAGGCTCTTGTCCAGCGCGCTCGCGTATCGGATCTCCTGGATCTTGCGCCCGACAGTCGGGTCGGTCGCGGCGGCGCGCTCCTCGGCGGTGCGGGTGGGGTCGGTCTTGAGCACGTTCCGGACGTACTGCATGGTCAGCGTCGAGCCGCCCTGCTCGGTGCCGCCACCCTTGACGTTGGCCACCAGTGCCCGGGCCAGGCCACGCAGGTCCGCGCCACCGTGGTCGTAGAAGCGCCGGTCCTCGGCCGCCACGATCGCCTGCCGCATCACCGGGGCGATCTCCGACAGGGGGACGTCGGTGCGGTTCACGTCGTAGAACGTGGTGATCAGCGTCTTGCCGTCGTTGGCGTAGAGGTACGAACGCTGCGGCGTGGCCGGGGTCTTCAGCGAGGCCGGCAACGCGGCGTACGACCCGAGCGCGGAGCGGGCGGTGAGCCCGAGCAGCAGGTTGCCCGGCAGCGCGGCGACTGCCAGGACAAGCCCGGCCAACACGCCGGCAAGCAGCACGGTGAACAGCCGCGACAGCGGCGAGCGGGGGGCGGCCATGCTCCCCAGGATTGCCACGAAAGCCGCCAACCGACCACCCCCACCCCCCAACTGTCACCAACTTCACCCCCACCCCCGCCCCCCTGTCCCCCGCCCTCTGCCCCCGGTGATCAAGAGGTTTGCGTCAGGAAAGGGCCTTCGGCTGACGCAAACCTCTTGATCACCGGCCAATAGGCGAGGGCGGAAGGCGGGTGGGGTGGGTGGGGTGGGTGGGTGGGGTGGGTTAGGGGTTGGGGGTGCTTAGGCTGGCGGTGGCGGCGTCTCTGGCGGTTTCGCGGGGCATCAGGCGGCCGGAGCGGTAGCCGATGCCGATGCCGGCGATCAATACGAAGATCGCGCCGAACGTCTGCAACGAGCCGATCAGGGCACCGCCGAGGCCGAGCAGCGGCGCGGCGATGATCAGCATGACGCCGTCGCCGAGGCTGAACGTGCCCGAGCGGGCCACCGCCCACCCGGTGAGGAACCAGCCCGCGCTGTAGAACGTCGCGCCGAGCAGGACCAACGACCGCGCCGTGGTGCCGAAGACCGGCGTCTGCTCTTCGAGCCCGGCGAACGGCAGCATGAGCACGGTGCCGGCGATGCTGACCAGCAGCCCGGCGGCGGCCACCCGGCGGCTGCGGGTCGCGGCCAGCAGCCCGGTGAGGGCCAGCAGCGCGAGCAGGCCGAGCCAGACCGCGGCCACCCACCCGATCAGGTACACCGCTCGGCCGTCGGCCGGATAGGGGTCGTTGCCCACCCCTCCGTCGCTGGCCATCGCCACCGCGCCGTAGAGGATGGCGTACGCGGGCAGCAGCCAGACGGCCGCCCGCGCGAACCGGCGTACCGACCAGGCCCAACTGGCGTTTGTGGCGGGGGCGCCCGGGGTCGGCTCGCCGACGAAGGGCAGTACGCCGAATCCGCCGCCGCTGCGCCGGGAGCCCAGTGGGGCGATGGGGTCGTGCGCGCCGGGCACGGGGGCCGAGGACCACATCCGATTCGCCGGATCCTTCATGCGTCACCTCGCTCGCCGACGAGCGGTGCGGGACGCGCCGGGGCGCCCCGATTGCCTGGTCACCACCCGTCCTAGGACCGATCGTGGCAGGCGTCGGAGCGCCCCATGAGTCTTTCTCGCATTAACCCTGTGATCAGCCGCGCTCGCGCTGGTCGGCCGGGTCCTGGACGAGGCTGGTCGGCGACACCGGCTCCGGCGCGGGCAGGCCCTGCGGCCCCTTGCCGCCGGTGGCCTGCGCCTCGGCGACGCGTACCTCGTCGTGGATCTGCTGGGCGGCGTCCGCCGCGGCCTGCGCCGCCTCCGCGGCCTCGCGCTCCACCTGGCTCGCGTGGTCGGCCGCCTCCGGCGAGGGAAGGTCCCCCACCATCTGGCTCAGCCCACCGAGTGCGCCACCCATCCCCTCCAGGGCCTTGGTCAGCTCGGCCGGGATGATCCAGACCTTGTTGGCGCTGCCCTGGGCGATCTGCGGCAGAGCCTGCAGGTACTGGTAGGCGAGCACCTTCTGGCTCGGGTTGGCCTGGTGGATCGCGTCGAAGACCGTCCGGATCGCCTTCGCCTGACCCTCGGCCTGCAGGATCCGGGCCTGCCGGTCACCGTCGGCCCGCAGCACCGCCGACTGCTTGTCACCCTCGGCGGTGAGGATGACCGACTGCTTGTGGCCCTCGGCGGTCAGGATCGCCGCGCGGCGGTCACGCTCGGCGCGCATCTGCTTCTCCATCGAGTCGCGGATGCTGGCCGGCGGCTCGATCGCCTTGATCTCGACCCGGGTCACCTTGATGCCCCAGCGGCCGGTGGTCTCGTCCAGCACGCCCGAGAGGTGTCGGTTGATCTCGTCCCGGCTGGTCAGCGCCCGCTCCAGATCGAGCGAACCGATCACGTTACGCAACGTGGTTACGGTCAACTGCTCGATGGCCTGGAGGAAGCTGGAGATCTCGTAGGTCGCCCGGACCGAGTCGACCACCTTGAAGTAGAGAACCGTGTCGATCGAGACCACCAGGTTGTCCGAGGTGATCACCGGCTGCGGCGGGAAGCTGACCACCTGCTCCCGCATGTCGACCTTGGTACGGACCGCGTCGATGAACGGCACCAGCAGGTTGAGGCCGGGGCTGAGGGTGCGCTTGTACTTGCCGAGCCGTTCCACCACGTCCTGGCGTTGCTGCGGCACGATCCGCACCGCCTTGGCCAGCGTTATCACGGCGATCAACGCCACCGCGATCACCACCACCCCGATTAAGGTCATCCCGTTCACCCTCTCGATTCCGGCAGCTCGCCGGCGGAAGAAACATCGTCCTGCCACACCAGGGCGGTCGCGCCCCGGACCTTTATCACCCGAACCCGTTGACCGGGGTCGTAGACCTGTGTCGTGTCGTACGACCGGGCGCTCCACAACTCACCGTCGATCTTGACGAGACCGTGCTCGGCGTCCACCCGTTCCAGCACCAGCGCCGTGGAGCCCTCGATCGCCTCCACGCCGAACGGCTGCTCGCCGCTCTCCAGCGCGGAGCGGCTGTGCCGCCGGATGACCGGTCGGACCACCACCAGGCTCAACGCCGACACCACCGCGAAGACCAGCGCCTGCACGGCGACCGGCGCGCCCAGGGCGGCCGCACCGGCGGCGGCGAACGCACCGGCCCCGAACATGATCAGAAATAGCGTCGTCGTGAAAATCTCGGCGACGGCCAGCAGCACACCCAAAACGATCCACACCACGGCGTCCACACACCGATCGTGACACGCAAATGCACGCGCGACCTCCCCGCGAAGATCAGTAGGCTCGGCGGGGCCCTTTCCGGCCCGCCGAACCACCACGAAACGGCGGCCCGACCCCAGGAGATCCCGTTGACCCTGCTACCCGAGACCGCCCGACAGATCGACATCCGGGTCGCCCAGGCACAGGCCGACGGGCGCACCCCGTCGCTGGTGCTGGGCGTGGTCCGCGACGGCACGCTGGCACATGTTGCCGTCGCCGGCGAAAACCCCCGCCCGGATGTCGACCTGCAGTACCGGTTGGGCTCGATCAGCAAGACGATGACCGCCACCCTGGTCATGCAGTTGCGTGACGCCGGCCGACTGGCCCTCGACGACCGGCTGGAGCAGCACCTGCCGGGCACCGGTGTGGGCGGGCTCACCCTGCGGCAGCTGCTCGGTCACGCCAGCGGCATGCAACGCGAACCCGAGGGCGACTGGTGGGAGCGGGCGGCGGGCGTCGATCTGACCACCCTGCTCGCCGAGGTCGACGCCGACAAGATCGCTTACCCGCCGCACCGCGCGTACCACTACTCCAACCTGGCGTACGGGCTGCTCGGCGGGCTGCTCGAACGGCTCACCGGGAAACCCTGGGCCGACCTGCTCGGCGAACGGATCCTCACCCCGCTGGGCCTGCGCCGCACGACCTACGCGGCCACCGAGCCGTACGCCCGCGGCTACGTCGTCCACCCCTGGCACGACACGCTGCGCGAGGAACCCCGAACCGACACCGGGGCCATGGCCCCCGCCGGGCAGCTCTGGTCGACGATCGAGGACCTGGGCCGCTGGGCCGCGTTCCTGGCCGACCCCGACCCCTCGGTGCTGGCCGCCGACACGCTGACCGAGATGTGCGCACCCGTGGTGATCAGCGACCTCGACTCCTGGACCGGCGGGCACGGTCTGGGGCTGGAGCTCTACCGTGACGGCGAGCGCGTGTACGTCGGGCACGGCGGTTCGATGCCCGGGTACGTGGCCGCCCTCGCGGTGCACCGACCCACCCGTACCGCCGTGGTCGGCTTCGCCAACGCGTACGGCTTCCCGACCACCCGGCTCGGCCGCCAACTGCTGACCACCGTGCTGGACGCCGAGCCGGCGTTCCCGCAGCCCTGGCGGCCGGCCACCGCCGCGCCCGCTGCCGAGGTGACCGAGCTGACCGGTCGCTGGTGGTGGATGGGCACTCCGCTGGACCTGCGCTGGGACGCGGGTGACCTGGTGGCCCACGTACGCGGTGAGCGGGTCAGCCGGTTCGTCGCCGACGGGACGGACCGCTGGCGGGGACGTTCCGGCCCGGAGAACGGCGAGATCCTGTCGGTGCTACGCGACGACAGCGGACGGGCGGTGGCGGTCGACATCGCCACGTTCGTCTTCACGCGCGGCCCCGACGAGGCTCCCTGACCCGCCGCTGGGCGGACCAGCCGGTCAGCCTGGCTCGGTGACGAAGTCGATGAGGCGTTCCATGGCGTTGATCAGGGGTGTCTCCACGTCGGCGAAGCTGTTCACCCGGGACAGGATGTGCCGCCACATGTCGGCCGGCTCGGCCACCCCGAGGGCCGCGCAGACCCCCTCCTTCCACGGCCGCCCCGGCGGCACCACCGGCCAGGCCGCGATGCCCAACGCCGCCGGCTTGACCGCCTGCCACACGTCCACGTAGGGGTGCCCGGTCACCAGCACGTGCGGCGAGTTCACCCGGGCGACGATCCGGCTCTCCTTGCTGCCCGGCACCAGGTGGTCGACGAGCACGCCGAGTCGTCGGGTCGGGCCGGGGCCGAAGTCGCGTACCTCGGCGTCGAGGGCGTCGATGCCGTCCAACGGCTCGACCACCACGCCCTCGATCCGTAGATCGTCGCCCCAGATCCGCTCGACCAGCGCGGCGTCGTGGATGCCCTCCACCCAGATTCGGCTGGCCTTCGCCACCTGGGCCCGCACGTTGTCGACGGCGACCGAGCCGGACGCGGTCCGTCGACGGGCCGCCGGCACCGCCGCGCGGGTCGGGCGGCGCAGCGTCACCGGGCGGCCGTCGAGCAGGAACGCCGCCGGCAGCAGCGGGAAGTTACGCCGTTTACCGTGCCGGTCCTCCAACACCACCGCGCCGGCCTCGAAGCCCACCACCGCGCCGCAGAACCCGGAGTCGGCATCCTCGACCACGAGATCCGCCTCGGCGTCCACCTCGGGGGTGACCTTGCGCCGTCGCCAGTCGCCCGCCAACACGTCCTCGCCGTATCGCCCCGCCATGTCGATCACGCTAAACCCAGCCCGCGCCCACCCCGGCCCCCGACACACCGCCCCGCCCCCTGACCGCCGACCACACAGCCGCTCCAGGGGGCGGGGATCGGGGCGAACAGGGCAGTTGGGGGCAGGCCGGGCGACCGGAGCGGCAGCCGAGACAGGGCCGGCCGTGACCACGTACCCTTTCGGCATGTCCACCCCCGCCACGGGCGCGGCCACACTCGCGCCGCGCCGGTCCAGCCGGTTCGTTGCCTGGGTGCGCGCGTGGCGCGCTGGGTTGGTGCCGTACGACGAGGTCGCCGACGCCATCGCCGGCGACGAGGAGCACCTCGTGGCGGACGCCCCCGGCACCTGGACCGACGTCCCGCTGGGTGCCGCGCTGCCCACTCTGGCCAAGCTCTCCCCGGACGACATCCGCCTGGTGCTCCCGGCGCCGGGCGACCCGCGGGGGCTGCCCGGCCCCGGCGACTTCGCCGGCGCGGCGCTGGTCACCGGCGAGGCGGTGGTCGCCGGCGGGCTCGGGTTGATTCCCCAGGTGCGGCTGCACACCTCCGGCTCGGGGGACTGTTTCGAGACGGTGCTCTGGCGGGTCTACCCGCTGCCGGCCAACGCGCCCGCCGCCTCCCTCGCACTTCCCGGCGCCGCCGAGGCGGAGGCCGAGTTGGCCGCCGCGCTGGCCGAGACGACCGCCGTGCTGACCCGTCTCGACGTGGCCCAGTGGCGGCCCGAGCTGGCCGGTGCGCTGGCCGCGCTGCGCCGCCCGGACGGCACCACCGACCTGCCACCGGGCTTCGACCCGCGATCCCGCCGGCTCTTCGCCCGGGCCGCCGTGCTCGACCGGGTGCTGGCGCTGGCCGGGCACGCCGCCCCGGGCGGCGCGATCAACAACTACGAGGCCCAGCAACGGGACGCGGCACTGCGGCCGCTCACCGCAGCCTGCCGTCAGGCGCTGGTGGCCGCCTGCAACGCCCCGCTGCGCCCCTGACCAGACGCCACAGCTGGTCAGACCTCGTCGAGCAGGTCCGCGACGGAGTTGACGATCCGGGACGGGCGGTACGGGTAACGCTCCGCCTCGGTGCGGCTGCTGATCCCGGTGAGCACCAGGATGGTCTCCAGCCCAGCCTCCAGGCCGCACAGGATGTCGGTGTCCATCCGGTCACCGATCATCGCGGTGCTCTCCGAGTGCGCGTTGATGGTGTTGAGCGCCGAGCGCATCATCATCGGGTTGGGCTTGCCGACGAAGTACGGCTCGACCCCGGTCGCCTTCGAGATCATGGCGGCGACCGAGCCGGCGGCGGGTAGCGCGCCCTCCACGGACGGGCCGGTCACGTCGGGGTTGGTGCAGATGAACCGGGCACCGTCGTTGATCAGGCGGACGGCCTTGGTGATCGCCTCGAAGCTGTAGGTGCGGGTTTCGCCGAGTACCACGTAGTCGGGGGCGAAGTCGGTCAGCACGTACCCGACGGCGTGCAGCGCCGTGGTCAGCCCGGCCTCACCGATGACGTACGCGGTGCCGCCCGGCCGCTGGTCGGCGAGGAACTGGCCGGTGGCCAGGGCGGACGACCAGATCGACTCCTCCGGCACGTCCAGCCCCATCCGGCTGAGCCGGGCCGTGAGGTCCCGCGGGGTGTAGATCGAGTTGTTGGTCAGCACCAGGAACGGCTTGCCGGAGGCGCGCATCCGGTTGATGAACTCCGGTGCGCCGGGCACCGGCTGGCCCTCGTGCACCAGCACGCCGTCCATGTCGGTCAGCCAACTCTGCACGGGCTTACGGTCATGCATGATGATCCTCAGAGGTCAGGGGCGACGGGTCGGCACGCAACAGACGGTGGGGCAGGTGTCCCACATGGGCAGCTCGCCCAGGCGGCGGCGCAGTTGCGCGCCGTCCGGGTCGATCCGCTCGGTGACCAGCTCACGCACCATGGTCACGAAGCGCGGGTCGGTGCCCGGCGTGCCGGCCCGGACGAAGTCCAGGCCGAGCTGCTTCGCCGTCTCCAGCGCCTCGGTGTCCAGGTCCCACACGACCTCAAGGTGATCGGAGACGAACCCGATCGGGCTGACCACCACAGCGGTGGTGCCGCCCTGCGCGAGGGCGGCCAGGTGGTCGTTGATGTCCGGTTCCAGCCACGGCACCTGCGGCGGGCCGGAGCGGCTCTGCCAGACCAGGTCGTACGCCAGGTCAGGTGCGGCGGCCGCGGCGACGAGCCGGGCGCTCTCGTGCAGCTGCGCCTCGTACCGGCCGCCGTGCGGGCCGGCGTTGGCCGCCATCGAGCTGGGGATGGAGTGGGCGGTGAAGACCAGCCGGGTGCTGTCCCGCTTCGCCGGGTCGAGCTGACCCAGGGCCGCCCGGACCGCGTCGACGTGCGGCTCGACGAAGCCGGGGTGGTCCCAGAACTGGCGCAGCTTCTCGATCACCGGGGCGTCCGGGCCGACGGCGGCACGCGCGGCGGCGATGTCCTCCTGGTACTGCCGGCAGGACGAGTAGCCGCCGTACGCGCTGGTGACGAAGGCCAGCGCCCGGGTCACCCCGTCGTCGCGCATCTGAGTCACGGTGTCGGCGAGCATCGGGTCCCAGTTGCGGTTGCCCCAGTAGATGGGCAGGTCGAGACCGTGCGCGGCGAAGTCGGCGCGGACCGCGGCCAGCAGGTCCCGACACTGCTGGTTGATCGGGGACACCCCACCGAAGTGCTGGTAGTGCTCGGCGACCTCGGCCAGCCGCTCGGGCGGGACACCCCGGCCCCGGGTCACGTTCTGCAGGAACGGCATCACGTCCTCGGGCCGCTCGGGCCCGCCGAAGGACACCAGCACCACCGCGTCGTACGACATGGGGTCATTCTTGTCCCTCGGCCGGGACGTCCCGGCGACGCCCCCTGGTCCGGACGCGTAGATCACGCGAACGGCGACCAGGGAGCGTCACGGTGCGGCGTCAGGAACCGATGGCGTGGTAGCCGCCGTCGACGTGGACGATCTCGCCGGTGGTGGCCGGGAACCAGTCGGAGAGCAGCGCCAGGCAGGCCCGCGCGGCGGGCTCCTGGTCGGTGAGGCTCCAGCCCAGCGGGGCACGCTCGGCCCAGGCGTCCTCGAACTGGTCGAAGCCGGGGATCGACTTCGCGGCGATGGTGCGCAGCGGCCCGGCGGCCACGAGGTTGCTGCGGATGCCCTGCTTGCCCAGGTGCAGCGCCAGGTAGCGGGACGCGGACTCCAGGCCAGCCTTGGCCACGCCCATCCAGTCGTAGACCGGCCACGCCTTCGTCGCGTCGAAGGTCAGGCCGACCACCGCGCCGCCGGGCGACATCAGCGGCAGCGCCGCCATGGCAAGCGACTTGTACGAGAAGGTGGAGACGTGCAGGGCGGTCGCCACGTCCTCCCAGGGCGCGTCGAGGAAGCCGCCGCCGAGGCAGCTCTGCGGGGCGAAGCCGATCGAGTGCACGACACCGTCGAGGCCGTCGACGTGCTCGCGTACCCGGTCGGCGAGGCCGGCCAGGTGCTCGGTGTTGGTGACGTCCACCTCGATGACCGGCGCCGGCTCGGGCAGCCGCTTGGCGATCCGCTCGACCAGGGAGAGCCGGCCGTAGCCGGTGAGCACGACCTGCGCGCCATTCTCCTGAGCGAGTTTCGCCACCGAGAAGGCGATCGAGGCGTCGGTGATGACACCGGTGACGAGCAGTCGCTTACCGGCGAGCAGTCCGGACATCGCAGATTTCCTCCGTAGTCAAAAGGGTTAGTGGCCCATGCCGAGGCCGCCGTCGACCGGGATGACGGCGCCGGAGACGTACCCGGCGCTGTCGGAGGCCAGCCAGGTGACCACGGCGGCGACCTCGTCCGGGCTGGCCATCCGACCGGCCGGGATGGACTTGAGGATCTCCGCCTTGCGGTCGTCGGTGAGGCCGGCGGTCATGTCGGTGTCGATGAACCCGGGCGCCACCACGTTCGCGGTGATGTTGCGGCTGCCCAGCTCCCGGGTGATCGAGCGGGCGACGCCGACGAGGCCGGCCTTGCTGGCGGCGTAGTTGACCTGCCCGGCGCCGCCCGCGAGGCCGACCACCGAGGAGATGAAGATCATGCGGCCCCACTTGGCGCGGAGCATCTTGCCGGAGGCCCGCTTCGCGACCCGGAACGCGCCGGTGAGGTTGGTGTCCACCACGTCGGTGAACTGCTCCTCGGACATCCGCAGCAGCAGCGTGTCGGCGGTCATGCCGGCGTTGGCGACCAGCACCTCGACCGGACCCAGCTCGGCCTCGACGGCGGCGAACGCGGCGTCGATCGAGGCGGCGTCGGTGACGTCGGCGCGGACGCCGAACAGCCCGTCGGGCGCGTCGCCGCTGCGGTGGGTGACCGCCACCCGGTCGCCCTGCTTGGCGAAGGCCTGCGCGATGGCCAGGCCGATCCCCCGGTTGCCCCCGGTCACCAGCACGGTACGGGCCACTGTTCCCCCTTGCGAATGGTCAGCACGGACGCGTCGGAGCCTAGGCGTTACCGGCAGGTAAGCGCTAACGGGAGTCGCGTCACACTGGGGTACGACACCGGGATCAACCCCTGGTGGCACGCCTCGTGACGGGGTCGGCCCGTAGCCTCCGGGTGGTGAACCGGCATCCGATCGCCGCGGCCCTGCGGGCCCTGCGGCAGACCCTGTTGGGCCCGGACGCCCCGGCCGGTCGGCCGCTGCTGGCCCGGTGGCCCGGGCCGGCCCGCTACGCCGCCCCGGTCGGCCTGCTCGCCGTGCTCGGCCTGTTCCTGATCACGCTGACCGTGGAGAGCGAGTGGGGCCTGCCCACGCCGATCGCGATGCTGTTCGCGGCGATGACGGTGGCGCCGCTGCTGGCGTTGCCGCGGCGTCCGCTGCTGGCCTGGCGGCTGACGGTGCTGGCCCTGCTGATCTGCACGTTCAACGCGCCGGCCGACCAGGCCTGGCCGTGGACCCCGCCGCTGGCGCTCGGGTCGATCGCGGTGCTGGCGGTGGTCGTCGCGCGGGTCGACCGGCCGGTGCTGGCCTGGGTGGTGACGATCAGCACGGTGCCGGTGCTGATCTCGGTCCACCCCGACAACCGGGTCCCTGTCCTGCTGCTGCTCGGCGCGCTGGCGATCGTCGGCGACCTGATCCGGCGCAACCGGCTGTCCCGGCACGCGCTGGCCGCGCAGACCGAGCTGAGCGAACGCGAGCAGGAGCGCCGCGCGGTGCTGGAGGAACGCACCCGGATCGCCCGGGAGCTGCACGACG
>NZ_JAKKFF010000130.1 GCF_022229015.1 Micromonospora foliorum
GGCCGCCCCTCGAAGTCGATCTCCGGCGCACCGGCGGCTGCCGCGATGCCGAAGTCGAGCACCTTCGCGCCGGTCGGCGTGAGCATGACGTTGCCCGGCTTGATGTCGCGGTGCACCAACCCCTGATCGTGCGCGGCGGCGAGCGCCGAGGCCACCTCGGCGCAGACCCGCAGACCGGCGCGCGGCGGCAACGGCCCGACCGCCAACCGGTGTTCGAGGGTGTGACCGCCGAGCAACTCCATCACCACGAACGGGACCTCGACGCCGTCCAGCGCCGACTCGCCGTAGTCGTAGACGCTTGTGACGTGCGGATGCGACAGCCGGGCTGCGGCCTTGGCCTCGCCCCGGATCCGTTGTCGGGCGTTGGTGTCCGTGTCGACCAGCACCTTCACCGCGACGTCCCGTTCGAGCACCTCGTCGTATGCCCGGTGCACCGCCGACATGCCGCCACTGCCGAGGCGCTCCAGGAGCCGGTAGCGGCCCGCAAGCAACTGATCACGCTGCACAACGAACAGCCTGCCGTACCGGCCTGAGAACCGGGCACTCGGGATCGAGATATCGCAATGGGTGCGACGCAGGCCCTCATCCACCGACAGGATGACCGCGTTGGAACGCCTCCGGTCAGTCGTCGGTCGAGGGCTGCCAGGCGAAGCGGGGCGTACGCCGTTCGGTGATCGCCGCGACCCCCTCCCGAGCCTCGCCGGTGGTCGTCACCTTCCGGTGCCACCAGGCGATCCGAGCGGGCTCGGCCCGCCCGTCGATGATCTCCTTCGCGGCGGCGATGCTCAGCGGCGACCGTTGGGCGATGGTCGTGGTCAGTTCGTCCACCCGTGCGGCGAGCCGGTCGGCCGGCAGCACCTCGTCGACCAGTCCGATCCGCAGGGCGCGCTCGGCGTCGATCAACTCGGCGGTGAACAGCAGATGCTTGGCGGCGGACGGGCCGACCAGCCGGGCCAGCCGGCGCGTCGTCGGTGCCGGATAGACCAGCCCGAGCCGGGCCGGCGGCACGCCGAACCGGGCGTCGTCCGCAGCGATCCGCAGGTCGCAGGCGACCGCGAGTTGGGCACCACCCCCGACGCAGGCGCCCCGGATGGCCGCGATCGTCGGCTTGGCGAAGCGGGCCAGTCGTTCCTCGGCGGCGACCGCGATGCTGGCGTCACCGGCGTCCAGCAGTTCGGCCAGGTCACCGAGGTCGGCACCCGCACAGAAGGTGCCGCCCGCGCCGGTGAGCACCAACGCCCGTACGTGGGGGTCGGGCTCCAGCCGGTCGAGCAGTTCGGGGAGCTGACGCCACATGGCCGCGGTCATCGCGTTGCGCCGGGCCGGGTTGTGCATCACCACGGTGGCGACCGGCCCGGCCACCTCGACGGTCAACTCCGCGTCCGACACGTCCGCTCCTCCCCGCGCCACCCGAAGCGACGCCGCCAAGCTGCCTGCCGGCGCCGCACGCCGGTGCCGCGACCATAGCGAAGACGACCGGTCAGGCCCGGCGCAGGCGCACTGCTGAAGCAATCTTGGACAGTTTCCGTTAGCGCGGAACGGAAACTGTCCAAGATTGCAGAACGGCGCGGACCGCTTCCGGTGGGACGGCGGGGGAACCAATGGTTGGGGTCGCGCGTCCGACGGGAATGAGACCCGCATCGACGACAGTCGTCACGGTCGCGCTTCTGGCCGCGCTCCTGACCGGTTGCACAAGCGTCGACCGAGCCCCCACCACCACCTCTACCCAGCCCTCGGCCACCACCGCCACCGGCCCGGCTGCCCCGGCCACCGGCACCTCGCTGCCGACCACCGCCCCCACCGTCAGCGCCGAGGCCAGCGGGGTGGCCCCCCGAGTGACGTTGCGGGGCTCCGGCGGCTTCGCCGGGCGCGGTGACTCCATCGTCGTCGAGCCGGACGGTCAATGGACCGTGACGGACCGGGCGGGCAGTCGGCGCAACGGCCGGCTCTCCCCTGCCGACCAGGGCACCCTCGCGGGACTGACCGCCGACCCCCGGCTCGCCAGCGAGGCGCGGCAGCCGACGACCACGACCAGCTGCGCGGACGTCATGCACTACCGCCTCACCGTGGGCAGCAACGAAACCGGGTACGCCGACTGCCCGGCCGAGGGGCCCCCACCGCCGGCCACCCAGGCGGTGGTCAAGCTGCTGCTGCGGGTCACCGGCACCTACGGCAGGTAGTCCGGGGGCAGGCCGGTGCCCCGCAGCTCCGGCGGTAGGTGGGCCACGTCGTTGACGGCGACCAGACTCGGCGGGCCGGCCGCGCTGTACCGGATCACGGTCAGCCCCGCGTTGTGCGAGTTCAAGCCCAGCCACCGCCACTCCGGCGCGTCGAGGGCGTGCCGCACCAGCCAGGCGATCAGGAAGCTGTGCGTCACCACCAGCTCGCGGACCGGCTCACCGCTGGCGGGCCCCTCACCGACCGGGCCGGCGAACCGCCGCACCGCGTCCGCCGTCACTCGCGGCCCGTCGACCCGCTCGGCCGCCGAGAACTGCGTCAGGAATTCGGCGTACGCGGGCGGCAGGCCAGCCGGATCCGTGTCGTGTGGGAGGTGGTCGCCGGCAAGCTCCGTCTCGTACACCGGAACCTCGGGCAGCGACTTGGCGATCAGCTCGGCGGTCTGCGCGGCCCGGCGCAGCGGCCCATGGTGGACGGCGGCGAACCGCCGGGCTCGCAGGCGTTCACCCAGCAGGGTGGCCTGCCGCCGGCCGCGCTCCGACAGGCCGGTATCCGGTTCGCCGGCATCGGACCCACTCGGCTCGGACAGGTCCTGCTCGGCGTGTCGGGTCAGGTACAGCAGCCGGGTCGCCATGCACCCAGCTCAACACACCGGGAGGTACGGGTTCGACCCGCACCTCCCGGTCCTGCGACGTCGGCTCAGTCGGCCCGGCCGGACGCCGCCCGCGCGGCTCCCCTACGCCTGGGAGAACATCTGGCCGATGCGGATCCGGTTACCGAACGGGTCCCGGATGCCGAAGTCGATCCCGTACGGGCGCTCGGTCGGCTCGTCGGTGATCTCGACGCCCTTCGCCACAAGATCCTCGTGCGTCTTGCGGGCGTCGTCCGTCGTCATGAAGAGATACCCCCCGAGGGCACCCTTGGTGAGCAGCTCCCGGACCTGCTCGGCGGTGGCCGGGTCCAGCGCGGGCGGGCCCGGCTTCTCCAACAGGATCTCCCGCTCCGGGTCGCCGGGCAGGTTGACCGTCAGCCACCGCATGAAGCCGAGGTCCTGGTCGGTGTTGACCTCCATGCCGAGCTTGTTGACGTAGAAGTCAAGCGCGGCGTCCTGGTCGAGGACGTAGATCTGGGAGCGGCTGATCGCGTTCATCGTCATGCCCATGACGCTAGAGGTGGGACCGTGACCTGCGCTTATCCAAAACTGCTTGGTCGGGTCCAGGCTTTGGTGAAGCACGACGGCACGTTGCCCGGCGCGATGCGCTGACGCCGGAAATCCGAGGGCGACTCCCCGACGATCTGCCGGAACGTCCGACTGAACGTGCCCAGGCTGCCGAAGCCGACGGCGTAGCAAATGTCCGTCACGTCCCGGTCGGTCTCCACCAGCAACGCCATCGCCCGCTCCACCCGACGGCGTTGCAGGTATCGGTGCGGGGTCTCACCGAAGGTGGCCCGGAAGGTACGGATGAAGTGCGCCTCCGAGACGTGCGCGATCCGGGCCAACGCGGGGATGTCCAGAGGCTCCGCGTACGACCGGTCCATCGCGTCCCGGGCGCGCAGCATCGCCCGGTTCGACTCCTCCACCGCGCGACTCATCGACCCCCCGGCCTCACTTCGCTCGCCGCCGCAGTGCATCCCGGTTCCCCCGTGGACTCCCGCCGGCGGCGGGACGGAGGCACGATAGCGAATTTGATCGACGCCCACGTGCCCCGGGCGGACCGGCAGAGGCACAGCATTTGCCGGTCGGGAGAAGCCGGATGAAATTGGAGCCCCCGGCCGGGATCGAACCGGCGACATCTCGCTTACAAGGCGAGTGCTCTGGCCAGCTGAGCTACAGGGGCGCGTGCGTCGAGGTCAGCATAGCGACTGACGTCCGGATATCCCGATCGCGAGGCCTCCCGACAACGGGAATCGTCAACAACCCGACGCAGGCTCGTTTGACGCTACGTCGATTGATGTCTGACCGTGCCCGAGTGACCGGAATGCGTAGCCCGCCTGGTGGGCTCGGCGGCCCCCCGCCTTGGCAGCACGGGTAAACGCGTTTACGGTTCACTGACACGGACGACAACCGGGCGCCCCCGCGACCGGCCGCCGTCCGCTGACCGGCACGGACACGTGCCGGTTGCTCCTTCACTCGGATCGTCCGGCACGTTCCTGCCGGTGAAAGGAAGCGCTTCACCATGGCTACGGTCACCTATTCCAAGGCGTCCCGGGTCTACCCGGGCCAAGAGCGTCCCGCCGTCAACGAGCTGGACCTCGAGATCGGCGACGGGGAGTTCCTCGTCCTGGTCGGCCCCTCCGGTTGCGGTAAGTCCACCAGCCTGCGGATGCTCGCCGGCCTGGAGGACGTGGACGCCGGTTCGATCTACATCGACCAGCGTGACGTCACCCACCTTCCCCCGAAGGCCCGCGACATCGCGATGGTCTTCCAGAACTACGCCCTCTACCCGCACATGACGGTGTACGAGAACATGGCGTTCGCCCTCAAGCTGCGCAAGACCTCCAAGTCGGAGATCGACCGGCGCGTCAAGGAGGCAGCCGGGCTGCTCCAGCTGGAGGAGTACCTCAGCCGTAAGCCGAAGGCGCTCTCCGGTGGTCAGCGTCAGCGTGTCGCGATGGGCCGGGCGATCGTCCGCGAGCCGCAGGTCTTCCTCATGGACGAGCCGCTGTCGAACCTCGACGCCAAGCTCCGTGTGCAGACCCGTACCCAGATCGCGTCCCTGCAGGCCAAGCTGGGCGTCACCACGGTCTACGTCACACACGACCAGGTCGAGGCCATGACCATGGGTCACCGGGTCGCGGTGCTGCTCGACGGTGTCCTGCAGCAGGTGGACACTCCGCGGGCGCTCTACGACACCCCGGCAAACGTGTTCGTCGCCGGCTTCATGGGCTCTCCCGCCATGAACATCAAGACCGTTCCGCTCAACGAGCGGGGCGCCGAGTTCGCCGAGCTGCAGATCCCGCTGACCCGGGAGCAGGTCGAGGCGGCCCGCGCCGAGGGTGGCGACGGCAAGGTCACCGTGGGCTTCCGCCCGGAGGACTGCGAGCTGGTCAGCCCGACCGAGGGCGGCATGCCGGTCGTGGTCGAGCTGGTCGAGGACCTCGGCTCGGACGCCAACGTCTACGGCCACGCCGCACTGGGTGGCAACTCGGAGCGCTTCGTCGTCCGCACCGACCGGCGCAACATGCCGAACATGGGTGACACCGTGTTCGTCCGGCCGGTTGCCGGTCGCAGCCACGTCTTCCACGCCTCCACCGGTGGCCGGATCTGACGTAACGCCGTACCGACAGGGGGCGGTCCGCTTCGGCGGGCCGCCCCCTTCGTCGTACCTGAACGGGCTCTTCAGCCTGATCTGACCACGAAGGCCCCCTCCCGCGCTCGGCGGGAGGGGGCCTTCGTCGACGTGCGCTACAGCTCGACGGAGCGCCGACGGGCGACCTCGGCCAGGGCGACCGCCGCCGCCACACTGGCGTTGAGCGACTCGACCTCGGAGATCATCGGGATGCTGACGGTCAGGTCGCAGGTCTCCCCGACCAGGCGGGAAAGACCGCGCCCCTCGGAACCGACCACCACCACCAGCGGACCGACCGCGGCCTCCAGGTTGTAGAGGTCGGTGTCGCCGTCGGCATCCAGGCCGACGACCATGAAGCCAGCGTCCCGGCACGCCTTCAGCGACCGGGTCAGGTTGGTCACCTGCGCCACGGGCACCCGCGCGGCCGCGCCGGCACTGGTCCGCCAGGCGGTCGCGGTGATTCCGGCGGCACGACGCTCGGGTACGAAGACACCCTGCGCGCCGAACGCGGCAGCCGACCGGATCACGGCGCCCAGGTTGCGCGGGTCGGTGACACCGTCCAGCGCGACAAGCAGCGGAGCCTGCTGCTCCAGGGCAGCAGCGACCATGTCCTCGAACGGCTGGTACGCGAAGGGCGGCACCTGCAGGCCGACACCCTGGTGCAGCACCCCACCGGTCATCCGGTCCAACTCGGCGCGGCTGATCTCCAGGTTGGCGATGCCCCGGTCGGCGGCGGTCCGAATGATCTCGTTGATCCGGTCGTCCATGTCGATGCCCTGGGCGGTGTAGAGCGCCGTCGCCGGCACGTTGGCGCGCAGCGCCTCCAGCACCGGGTTACGCCCGACCAGCAACTCCGGGGTGTCCTTGGACGGGTTGGACTTGCGCCCCGGCGTGACCCGCGGGCCGGACCGGCCGGTGGGCTTGCCGCCCCGTCCACCGGTGGCGGCACCCCGGCCGCCCGGTACGCCCCGACCGCCGCCCCGGCCCCAGGTGGTGTCCTTGCTGCCAGGCTGACCGATCTTGGGGGCGCGCCCCTCCTCGGCCGCCGCGCGGCGCTCCTTGTCCTGCTTCCAGGCGGTGCGCTGGGGCAGCTTCTCGGTGCCCGAGTAGCCCTTGTGCCAGGGACGCTCGTCCGCGGGCAGGGTGCGACCCCGCCCGGCCAACGAGTCCTTGTTCTTGCCGCCGGTGCCCTTGGGGGCGCCTGCCTTCGACGTCAGTCGCCGGCCACGGCGCTGCGAGTTGCCGGCCATCAGTCCTGCTCTCCAATAGTCCAACGGGGGCCCTGGGGGGTGTCCTCGACCACCACGCCGGCCAGCTTGAGCTGGTCACGCACGGCGTCCGCGGCGGCCCAGTCCTTGCGGCCCCGCGCCTGCGCACGCTGCTCCAGGGCCAGCGCGATCAGGGAGTCCACCACGGCGCGAAGGTCGTCCGAGCGGCCGCCACCGGTCCAGGCCGGGTCGAGGGGGTCGATCCCGAGAATATCCAGCATTGCCCGCACCACGGCCAGCGTGGTGCGGACGGTCACATCGTCGCCGACGCTCAGCGCGGTGTTGCCGTCCCGAATGTGCTGTTGCAGCACGGCCAGCGCGGCGGACGTGTTGAGGTCGTCGTTCATCGCCGCGACGAAGCCGGCGGGCAGCTCAGCGAACTGCCCGGCACCGACCCGCTCGACGGCCCGCTGCACGAAACCCTCGATCCGCCGGTACGCGGTGGCCGCGTCGCGAAGCGAATCCTCCGAGTAGTCGATCACCGAGCGGTAGTGCGCGGCGGCGTAGTAGTAGCGCAGCTCCACCGGCCGCACCCCGAGCGAGTCCACGTACGCCAGGTCCAGCGCGTTGCCGGCGGACTTGCCCATCTTGGCCCCGCCGATGCTCAGCAGCCCGTGGTGCACCCAGTAGCGGGCGAACGGCAACCCGGCCGCCTGGGACTGGGCGATCTCGTTCTCGTGGTGCGGGAACGTCAGATCCAGCCCGCCGCCGTGGATGTCGAACTCCGGGCCGAGGTAGCGCCAGCACATCGCCGAGCACTCAATGTGCCAGCCCGGACGGCCCAACCCCCACGGCGAGGGCCAGTAGGCGTCCGCCGGCTCGTCCGGTTTGGCACCCTTCCACAACGCGAAGTCGCGCGGGTCCCGCTTGCCCCGATCCGGGGCGTCCCCGGCGGACTGCATGGCGTCCGGGGACTGACCCGACAGCGACCCGTACGCCGGCCAGGACGCCACGTCGAAGTAGACGTCGCCGGAGCCGTCACTCGCCGGGTACGCGTGCCCGTCGGCGATCAACTTCGTGATCAGCTCATGCATCTCGGGGATGTGCCCCGTGGCGCGCGGCTCATACGTGGGCGCCAGCACGTTCAACGACCGGTACGACTCGGCGAGCAGCAACTCGTTGGCGTACGCGATCGACCAGAACGGTCGACCCTGCTCGCCCGCCTTGACCAGGATCTTGTCGTCGATGTCGGTCAGGTTGCGAATGAAGGTGACCTCGTAGCCGGCGGCCAACAGCCAACGGCGCAGGACGTCATAGTTGACGCCGGAGCGAAGATGACCGATGTGCGGCGGGGCCTGGAGGGTGAGACCACACAGGTAGACCCCCACCTTGCCGGCTTCCCGCGGGACGAAGTCCCGCACCGATCGGGTGGCGGTGTCATACAGGCGTAGCGTCACCGTACAAGGGTAGCTGTCCGTGCCTGTCCGGGTCCGCCGGTGCCGGGTCGTACGCTGCCAGGCGTGGATGCGACCGCACGCCCCGGTGGCTCCGGTGACCCGCCAGCCAACCCCACCGCCCCCGCCGACCCGCCCTCCGGAAGGGCCTCCGGGCCGGTCTTCGGACGGGCCGCCGGGTCCGCCGATGCGGCCGACGCTGGCGTGGGGCGGGCCGATGCGGCCTCCGGGCCGGCCGGCGCTGGCGTAGGGCGGGCCGACGCGGTAGCGGGGCGGGGCGGGGAGACGTCGCAGACGCTGGACCGGGGTCTGCGGCTGCTGCACCTGGTCGCGGACGCCTCCGGCGGGCTGACCGTCACCGAGGCCGCGAATCGGCTCGGCATCGGCCGGGCCGCCGTATACCGGCTGGTCAGTGCGCTGACCGGGCACGGCATGCTGCGCCGCGACGCAGACGGTCGGCTGCGCCTCGGGGCCGGGTTACTGCACCTGGCCCGACGGGCCCAGCCCCTGCTCGCCGAGGGCGCGCTGCCCGCGCTACGCCGTCTCGCCGAGCAGGCCGGCGCGACCGCGCATCTGACCGTCGTCGAGGGTGGAGAGGGCGTCGCCCTGGCCGTGGTCGAGCCGAGCTGGACGTCCTTCCACGTCGCGTACCGGGCCGGGGCACGGCACCCACTGGACCGAGGAGCGGCCGGCCGGGCGATCCTGGCCGGTCGAGCCGGGGTGGCAGAGCCGCTGAGTAGCAGCGGAGAGTTGCAGGCCGGGGCGTACGGGGTGGCCGCACCGGTGCTCGGCGTACCCGGCCTGGAGGCCAGCGTCGGCGTGGTCGCGCTCGCGCCACTGGACGTCGACACGATCGGCCCTCAGGTGCTGGCCGCCGCCCGAGCCATCACCACCGCCCTCAGCTGACCCCGACCGCCCGCCCCACCTCACCGCCGCGTGCCACCCTCACCGCCGCGCGTGCCACCTCACCGCCGCGCCCCACCTCACCGTCGCGCGCACACCCCCGTGGCTTGATCGACTCGGGTTCCCGGAAGTCGCGGCATCCCGAGGTCGGTGACCACCCGACTTTCAGGAGCGCGAGTGGATCACCGCCCATCGGCGGTCCGAATGCCCGATTGGT
>NZ_JAKKFF010000131.1 GCF_022229015.1 Micromonospora foliorum
CGCCGACGGCTGCCCCACCCCGCACGACAGCCGCGCCCGGCGCCGAGGACCACCCCCGACATGATCGCGCTCGATCCAGGATAGAGGGGAATCACAGCGGCGGTGATGCCACTACTTCCAGGATCGAGCACGATCTTGGGGCGGGCGGGCGGGCCGGGTGGCCGGCCGGGCGGCCGGGCGCGCGGGCCGTGCTCGGGGGACGGCGCAGGTGGGTGGGTGGGTCAGTCGCGTTCGATCAGGTGGCCTACCACCGTCGGGCCGAGCATCACGGCGAAGCCGCTGCCGTCGCGGCGGGGGTCCGCCGCGGGCAGTTCGACCGGGTCGCCGGTGGCGGTCGCGCCGACCGGTCGCGGGCCCACCCAGGCAACGGCCACGTCCGTCTCACCCTTGAGGAAGCGGTGCGCGCGCACGCCGCCGGTCGCCCGCCCCTTCGCCGGGTACGCCTTGAACGGCGTCACCTTGACCGTCGCGCCGGTGGAGGTAACCACCATCGGCTCGCCGTGCCCCGGGTCGTCGGTGCGCACCGCCCCGAAGAACGCCACCCGCGCCCCGGCCGGCAGGTTGATGCCGGCCATACCGCCGCCCTTGAGGCCCTGCGGCCGGACCAACCCGGCGGGGAAGCGCAACAGCGACGCCTCCGAGGTGACGAAGGTCAGCGTCTCGGTGCCGTCGGTCAGCCAGGTCGCCCCGACCACCTCGTCACCGTCGCGCAGACCGATCACCTCGAACTCGTCGGAACGCACCGGCCACTCCGGCGCGCAGATCTTCACCGCGCCCAGTCGGGTGCCCAACGCCAACCCCGGTGAGCCGTCCGCCTCCCCGCCGAGCGGGGCCAGGCCGACGACGGTCTCCCCCGCCGCCAACGGCACCAACTCGGCCGCGGACATCCCGCCCCGCAGTGACACCGTGCCCGCCTGTTCGGGCAGCACCGGCAGCGGCAGGACGTCGACCTTGAACGCCCGGCCGGCGCTTGTCAACAGCAGCACCCGACCACGGGCGGTGGAGTGCACGATCGCGCGTACCGTGTCGTGCTTGACCCGGCCGTTGCGTCGGCGCCCCTCGGAGCTCTCCTCCGACTCGGCCGCGGTCCGGGCGACCAGCCCGGTCGCGGAGAGGATCACCTGGCACGGGTCGTCGGCGACCTCCAGCGGGCCGGCCGGCGCGGACGCGGCCAGCACCTCCTTCAGGTCACCGTCGACAAGGGTCGTACGACGTTCGGTGCCGAACTGCTTGACCACGGCCGCCAGCTCGTCGGAGACCACCTTCTTGAGCACCCGCTCGTCGTCGAGGATCTTGCTCAGCTCGGCGATCTCGGCGCGCAGCCGTTCCTGCTCGGCCTCCAGCTCGATCCGGTCGAACTTGGTCAGCCGGCGCAACGGAGTGTCCAGGATGTAGGTGGCCTGGATGTCGGAGAGGCCGAACCGGCTCATCAGCCCGTCCTTCGCGGCCTGCGCGTCGTCGCTGCCCCGGATCAGCCGGACCACCTCGTCGATGTCCAGGAGCGCGATCAGCAGACCGTCGACCAGGTGCAGCCGTTCCTGACGCTTGCGCCGGCGGTACGAGGTGCGCCGGGTGACCACCTCGTACCGGTGCGCCAGGAAGACTTCCAGCAGCGCCTTGAGGCCCAGCGTGCGCGGCTGCCCGTCGACCAGGACCAGGTTGTTGACGCCGAACGACTGCTCCAGCGGGGTCAGCCGGTAGAGGTCGGCGAGCAGCGCCTGCGGGTTGACCCCGACCTTGCACTCGACGACGAGGCGGGTGCCGCTCTCCCGGTCGGTGAGGTCCTTGACGTCGGCGATGCCGGTCAGGCGCTTGGTCTTGGTGACCTCGTTGGTAATCGCGGCGATGACCTTCTCCGCGCCGACGCCGTAGGGCAGCTCGACCACGGTGATCGCCTGACGACCCCGGCTGCCCTCGATCGGGCCGATCTCCACCTTGCCGCGCATCCGCACCACGCCACGACCGGTCTCGTACGCCCGGCGCACCTCATCCAGGCCGAGCAGCACCCCACCGGTGGGCAGGTCGGGGCCGGGGACGAACTCCATGAGTTTGTCCAGAGTGGCGTCCGGGTGGTTGATCAGCCAGCGGGCCGCGGAGACGACCTCCGCCAGGTTGTGCGGGATCATGTTGGTGGCCATGCCGACCGCGATCCCGGACGCGCCGTTGACAAGCAGGTTGGGGAACGCGGCCGGCAGCACGGTCGGCTGGGTCAGCGACCCGTCGTAGTTGGGCTCGACGTCGACGGTGTCCTCGCCCAGCTCACCGACGAGCAGCATGGCCTCGCGAGACATTCGTGCTTCGGTGTATCTGCTTGCTGCCGGTCCATCGTCTGGGGACCCAAAATTTCCATGCCCGTCGATGAGCGGCACGTTGAGGGAGAAGTCCTGGGCCAGGCGGACCATGGCGTCGTAGATCGCCGTGTCACCGTGTGGGTGGTACTTACCCATGCAGTTGTGGACGACATAGCCCTCGGCGACGAACGCGTGCTCATCACTGCCGACCTGGATGTCGTACGTGACGTCGGGCGAAACCGCCTCAACCGAAGTGACCCGCAGGAACGAACTGCCGACCAACGCGTCGAGCCGAGCTGCGAGCGGTGAGCCAAGGCGGCGGAGTTTCTGGATCCAGCCGTCTCGTACCGCTCGCTCCAACTGGAACGACCGGTCCGCGAGCGGGACGCCATTGCGGTCCTTGCCATACCGCACCTTCGGGCCACCGCTCGCCGAGAGCGAGTCACGGAACGCCTGTCCGTCCTGGTCCCGGAACCACCCGCCGCCCTGATGCGCTGCCGTGAACTCCGCGATGACCGGACCGTAGGGCAACCGGTCGTTGCCCCGCTTGCCGCTGTACTCGTAGCCGATCTCGGCGACCCGCTGCAAGCCGTCGTGCTTGTATCCGATCCGCACCCAGGGCAGCAACAACCGGGCAAGGTCTGCGGCGTCCCGTCCGCTGACCGAGAGACCAAGGAGCGGGTTACCCGCGGAGGCGCGACCGCTGGTCCAGTGGTGCCCGTGCAGCCCAAGGTCGGCAAGCATGGCGTAGATCTGCCGCACCAGCACCTCGCTCGTGCTGACGAAGACGATCTCCCTGAAGCGCTTACGGACGTAGCCGTCTCCGTCGAAGAAGCCGGCGAGGAACGGTGCCCACGCCGCGCGGTTCGCGATGATGTCGCCCGGCACGTACTTGTCCCGGCTGAGCGGACGTGTGGCCTCCAGCAGCCCCTCGTGCCTACTGAAGGTCAGAATGTGCTGGTCGCGATGAAGGGGATTGCGTGCCTCGCGCTTGCCTCGGGAGACGTTCAATCCACTGGCGATGGCCCAGCCGTGAGCGACATCCAGCGGCTCGACGTCACACATGTGGATCCGGACCCGGCCGTCCGCTTCGCGAGACCGATGGGCGGGGAAGCCCTCAGCCACCAGCAGCCCGCGCACATAGTCGTAGACGTCACCTGCAGGCATTGACACCGCATTGCGACGACTGCCGTTCGCCAATGCCAGTCGCCCCGGGAGATCCCGAGCCTCCGCCCACTGAACCGAAAGGTCATCGGCGACCACACGGAAGCGCTGGCCCGGCGTTACGAGCATCGTGTGCCCGTTGCTCCAGGTCACGCGCACCAGTTCGGAGGTCGGATTCCGATAAACAGCAGTCACCGGTACGGAGGCTCCGCCGCCGTCCAGCACGAGGTCCCCGACTTCGATCTCCTCAATGGCCCGCAAACCGTCGGGCGTCGAGACGAGTGTGCCGGCAACGAAGCAGTCGCCGACAATTCGGGCAGACTTCACGTGCCCGCGATCCGGGCGGTAGCCCTGCTCGTACATCGACCAGAGGATGCGCCGGTGCACGGGCTTGAGGCCGTCGCGGGCGTCGGGCAGGGCGCGGGAGTGGATGACCGAGAACGCGTACTCCAGGTAGGAGTCGGAGACCTCGGTGACCAGCGGGTTGTCGAAGACCCGCGCGCCGGCCTGGTCGAACGAGGAGAGGTCGACCTTGTTTTCCTTACGGCGTGCCATGACTCAGCTCTCCATCGGAACGGAACGGGCGCTCATGCGTCGATCGCATCCCTGTCGACGCGGTCGGCGGAGTCGATGAGCCAGTTGCGGCGCGGCTCGACCTTCTCGCCCATCAGCAGTTCGAGGATGCGTTCGGCGGCGTCGACGTCGTCGAGGGTGATCCGGCGGACGGCGCGGGTGGCCGGGTTCATCGTGGTGTCCCACAGCTCGTCGGCGTCCATCTCACCGAGACCCTTGAACCGTGGGATGGGCGTGACGATCTGCTTGCCGGCCTTTTCCAGCTTGCGGACCGTCGTCTCCATCTCGGCCTGGGTGTAGGTGTAGACGGTCTGCGGGCTGCGCCCCCTGGTGGTGATCTTGTGCAGGGGCGGCATCGCGGCGTAGAGCCGACCGGCCTCGATCAGCGGTCGCATGTACCGGGCGAACAGGGTGATCAGCAGCGTACGGATGTGGGCGCCGTCCACGTCGGCGTCGGCCATGATCAGCACGCGGCCGTAGCGCAACGCGGAGAGGTCGAAGGTGCGCCCCGAGCCGGCGCCGAGGACCTGCACGATGGCCGCGCACTCGGCATTGTCCAGAACCTGCTGGAGGTTGGCCTTCTGCACGTTGAGGATCTTGCCGCGGATCGGCAGCAGCGCCTGGTATTCCGAGGAACGGGCCATCCGGCTCGTTCCCAACGCGCTGTCGCCCTCGACGATGAACAGCTCGCTGCGGTCGATGCCGGTGGCCCGGCAGTCGACAAGCTTCGGCGGCATGGACGCGCCCTCCAGGGCCGTCTTGCGCCGGGCGGCGTCCTTCTGCTGCTTCTGGGTGAGTCGCACCCGGGCGGCGTCGACGATCTTCTGCAGGACGGTGCGCGCCTCGGCCTTGGTGCGCCGGTCCTCCAGCCAGGCCTTGATGTGCGCGTCGACCAGGGACTGGAGAACCTTGGTGATGCCGGTGGTGGAGAGCTCGTCCTTGGTCTGCGAGGTGAACTGCGGCTCGGGGATCCGCACGTGCACCACCGCGGTCATCCCCTCCAGGACGTCATCCAGGGTGGGTGGCTCCTCCTTGGCCTTGAGCAGGCCGCGGGTGTTGCGGATCGCGTCCGCGAGCGCGCGGACCAGGGCCCGTTCGAAGCCCTTGCGGTGGGTGCCGCCGTGCGCGTTGCGGATGGTGTTGGTGAAGCACTCGACGGTGCGCTCGTAGCCGGTGCCCCACCGGAACGCCACCTCGACCTCGGCGCGCCGCTGCACGTTGGACTGCATGACGCCGTTGGCGTCGGCGGCGTTCTCCCGGTAGGTGCCCTCGCCGTTGACCAGCAGGGTGCCGGAGACCGGCCGGTCGCCGGCCGGGGCGAGGAACTCCACCATGTCGCTGAGCCCGTTGGGGTAGTGGAACCGCTCCTCGGCGGGCGCCTCGCCGGTCAGGTCGCGCAGCAGGTAGGTCACACCCGGGACCAGGAACGCGGTGTTGCGCAGCTTCATCCGGACGGCGTCGACGTCGAGCGCCGCGCCGGTCTCGAAGTAGCGGGCGTCGTGCCACCAGCGGATCGAGGTGCCGGTGCGCTGGCCGCGTTTCATCGCGCCGATCACCTGGAGCCCGGGGCCGGCGGTGAAGGCCGCGTCCGGCCCGGCGCCGTCGAAGATGCCCGGGACGCCGTGCCGGAACGACATCGCGTGGACCTTGCCGGCCCGGCGGACGGTCACGTCGAAGCGGCGGGACAGCGCGTTGACCGCCGACGCCCCGACGCCGTGCAGGCCGCCGGAGGTCTTGTAGCCGGAGCCGCCGAACTTGCCGCCAGCGTGCAGCCGGGTCAGCACCAGCTCGACGCCGGAGATGCCGGACTTGGCGTGCACGTCGGTGGGGATGCCCCGGCCGTCGTCGTCGACCTGCACCGAACCGTCGGGGTGCAGGATCACCTCGACGTGGCTGGCGTGACCGGCGACACCCTCGTCGGTGGAGTTGTCGAGGATCTCGTTGACGAGGTGACCCACGCCACGGCTGTCGGTGGAACCGATGTACATGCCGGGCCGCTTGCGGACAGCGTCCAGCCCCTCAAGGTGGGTGAGGTCATCGGCCCCGTACAGGGTGTCAGGCTCTGCGGTCAACTGGTCGTACTCCCCGGTCTCGGCGGTGTGCTGCCGGTCACCGGCGACATCAGCCGGCGTGGCGCGCCGCAGCGAGCCTAGCCCGAGGCTAGGACAACTCCCGGAGGCCCCGCGCGACCCGCCGCGCGCGGCCCGCCGGACGTGAGCCAACGAACAGCCGGCGGGTGATCATGGGACCACGCAGAGACACCGCCACCGGTACGCTCACCCATGATCGCGGCCGGTTTGCGCGCGGGGTGCACGCCGTCCGGGTCGAGGAGATCAGGAGGCGGTCGAGATGGACGGGACGATTCGCGACGCGCTGCGGCGCTCCCTCGGCACGCCAGCCCGACGGTGGCTGCTGGTCGGCACCCTGGTGGCGGGATTGGTGGCCGCCGTGGCGCTGGTCGCGGCGGCGTCTCCCGCCGACCGGACCTTCGCCGAACTCTCGGGCACCGTGCAGAGCCTGATGTCGGTGGTGACCCCGCTCTTCGGCATCCTGCTGGTACGCGACCTGCGGCGGGCGTCCGGCCGCGTCCCGGTCCTGCCCACCGTGCTCGCGGTGGGGCTGCCGGCGGTCGTCATCGGCGTTGTCGGTGTGCTGATCTGCGCCGCGACGCTGGCCCTCACCCCGGCCGTCGCGGACGAGCCGTGGCGGTTCGCCGGCACGGTCGCGGTGGGCAGTGTGCTGGTGCAGATCGTCGCCGGCCTGGTGGGCACCGGGCTGGGCCTGCTGCTGCGCTCGGCGGTGGTGGCGTTCCTGGCCACGATCATCCTGCCGTTGGGGCTGTTCGCGTTGCTGGGTGCCGTGGACGCCCTCCGTCCGACGCAGCCGTGGCTCACCCCGTTGGGCAGCGTGCGCAACCTGCTCTCGGGCGAGATGAGCGCACTGCGGTGGGTGCAGTGGCTGTGCGTACTCCTGCTCTGGGGTGTCGCTCTGAACGCCGTGGGCGCGGCCGGGCTGAACCGCCGCGGCGGCCCGACCGGTCGCTGACTCCCTGCGCCCGAGGGGGCGCGGGTCGGTGGGTTCGGCAACCCGGAGCGCGGGTCCAATCTCGACGCGGTAGGGCGTCATGCCTACGCGCGTATGTCTTTCGTCGAACGAATCTGTTACGGGCCATTGACGCCCGTCGCACGAGGGTGATCTGATCGCGCTCTCAGAGAATCTTTCATCTTTCGATGGATGGGGGCCCCATGCCCAGGTTCCGGCGTACCGCGCTCGCCGCGGGACTAACGATCGCCATGGCCGCGTTGTCGACCGCCGTCGCGCTGCCCGCACCCGCGTCCGCCGCGTTGCCCACCGCCGCGGTGGCGCTCGGGGACAGCTTCATCAGTGGCGAGGGCGCCGGGGCGTACACCCCGGTGGTCGACGTCAACGGCGTCAGCCAGGGCTTCCCCGGTTGGACGGCGGCGAACAACAACGCGTTCTTCTGCCACCGTTCGGCGAACGCCTCGCTCAACCAGGCCAACCTGCCGGGCATCCAGAACCGGTTCAACCTGGCCTGCTCCGGTGGCCAGCCACACGACATCGCCAATGCCTCCCAGGCGCGGACCAACGGTCGTACCGTGGCCGCGCAGCTGGACCAGCTGCGTGCCGTCGCGCAGACCCAGGACATCGACCTGGTGCTGGTCGGCCTCGGCTCCAACAACAGCTCGTTCACCTTCGGCAGCGTCGCGGAGAAGTGCGCCAACCGGTTCATCGCGGACGCCTGGACCGGCTGGTGGGAGTTCTGGGCGTACCTGAACGGGCCGGTCGAGCAGAAGCCGTGCAGCGATGCCGACCTGGCCACCGCCGCGCAGCTCAGCGCCGCGACCGCGGAGACCACCGCGGCCGTACGCCAGATCCTGACCACCCTCGACCAGGTGGACGCGGACGGTCAGCACCGGGTGGTGTTCCAGGACTACACGAACCCGCTGCCGCTGGACCTGAACCCGCAGTTCCACGAGGAGGACAGCCGGGACGACACCCGGGACAAGTTCCGTGACCTGGGTGCCGAGCGGTACGCGGCCGGTTGCCCGATCCACCGGGCCAGCCTGGCGCCGGGGCACCGCTTCTCCCAGGGTCTGGGCAGCATCGTGCAGTCCACCAGGGACACCCTGGCCGCCGAGTTCCCGGCCGACGACCTGGTGTACCTGAACGTGCAGCAGGCCTTCAACGGTGCCCGGCTCTGCGAGCAGACCAGCAGTCCGAGCGGGGCGCTGGCCACTCCGATCCGGCTCCAGGACGGCGCGACCGGCACCTTCGTCACCAGCCTCGCCGGCAAGGACAAGATCGCCATCCAGCGGATCGCCAACACCTGCGTCACCTACTTCCAGACCTGCCAGGAGTCGTGGCACCCGAACGCCACCGGGCACCAGGTGCTCGGTCAGTGCCTGAGCGGCGCCGCCTCCACCAGCGCCCGTTCGGTGGCCTGTGTCCGGGCCGGCAACGGGGCGATCTCGGTCTCCTGACCGCAGCGTCCTTCGGAGGGCCCCGCCACCCGGCGGGGCCCTCCGTCGCGTCCGGGGAGCGCACGCCGCGGTCGTCGACCCGGCGGCCTGCTGCTACCCGTCGGTAACGTCAGGCCGTAGGCTGGGCCGGTGAACGGGGATCCGGAGTACGCGCAGGAGTTCGTCGACGTCGACGGTGGCCGGCTGGGGGTGCAGGTCTACCCGGAGCCGGCCGGAGTGACGGGCGCGCCGGTGGTCGTGATCTGGCCCGCGATGGGGGTCCGGGCCCGGTACTACCGGCCCTTCGCCGCCGCGCTGCGCGCCGCCGGGTTGGCCGTGGTCGTGGCCGACCTGCGCGGCACCGGTGCCAGCACGCCCGCGCCGAGTCGGGCGGACCGGCACGGTTACGCCGAACTGGCCGGCGACGTCGGCGCCGTCTTGGCCGCCCTCAAGCCACGACTGGACGGACGCACCCGACTGCTCCTCGGGCACTCGCTCGGCGGGCAGGCCGCGCTGCTGCACCTCGCCCTGCACGGCGGCGACGAGGTGGACGGGCTGGCGCTGATCGCGGTCGGCATCCCGTACTGGCGGAGCTACCCGGGCCGGCGCGGCCTCGGCGTGCTGCCCTACACCCAGGGGATCGCCGCCACGGCGGCTCTGCTCGGGGTCTGGCCGGGCTGGGGCTTCGGCGGTCGGCAGGCGCGCGGCGTGATCCGCGACTGGGCATACACCGCGCGGACCGGCCGGTTCCCCCGGCTCGACGGTACGGACACCGAGGCGGCGGTCCACGCGGTACGGACCCCGGTGCTGGCCGTCAGTGTGGACGACGACCAGTTCACCCCGCACGAGACCATGGACCACCTCTGCGCGAAGCTCGGCGGCGCGCCGGTGACCCGGGAGCGGTACACAGTGGCGCAGGCCGGGGCGACGTTGGACCACTTCACCTGGGTCCGCGCGAGCGACCCGCTGGCGCGGCGGATCGCCGGTTTCGCCGGCGACCTGCCGCCCCGCTGAGCCGTACTCCTCCAGCCCGGGGCCGGTCGGCTCACTCGTCCTGGTCCAGCGGCACCAGTTCACCGTCCCGCTCCACCTGGATCTCCGCGTGCTCCTTGCGGGGGGCGACCTCGGACGTGTTCCGGTGTGGGTCGTTGTCGGGGTGCATGAGCACCGCGTCCGTTTTGGGGGTCTTCTCCCGGCTCTCGTCCGGCTGTGACATCGCGTTCACCTCTCGTCGGCGTCGCTCGGGATCTACCCGCCACGGGGCGAACGACTCCTGTCGGGGCGAGGTCAACCCACCGACGTCACGGATGTCCGGTAGCTGCCCGCCAGGGCGCGGATCGGCCCACCCGGGGCGGGGTTAGCCGCCCGACCGGCGGGTAAGCCGCACCGCCCGACACGGCGGAAGGGGATCACATGTCCGAACGGCACACCGCACTGCGCTCGATGCACGATCTGGGCCTGGCGGCCTGGTTTGGCGGCTCCCTCATGGGTGCCTTCGGCGTCAACGGCGCAGCGGCGAAAATCAGCGACTCGACCCAGCGACTCCCGGTCGCCTCGGCCGGATGGTCCAAGTGGACCCCGGTCAACGCGGCCGCGATCGGCGCCCACCTGGCCGGCGCCGTCGGCGAGTTGGTGACCGAGAGCCCACGGGTGGCGGCCCAGTCCGGCGTCGCCCGGGCCAGCGTCATCAAGACCGCGTTGACCATCGGCGCGCTGGCGGTCACCGGCTACAGCCGGTTGGTCGGCATGCGGCTGGAGAAGGCCGGCGGCCCGTCGGTGAGCGGCGCCACCGAGCCGAACCACCAGACCCCGGCCAGTGTGGCCTCGTCGCAGCGGCAGATGAAGCTGCTCCAGTGGGCCATTCCGGCGCTGACCGGGACGCTTGTCGTGGTCACCGCGTACATGGGTGAGCAGCAGAAGCCCGGCCAGGTCTTCCGAGGAATGCTCGGTCGCACCGGTGGGATGAAGGCCGCCTCGAAAAGCATGATCAGGATGGCGGGAATGAGCAACGGCAAGCGGCCGATGGCGATGGCCGGACGCTGAAACGTCGGGCCGGCCGGCGTCCCGCCGCCACCTCGACGGCGGGGCGCTGGCCGGCCCTACGCGCGCACCGGAGGCGACGACGTATCCCGCGCGCGCGGCGGCGTGCCGGCGACATGTCGAGCGCCGCGCTCGGGCGGGCAGTCCCGGCCCGAGGACGGCACATCGTCCGCCGGTTGGCGGACCGACGAGCGGGGTGGCCATGACGGCGCACAAGGGACGCAGCGGTGACAACGACCGGCTGGAGCCGGAGGCGACCAAACCGTGGGGCACCGGCGACGGCTTCGACGCCGACGCGCCCTGGGGCACGGACGACGACTCACCGATGGACGAGGGCAGCGAGGAGACCGCGGTACCCGAGGGACGGCGCGGAGAGCGGCGCGCGGGTGCCCCGGCGGGCCGGTCGGGCCCGGCCGGACGACACGGCTTCGGCTCGGTCGAGCCGACCCGTACGACGATGGCCGGACCGGGTGCCCCACCCGACCCCGCCCCCAGCGGCCGGAGCTTCCCCGACGACGCGGACATCGGCGAGTCGACCCAGGACGCCCTCCGCAGCCGGGGACGGCGGTCCTGAGCGGACCCGCGCCCGCCCGGGTGGCTGGTGCGGCGATCAGCCGGTCGCCGGGACGGCCTGGTCGGCGACCATCGTCTCGGCGAGCAGTTGCGCCAGCCGGGTGGCGTCGCGCTGGGCCTGCCCGGCGCAGCAGTTGTTGAACAGCACGTGCAGATCGTCGGGGAGACCGGCGAACTCGGCCAGCAGTCCGGCCCAGTGCCGGAGTTCGTCCTCGGCGTACGCGTACCGGAACTTCTCCTGCTTGTCGCCCACACCCCAGGCGTCGCTGTGACCGTGGAAGCGGACGACCGCCGGCTCCGCCGTCATGGTCAGGATCGGCGGCACCGACGACGGGTGCCCCTGTGGCATGTCGACGCAGACCAGGGACAGATCGTGGGCGCGGAGCAGGTCCAGAGTGTCCGAAGCCGCGTCCTCGTCCAACCAGGAGCCGTGCCGCAGCTCCACACCGACCCGCCACGGCCGGCAGCGCTGCGCCAGCTCGACGATCCGGCGTTCGGCCGCGGGGCTGCGCACCAGCCACGGGGGGAACTGCAACATCACCACACCGAGCTTGCCGGCCGCCGCGATCGGGTCGAGGGCCGCGCGGAACCGGGCCCACAGCTCGTCGTACGCCGGCTCCGGCAGGTCACGGCGGCGGATCCGGCTCGGGCCGACGGTCGGGCGCAGGTCCCGGGGCAGCACGGCGACCGGCGTCGGGTGCCCGGTGAAGAGGCTGAACGCCTTGACGTCGAAGGTGAAGTCGTCCGGTGTGGCGTCCACCCAGCCCTGGGTCGTCTCCGGCGCCGGGATGGCGTAGTAGGACGTGTCCACCTCGACCAACGGGAACTGACTGGCGTAGAAGCCCAGCCGACGGGCCGGCGTGCTGGCCGAGCGTGGGTACCACCCGGAGCGCAGCAGGGACTGGTCCGCCCAGGACGACGTGCCCACCTTAATCACACCCATGTCATTCAGTGGACCGCCACCGGCGCGGATCGGCAACCGCTGGCGGCTCCTGCGCCGACCCGGTGTCGTGCCCGGAAACTGTCGGTGCCTCGCCCTACGGTGGCACCGGATGGACATCAACGAAGGGTGGCGGCATGACCAGCAGCACCGAGCAGCTCACCGGTGAGCGCACCGACCTCCTGCAGACGCTCCGCAAGCACCGCGGTTTCCTCCTGCAGACGGTCGACGGGCTCACCGACGAGCAGGCTGCCAGCCGCCCCACCGTCAGCGGCCTCTGCCTCGGCGGCCTCATCAAGCACGTGGCGGGCGTCGAGCACCGGTGGATGCTCTTCGCCGTCGGCGGCGCGGAGGCGATGGGCCGCGAGGAGGTCGACTGGGTCGGTCAGTTCCAGATGGCGCCGGGCGAGACCCTCGCCGGGCTGGTCGAGCGGTTCCAGCAGGTGGCCGGCCAGACCGACGAGTTGATCGCCACTCTCGACCTGGACGCGGCGCACCCGCTGCCGCAGGCGCCCTGGTTCGAGCCGGGGGCGAGTTGGACGGTCCGCCGGGTGCTGCTGCACGTCATCGCCGAGACGGCCCAGCACGCCGGGCACGCCGACATCCTGCGGGAGTCGATCGACGGCGCCAAGACCATGGGCTGACCCCGGCGCCCACCGTTGCCGGCTGGGCGCTGGTCCTCGACCTCAGCGCAGGCGGCGCCGGCGTTCGGTGGTCCGGTCCCTCGCGTAGGCGTCGGAGTGACCCCACCGGCCCGGGATGTCCAGCAGTTCCAGCCGACCGAACCCCTCCGGCACCGCCGGGTTGACCAGCAGGTTGTCGCCAGTGGGTCGCAGGCCCAGCACGGTGCCCAGCAGCATCAGCAGGGCTCCCGACGACCACGCCTGCGGGCGGCAGCTCATCGCCAACTCGACGGGGTAGGTCGTCAGGCCGCGCTCGTAACCGGCGATCACCTCCGGCACCGCGCCGCCGACCGTCTGCGCCATGTCGAAGATGCCGGCCGCGATCCGGGCCGCCTGCGCGTCGAGGCGGTAGCGACGCAACCCGGCGACGATCAGCGCGTTGTCCGACGGCCACACCGCGCCCAGGTGTGCGCCGACCGGGTTGTACGTGCGCTGCCCCTCGGCGAACGTGCGTACCCCCCAACCGCCGAACAGCCGCGGCCCCACGAGGTGCTCGGCGACCGCTTCCGCGCGGTCGTCCGCGACGATCCCGCTCCAGAGCAGGTGCCCGATGTTGGAGGCCAACGCGTCGACAGGTTCGCCGTACGGGTCGAGCGCCAACGCGTAGTACTCCCGGTGTGGCAACCAGAAGTCCCGGTTGAAGCGCTCCTTCAGCGCCGCCGCCTCCCGTTCCAACCGGTCGGCGTACGCGGGGTCGCCCCAGAACTCCCGGGCCAGCCGGGCGCCACGCCGCTTCGCGTCGTACGCGTAGCCCTGCAACTCACAGGTGGCGCGAGGGAAGGCGGGCTGCCGCCCGTCGGAGTCGACGATGGCGTCCGGGGAGTCCTTCCAGCACTGGTTGACAGTGCCGTCGCGCTCGTTGCGGCGCTGGTAGCGCAGGTAGCCGTCCCCGGTCAGGTCGCCGTACTCGTCGATCCAGTCAAGCGCCATCCGGGCCGGGTGGCGCAGCTCGCGGACCAGGTCCGCGTCACCGGACCAGCGCTCGTACTCGTCGAGCAGCACGACGAAGAGCGGGGTGGTGTCGGCCGCGCCGTAGTACAGCGCGCTCGCCCGGTCGCCGAACGCCCCCGTCTCGCCGTACCGGAGCTGGGCCAGGATCTTGCCGGGCTCCTCGTCCAGCGCGTCGTCGAGCTGGCCGCCCTGCATGAGCGCCAGCATCCGCAGCGTCGCCGGGGCCAGTTCGGGGGTGAACGCCATGGTCTGGAGGCAGGTGATGATGGCGTCCCGTCCGCACAACCCCATCGCCCACGGCAGACCACCGATCGGCACCCGCTCCCGGTACGACAACGGCCGGTACCGCAGTGCCGCCAGGTCGGCGAGGCTGCCCCGGTAGAGCTCTTCCAGGCCGTCGCGTTCGGCCACCAGCTGTGGCGCCCGGTCCAGCCACTGCGCCAGGTCCTCGCGCATCCCCGTCCGCACGGTCCGCTGGTGCGACTGCAGGTCGGCGCGGAGATCCCGGCCGTCCTCGCCGCCCATGGTCACGCTGACGTGCAGGTCGGTCTCCCACTTCCCGTCGGGTGCGACCCGGATCCGGAACGTCATTCCGTGCGCGTCCACCTCGGCGGGGACGGTGCTGCGCACGGTGGTCTCGCGGACGAACCGGTCCCGCTGGTAGCGCAGCACGAGTTGCTGGCTCGCCGAGTCGGCGCTGACCTCGACGGTCCGCTGCCGGAGCTGCCCGACCTCGACGATGTCGGTGAAGTCGCTGGCCATCTCCATCCGGACGGTGTAGTCGGCGGGCTGCGACGAGTGGTTGAGCACGGTGATGTTCTCGTGGAAACAGTCGTGGACCGAACGGTGCCTGATGATCGACATGTCGGCGTCGACGTAGTGGCTCGCCGCACCGGGGACGAGGAAGAACCGGGTCTCGAAGTACGTGAGGTCGTCGCGGGCGAGCGCGTTGATCCGTTCACCGTCGATCCTGAGCACCCAGTGGGACAGAAACCGGGTGTCGTACGCGAAGAGTCCGGTCGGGGCCTGCGGATCGGCCTCGATGTCGCCCTGGGCGTCACTGATCGCGAAAAGGTTTCCCGCGATGACGTGCACCAGTTCCTGCTTCACGGCCGCTCGTCCCGAGCGGTCGTCGCGGCCCGAGCGGTCGTCGCGGCCCGGCCAGCCAGCGCGGCACGGCCCAACTCCTGCGGATGGCGGGCGCCGTCGGGCCCGGAGAAGACGCGCCGCAGCAGCATCAGCAGTTGCATGTTGCCCTGCACGGTCAGCTCGTTGCGCAGCAGGCCCGCGCCCGGGTGCAGCTCGCCGCGGGCCATCCGGTCGAAGACCGCCCGGTCGGCCCGCACCACCAGTTCGGCGTCGTCGGCCGAGCGGGTCACCCGGACGTGTTGGTCGGCAATGGTCAGGTACCAGTGATCGGTGCTGCCGTCGTCGCGGACATCCAGCCGCAGCGTCCCCGCGGTGGTCTCCGGCAGGTCGGGCCGCCGACCGGTGTCCAGCTGTCGCAGGTACTGCTCCGCCGTCGCGCCCATCGGGTCCCCTCCCCACGGTCTCCCGCAGGATCACCCGCGCCGGGGTGAGCCCGGTTCACCCGAAGCGGGTGAGGGGGCGCCTCAGCCGGCCTCGATCAGGCCGCGCACGTAGGCCGCCTGGCCCACGTGCTGCAGATCGTCGTCGACGACGCTGACCAACCGGACGCCGAGGGTGACCGGTGGATCCCACCCCTCGTCGACCACGCGGTCCAGGTCCGCCGGGCCCAGGCCGGCCAGGAAGCCTCCGGTACGCGCCGCGACCGCCCCGTAGTAGTCGATCAGCGCCTGCGCGTTCTCCGGCCGCACCGCCGCGACCTGCGCGGGCGAGTGCCCGTAGCCGGTGTCGTCGGGGTCGGCGGCGAGCCCGAACCGACCCGCCCAGTCGCCGCTCACCCAGATCTGGTCGGCGTCGAGGAGGTCGGCGACGTGGTGGTCCTGCACCCGGGTGAGGTGCCAGACCAGCCAGCCGACCGAGTTGGCGCCCGGCCCGGGCTGCTGGCGCAGTTGCTCGGGGCTGAGGCCGTCGACCGCCGCGCGGACGAGGTCGGGCAGCCGGTCGTACGCCTCGGTCAGCAGGTCACTCACATCCACGGGTACGCCTTCCTGGTCGGTTTCCGAACAGGTACCGCCGGACCCGGGCGCGCAAACCTCGGCCGCTACGGTGATCAAATGGTCGCCGCGGTGGAGTTGTACCTGGACCCGGACGCCACCCGCCGGATCCGGGTGCTCTGGGACGCGCTGGAGGCCGAGGGTGTGCAGAGCATGCGCTCGCTGCTGGAGCAGCGCCACCGGCCGCACGTCTCGCTCGCGGTGGCCCCGCGCTTCGATCCGGAGCAGGTCGCCGAGGCGCTACAGGGGACGGTGGTGGCCGCCCCACTGCGACTCGACTTCCAACACGCCGGCCAGTTCGTCGGTCGGGTGCTCTGGCTCGGTCCGGCGCCGACCCCGGAGTTGCTGGCGCACCACCGGCTGGTCCACGACCGGCTCGCCGCCGCCGGCATCCCCCTCGCCGAGCACTACCAGCCGGGGCGCTGGGTGCCACACTGCACGCTCTCCATGCGGGTGCCGAACACGCTGATGGCCGCCGCGGTGCGCCGCTGCCTGGAGGTGTTACCGCTGGCCGCGACCGTGGTCGGCGCGGCGCTCACCGACCACGCCCGCGGCATCGCCCACCCGCTGCCTTGACTGTGACTCGACCGTCGACGCGTAATGTCCGGTTTGGCGGGCGACAGTCGGAAACCCGAAAACAAGCGGTGCGGATGCGGCCGGGCGTGGGAAGGTTCGAGTGGCTGTCGTACCGGTGGTGGGCTGCTCACAGGCGGTTCGCCCGGCCGGTGTGGCCTGGGGTCACCCCGCGCCACCCACGGCGGCTTCGACGAGGAGAGGCAGGGCCCATGCAGGCTCAGCGCAGGCCACCGCGCACGGAGCGGAGCCAGACCCGGGACGACCGGACCGGCGGCGGGATGACCGGGGCGGCCACGCCACTGACGATCTGGGCGGCCGCCGTACTGCTCGGCCGGATCGGCGCCGGTGACGACGACGTCGAGGACGAACGGCACATCCTGCGCGGCATCGAGTGAACCCGGGCCGCACGGCTCAGAGCCAGCCGCGCCGCTTGAAGATCACGTAGAGGGTGCCGCAGACCAGCAGCATGAGCAGCAGCGCGAAGAGATAGCCGAAGCGCCAGTTCAGCTCCGGCATGTGGACGAAGTTCATGCCGTACACGGTGCCGATGAGCGTGGGAGCGAAGAGGATCGCCGCCCAGGAGGAAACCTTCTTCAGCTCCTCGTTCTGGCTGTAGCTGGCCGCGGTGAGGCTGCGCATCTCCTCGTTCTGCTGCTGCGAGACGAGGGTGGCGTTGACGGTGAGGATGTTCTGCAACAGGTGCCGGAACCCGTCCACCCGCTCCACCACCTGGGTCAGGTGGTCGGTCACGTCGCGCAGGTAACGGCGCAGCTCCTCGTCCTCGCTGGCGCTGCCGGCGTCGTCGGCCAGCGCGTCGAGCACGCTGAGCAGGGGCCGGGCGGCCCGCTGGAACTGGATGACCTCCCGGCTGAGGCCGTAGATGCGGCGGCTGGCGTTCGGGTCGCCACCGAACACCTGGGTCTCGATCTCGTCGATGTCGTTCTCCAGCCCGGCCACCACCGGCGCGTACCCGTCGACGACCTGGTCGAGGATCGCGTACAGGACCGCCTCCGGGCCCCGGGCGAGCATCTGCGCCTCGGTCTCCAGCCGCCGCCGCACCGCGGCCAGGTCGGGCGCCTCACCGTGTCGGACGGTGACCACGAAACCCGGCCCGATGAACAGGTGCAGCTCGGAGAACTCGACCTCCTCCCGGAGGTCGTCGTAGCGGGCGGCGCGCAGCACCACGAACAGGGTGTGCGCGTACCGCTCCAGCTTGGGCCGCTGATGGGCGTTGATCGCGTCCTCGACCGCCAGGTCGTGCAGCCGGAACTCCCGGGCCAGCGAGGTGATCTGCTCGATGTCCGGCCGGTACAACCCGATCCAGGCCATCGCGCCGTCCTGCTCCTGCAGGCAGCGGTACGTCTCGGCGAGGCCGGACGGCGAGGCGAACCGGTGCCCCCGGAGGTAGACCGCGCTGTCCACCAGGCCGCCGCGTGGCGTGGCGGGCGACTCGGCGGGCGGCGGCACGCCGACCCTCGTCTCGTACTCGTCGAGTTGGCGGCCGAAGCCACCACCCGGGCGGAAGCGACGGCCGCCGACCATGCCCTGTCCCCTCCCCCGGTGCCGTCCGGTCCAGCCCGGAGCGCTGCTTCCCCCCTGTCCTGGGCCCGAAACCCGCCGTGGCGTCGGCTGGGTTCCGCGCACCGACGGACGGGGGCGGCCCGACGGGCGGATACTCACGGTGACCGTGGGCGGGATGACGGGGGACGCGCCGGTGACTGTCGACAGACGTGCCGGCCGGTTGCGGGGGTGGCTGCTCGACGCCGGCTCGGACCAGGCCGTGCAGCACCCGGGGCCGCACGGGCGCCCGCCGGAGCACCGGCACCACCCGTGGTGGAAGGTGATGTGCCTGACCGGCGTCGACTACTTCTCCACGCTGGGTTACCAACCGGGCATCGCGGCGTTGGCCGCCGGGGCGCTCTCACCGGTGGCGACCCTGGTGCTGGTGTTGGTGACCCTGCTGGGGGCGCTGCCGGTCTACCGGCGGGTGGCGGTGGAGAGCCCGCACGGTGAGGGCTCCATCGCGATGCTGGTACGCCTGCTGAACTACTGGCCGGGCAAGCTGCTGGTGCTGGTGCTGCTCGGTTTCGCGGCCACCGACTTCATCATCACCATCACCCTCTCGGCCGCCGACGCGACGGCGCACATCGACGAGAACCCGTTCTGGCCGAGCGGGCTCAAGGGGCACCAGGTGCTGGTCACGCTGCTGCTCGTGTCGCTGCTGGGCGCGGTGTTCCTCAAGGGATTCACCCAGGCCATCGGGATCGCCGTCGTCCTGGTCGCGGTCTATCTGACGCTGAACGCGGTGGTGGTGGTCGACGCGCTGTGGCGGGTGGTGACCCATCCGAGCGCGGTCGGCGACTGGACCACCACGCTGACCGCCGGGCACGGCGACCCGTGGTTGGTGGTCGGGCTGTCGCTGCTGGTCTTTCCGAAGCTGGCGTTGGGCCTGTCCGGCTTCGAGACCGGGGTGGCGGTCATGCCGAGCGTACGAGGTGACCCGCAGGACTCGGAGGCACGACCGCTGGGCCGGATCCGTGGCGCACGCCGGCTGCTCACCACCGCGGCGGTCATCATGAGCGCATTTCTGATCACCAGCAGCGTGACGACCACCGTGCTCATCCCACCGGAGGCCTTCCAGCCGGGTGGGCCGGCGAACGGGCGGGCACTGGCCTACCTGGCGCACGCCCACCTCGGCGAGGTGTTCGGCACCGTCTACGACCTGTCCACCATCGGAATCCTCTGGTTCGCCGGCGCATCGGCGATGGCTGGTCTGCTCAACCTCGTGCCGCGCTACCTGCCCCGGTACGGCATGGCGCCGACCTGGGCGCGAGCCGTCCGGCCGCTGGTGCTGGTCTTCACCGCCGTGGCGTTCCTGATCACGATCGTCTTCGAGGCCAGCGTCGACGCGCAGGGCGGCGCGTACGCCACCGGGGTCCTGGTGTTGATCACCTCGGCGGCGACGGCGGTGACGCTCGCCGCGCTCCGGCAGCGTCAGCGCGGCCGCACCATCGCGTTCGGCGTCATCGCGGTGATCTTCGTCTACACCACGCTGGCGAACGTGGTGGAGCGCCCGAGTGGCGTCAAGATCGCGGCCTGTTTCATCGGCGGGATCATCCTGGTGTCGGTGCTGTCCCGGCTCATGCGGGCGTACGAGCTGCGCGTCGACCACGTCGAGCTGGACCCCACCGCGGCCCGGATGATCGACGAACGCGCCGGACGGCGGATCCGTCTCATCGCGCACGAACCCGACCGGCGCGACGCGGCCGAATACCACGCCAAGCTGGCGCAGACCATGGCGGACAACGACTTCCCCGGCGACGGCGACGTCATCTTCGTCGAGGTCAAGGTCACCGACCCGTCCGACTTCGAGACCGGGCTGCTGGTCCGCGGCGGCGTGGTCGACGGTCGCTTCCCGGTGCTCAGCCTGGCCAGTTCGTCGGTGCCCACCGCGCTCGCCGCCCTGCTGCTGGAGATCCGCGACCGCAGCCGTCGACGCCCGCACATCTACTTCGAGTGGTCCGAGGGCGGTCCGGTTCGCAACTTCCTGCGCTACCTGGCGTTCGGGCAGGGCGCCATCGCCTCGGTGACCCGGGAGATCCTGCGCCGCCAGGAGCCCGACCCGCACCGTCGACCGCACGTGCACGCCGGTTGACGTGCGAGCGGGCGGCTCATCGCGCACGGTGAGCGTGGTCATAACGACTGGACGACCCACCCGTCGGTGCTGCTAGCCTCGGCGCAGGTCATGAGTGCCAGCGCGAAGCCCCGGCTCGCTGGCCGGCAACCCTCCTCCGCGGTGGGGTGCCCCGGGTGAGGACCAGGCACCGGCACGACGTCGGCGCAAGCGTGGCCTGGCACCCAGGTCAGCACAGACCCGGGAGAACCATGCGCATCCTCAGCACCGCCCCACCGACCGACGTCGCGGACTCCCGCACCGGTCGCCCCTCGCCCGCCCTGACCCGGCGACGGCACGTGGACATGATGCGAATGTGCAGCGCCGCCTGTCGTCGCGGCATCGCGCTCTAGCACAGCCCTTCCCGAACTCCTTCCCACCGGTACGCCCTCGGGCGTCCCGTCGGTGGCGCACGCCCGTGCGCGCCGAGACACCACCCTTCGGAGACACCCGTGCGATTCCTTCCTGCCCTGACCCGCGCCGCCGCCCTGGGCGCGGCCACGATCCTGGCCGCCACCGCCCTCACCGCCTGCGGCGACGACAGCTCGTCCGATGCCACCGCCAACCCGTACGGCCTGGCCCAGCCGGGCGTGCTGCGCGCCGGCACGCTCACCGACGCCCCGCCGAACGTCTACCTCAAGGACGGGAAGTTCACCGGCTTCGACAACGACCTGCTGACCGCCGTGGCCGGCAAGCTCGGCCTCACTGTCGAGTTCGTCGGCACCGACTTCTCCGCGCTGCTCAGCCAGGTCAACAACCGCAAGTTCGACGTCGGCAGCTCCTCGATCACCATCACCGAGGCACGCAAGAAGACCGTTGACTTCGGCAACGGCTACGACTTCGGCTACTTCGGCCTGGACGTCCCGGCCGGCTCGCCGATCACCAGCTTCGACCAGCTCGCCGGCAAGCGGGTCGTGGTGGTGCAGGGCACCGTCCAGGACGACTACGCCACCGGAAAGCAGCTCAACCCCGTGCGGGTGCCGGACTACAACGGCGCGATCAACCAGCTCAAGGCGGGCACCGCCGACGCCTGGATCGCCCCGGCGGAGATCGGCGAGAAGTCGGCCACCGACAGCAACGACAAGATCACCGTGGCGGCCAAGCAGCTCAGCCCGGCACCGACCGCGTACGCCGTGGCCAAGGGCAGCGACGAGCTGCGCGAGGCGCTGAACAAGGGCCTCGACGAGGTCATCGCCGATGGCACCTGGAGCCGGTTGCAGGCGCAGTACTACCCGGGCCGGCCGATCCCGGCGGACTTCACGCCGGGCAGCGGCACGGTGCCGGCCCCGTCCGCGTCGGCCTCGGCGGCGCCGTCGGCTACAGCCGCGCCGTCGGCGTCCGCGTCGGCCGCGTCCTGAGCCGGTGACGAGCGAGCGGGGCGGTAGGAGGAGCGACCGATGGATCCGTTGAGCACCCTGTGGGAGACCTTCTTCGACTGGGACGCGATGCGCGAGGCGCTGCCCGAGATGCTGACCGTCGGGTTGCCCAACACGCTGATCCTGGCGGTCTCCGCCGCCCTGCTCGGCTCGGTGCTGGGCCTGCTGCTGGCCGTCGCCGGGATCTCCCGCAGCCGCTGGTTGCGCTGGCCGGCGCGGGTCTACACCGACGTGTTCCGGGGGCTGCCGGCCGCGGCGACCATCCTGCTGATCGGCGTCGGGCTGGCCCCGCTGGGCATGCAGGTCTGGGGGCCGGATCCCTACCCGTTGGGCATCCTGGCGCTGTCGCTCATCGCTACGGCGTACATCGGGGAGATCTTCCGTTCGGGCATCCAGTCGGTGGAGGCCGCCCAGTTGGAGGGCGCCCGGGCGCTCGGCTTCTCCTGGGCCGACGCGATGCGGCTGGTGATCATCCCGCAGGGCATCCGGCGGGTACTGCCGGCCTGGGTGAACCAGCTCATCGCGCTGATCAAGGACTCCAGCCTGGTCTACTTCCTCGGCCTGGTGGCCAGCCAGCGGGAGCTGTTCCGGATCGGGCAGGACTACGCGGCCACCACCGGCAACGAGTCCGCGCTGCTGTTGGCGGGGCTCTGCTACCTGGCGCTGACCGTTCCGCTGACGCACGTCGTCAACTGGATCGACAGGCGGCTGCGCAACGGTCGGCCGGCCACCGCGTCGACCGAGGAGGACGACGACGACACCGCGTCGTACGCCGCGACGGAAGGAGACCGGCGATGACCACCGCCACGACGACCTCGGTCAGCCTCGACGTACGCGGCGTGCACCTCGCCTTCGGACCGAACCGGGTGCTGCGCGGCGTCGACCTCTCGGTGCCGCGTGGCGCCACGGCCTGCGTCATCGGCCCGTCCGGGTCGGGCAAGTCCACACTGCTGCGCACCATCAACCGGCTGATCGAACCGGACCGGGGCGATGTGCTGCTGGACGGGCGCAGCGTGCTGGGCGACGACCCGGACGCGCTACGGCAGCGGGTGGGCATGGTCTTCCAGCAGTTCAACCTCTTCCCGCACATGAGCGTGCTGCGCAACGTCACGCTGGCGCTGCGCCGGCTGCGCAAGCTCGGTGCGGACGAGGCGGAGACTGTCGCCCGCGCCCAGTTGGAGCTTGTGGGGCTGGCCGGCAAGGCGAACTCCCGACCGGCGCAGCTCTCCGGTGGTCAGCAGCAGCGGGTGGCGATCGCCCGCGCGCTGGCGCTGCGGCCCGAGGTGATGCTCTTCGACGAGGCGACCTCGGCGCTCGACCCGGAGTTGGTCAAGGGCGTCCTCGGGGTGATGGCCGACCTGTCCGCCGCCGGGATGACCATGGTGGTGGTGACCCACGAGATGGGCTTCGCCCGGCAGGTCGCCGACACCGTCGCCTTCATGGACCGCGGCGTGGTGCTGGAGGCCGGCCCACCCGAGGCGATCTTCGAGCGGGCCGAGCATCCGCGGCTTCGCCGGTTCCTCGACCAGGTGCTCTGAAACCAGGCGCTCTGAAACCAGGTGCGCCGACACCAGGCGCGCTGAACCGCGCCGGTCGGACGATTGCCGACGGTCACTCGTTGGGCCCGCGCCCCAGCAGCCGGATCTCCTCGTTGTCCAACGCGGCCTGGAGTTCCTGCAGCACCAGATCGTCGATCTCCCGGTTGTCGCGCAGCCGGGTGACCTCCCGCCTCTTGTGGGCGAGGACGCCGAGGCGCAGTCGGCGTTCCAACCGGCGTTCCTCGGCGGTGTTCCCACATCTCTCGTTGAGGTCCTCCAGGTGCCGCTGGTACTCGGCTTCCAGCCGACGCACCGCGTCATCCTGGGCACCGACCTCTGCGGCGACCTGGGGAAGAGCGGCCAAGCCCACCTCGGTGGCCCGCCGCCGGGCGTTCCGGGCCTCGTCGACGCGTTCCGGGTCGCCGCTCAGCCCGGCCCAGCGGACGACCAACGGCAGGGTGGTGCCCTGCAGGAGCATGATCAGCACGATCACCAGCGCGGTGACGAAGATGATCAGATCGCGTTCGACCACCGGTCGACCGTTGGCCGTCACCGTCGGGACGGCCAGGGCGGCGGCGAGCGACACCGCGCCCCGGAAACCGGACCAGCCGGCGACGGTGCCAACCCGCCAGGCGGAGGGACCTCGACCGTCGTCGTCCACCATCCGGCGGCGCCGCAGCCGCGCCGACTGCGCGGTGAGGTAGACGAAGAGCAGCCGGGTACCGATCACGACCAGGGTGACCACCAGCACGATCAGCAGAGCCCGCTGCGGCGAGGTGCTGGTGATGCTCCGCACCGCGCGGGGAATCTGCGTGCCGAGCAGGACGAACAACCCGCCGTTGATCAGGAAGGTGGACAGGTCCCAGAACGCGTACGCCAGCACCCGGGACCGGGCGCGGATCACCCGTGGGCCGGCGTAGGCCAGCACCAGGCCGGCGACCACCACCGCCAGTACGCCGCTGGCGTGCACCGAGTCGGCGAGCAGGAAGGCGCCGAACGGTGTCAGCACGCTCAGCGCGCCCTCGCGCAGCGGATCGTCGAGCCGCTTGCGGATCAGCACCACGGCCGCCCCCACCAGCAGACCGGCGACCACACCGCCGACGCTGGCGCCGACGAACTCCTCGCCGATGCCCAGCACGCCCGGCTTGGCGCTCTCGCTCAGCAGACCCACCGCGACCGCGAAGACCACAAGCGCGGTGCCGTCGTTGATCAGGCTCTCCGCGTGCAGGGTGGTGAGCAGCTTTCGGGGCAGCCGCTTGGCCAGGCCGGTGACCGCGGCGGCGTCGGTCGGCGCGAGGACCGCGCCGAGCACCCAGGCGGCGGCGGGGTTCACCCCGAACGCCTGCGCGGCGAACGACACCGTGACCATGGTGAGCACCACCAGCACCACGGCGAGCAACCCGATCACCGGCAGGTTGGCCCGGATCTCCCGCAGGCTGATGGTGAGGCTCTCCCGGTACAGGATCGCCGGCAGGAAGATCAGCAGGACCAGGTCCGGTTCCAGGGTGACCTCGGACAGCGGCGGCGTGAGCCCGAGCAGCACGCCGAACGCGATGAGCAGGACCGGCGGGGCGACCCGGTACCGACCGCCGAGAGTGGTGCCGACGAGGACGGTGACGCCGAGCGCCACGATCAGGATGAGCCCCTCCACGCGTACCCCCCTTCGGACCATGGCGTCGGTGGACGCGCCGGTGGTTCCATCTGACCGCACCCGCCGGTGGGTTCCGGCGGAAACCCGCAAGTCGCCGTGGCCGCGGGTGAGGGTCAGCCGGCGGCGCGGGCGCGGGCGGTCACCGCACGGGCCGTACGACGGTGTTCGGTCGCCTCCTCGGCACGGCCCAGCGCGGCGGCCAGGTCGGCGAGATGCCCGGCCACCGGGCCGGCGGTGAGCACCCCG
>NZ_JAKKFF010000132.1 GCF_022229015.1 Micromonospora foliorum
CGTCGGGTTGGCAGCGGTCGGGGTGGCGGGGGCCGCCGTGGTCGCGCGGGGAGGCGCCGACGGGGTGCCGAGGGCCCGCGAGGCAGTGACGGCGCGGACGCGCTTGTCCGCCCGCAACGTGCTCACCTGCTGGCTGGTCAGCTTCGCCGAGAAGCCGTTGAACGCGGTGGTGTAGACGGCGTTGACAGTGACCCCGGCCGCGGCGGCGACGGAGCCCCGCTGCGTGTCGAGGTGCCGGCGGTACGCCTGCGACGGCGTCGACGTCACGTCCAGCCGGTTGCCGGCCGCCGGGCGGGTCCGGGCCAGACCGGACACCCCACCGGTGTACGTGGTCAACGGGTCCTCAGCCAACTCGACGACGTACATGCCGGAGCCGGTCTCGTCGACGGCTGCCTTCGGCGTGGCCGCACGGTTGCCGCCGGGTCGACGGTCGGCCCCGTCGGTCAGGGTGACCTTCCGGTCGGACCCGGCGGTGAAGTAGCCGGTGCCACTGCCGTTACCCGACGACCCAGCGGGTGCCGCCGACGCCGTTCCCGCTACACCGGTGGTACCGGTGATCAGGGCGACGACCAGCGTAGGTATCGCCAGTCTTCGCAGCCTGTTTCCGCTCGTGCCTGTAGCCACGAGGCTCCTTTCGGTTGCTCCCTTGTGGAGCTTTTGTCGATCGCGACCCGCCATGGGAGCGCTCCCCCACCTAAGCCGCCGATGGTTAATCGATGGTTTGCACGGTGTTACGGATCGCCGGTGCGTATAAGATCACGTTCTGCCGGCCGCGCCTAGATCACTTTTCTCAGAGGGCGCCAGAGCAGGGCGCACGCCCCAGCGCGGGCAGCGGCGCGACGCCGACCCCGCCGAGACAGGGTCGAGCAGCACCCACGCCCCGTCACTTCACGACACGAGGCGGTGGAACTGGGTCGGGCGCAGCTCGGTGAACGGGTAGATCCACTCCTGCCGCGACGCCCAGATGATCTGCGCCAAGCCATCGTTGATCATCGCTACAGAGAGGATCATCGGGGCCGCGAGGCTCCGTTAGGCTGGCGCGTCATCGTCGCTAGCAGAGGATCACCATGCAACCAATGAGCTTCAGCCGCACGGTCTCCGCACCACCGGAGCAGGTGTGGCAGCTCCTCACCGACATCTCGGGGTATCCGGCCCTGTTCACCAAGGTCGAAGCGACTGAACTGCTCACCCACCATCCGTTCGGACAGGGCACCGGATGGCGGGAGACCCGCAGCCCCTACGGCGAGCCCATCACCCTGGACCTCTGCGTGACCGACTGCCAACCCCAGGTCCGCTACCTGGTGGAGTGCCACGCAGGAGGGCACAGCGTCACTGAGTATCGGCTGGTCCCACGTGACGGTGGCCGTGCCACCACCCTGCAGATCACCTACTCCTTAACCGGCGGACCTCTGAGCTATCGGCTCGGTCGGATCCTGGCTCGTCAGCGGATCCTTGCCTGCATCCGGGAGAACAACACCCAGGACCTGCTCGATATCGACCGAGCGTCCACAACGAGCACCTCAGCATCGGGCGGTAAGGAGTTACGAGACGTCGTTTAGTCGGACAGGCCCGCCGGCACGGGCACCCCGAGGTGCGTCAGGAGGGCGGCGACCTCACGGTCGAGTTCCAGGCCCACCTCCTGGATCGCGTCCACTCCCAACGAGCCGAACGCATGACTGGGTTGCTCGATGATGAATCGCGCCCCGCCGTCGGGTCCGTCGCTGATCAACGTGCGTAGCGGCGCGTACAGCATGGCCGCCGGGTCGTGGCGGAACATCCGCTCAGCGGTGGTGTGGTTGCCCATCAGGTATTCGACGCAGTGCGTGGGGTCGCCCGCGAGGTTCATCATCGGTCGCAGGTCGCCGCTGCTCCAGTAGATGAGGAAGGCGTGCGGCGCGCGGTCGCGCATGAGGGCGAGGACATCGTCCCAGGGTGCGTTGCGGGCCACCAGCGCGTCGAACGCCGTCGCGTCGTAGGCCGGGACGGCCTGCTCGTACTGCCGCCGGAAGTCGTCGAAGGAGCGATCGACGCTGATGTCCAGACACCGGGCCTGGTAACCACGTTCGGCCCATCCGCGTCCCATCGAGCTCTCCTCGCCACCTACCGGGTTATCTCTCTCAACCTAACAGCACTAGTCCGAAATGCGCGTTTAGTATCTGAACTGTTGATTCGACCGGCGACGAGGTGACGTGTGTGAACGGCGCGGAAGCACTGCTGCGGACGCTTGTCGACGGTGGGGTCGAGGTGCTCTTCACCAACCCCGGCACCACCGAGCTGCACCTGGTCGGAGCGCTGGAGTCGGTTCCCGAGCTGCACGGCGTGCTCGCTCTCTTCGAGGGCGTGGTCACCGGCGCGGCCGACGGTTACGCCCGGATCGCGGGCAAGCCGGCCGCGACCCTGCTGCACCTCGGGCCCGGGCTCGCGTACGGCCTGACGAACCTGCACAACAGCCGCCGCGCCAACTCACCGGTGGTGAACATCGTCGGGGATCACGCGACGTTCCACACCGCGTTCGATCCACCGTTGAACTCGGACATCGCCGCGCTGGCGGGATGGTTGCGCGGTCCCGTCCGCCGCCCCGAGGACGCGGCCGGCGCGGGCCCGGACGCCGCGGCCACCCTCGCCGCCGCCCTGGAGCCACCTGGGCAGATCGCCACCGTGATCATGCCGGCGGACGTGTCCTGGTCCGACGGAGGTGCGGCCGGTGCGCCCGTGCGCCCCCGGCCGGCGCCGACCGTCGACCAGGAAGTGATCACGCAGGTCGCGGAGGCGCTTCGGAGCGGTGACACGACCGCACTGGTGATCGGCGGTACGGCCCTACGGGAGGCGGGCCTGCTGGCGGCCGGCCGCATCGCCGCGGCGACCGGCGCCCGGGTCTTCCAGGAGCTCTACTCCAACCGGGTCGAACGAGGAGCGGGCCTACCCGCGTTCGCGAGGCTCGGCTTTTATCCCGACCAGGTACTCGACCAGCTGCACGGTGCGCGGCACCTCATCGTCGCGGGCACCAAGGCGCCGGTCTCGTTCTTCGCCTACCCCGACCAGCCGAGCCTCCTCGTGCCCGAGGGCGCCCAGACGCACGTGCTGGCCGAGGTCGGTCAGGACGCCGGCGCCGCGTTGGTCCGACTTGCCGACCTGGTGGCACCGGACACGGCCGCCCAGGTCACCCAGCCGCACCGACCGGCCCTACCCACGGGCACCCTCACCCTGCGGAACTGGGCGGACGTCATCGCGGCGCTGCTGCCCGAACGAGCCATCATCATCGACGAGTCCGTCAGCTCCGGCACCGCCCTCGCCGCCGCCACCGCCGGCGCTCCCCGACACGACGTGCTCATGCAGACCGGCGGGGCCATGGGCGACGGCCTGCCCCTGGCCGTCGGCGCCGCCGTCGCCGCACCCGACCGGCCGGTCGTGGCGCTGGTGGCCGACGGCTGCGTCATGTACACCGCCACGGCGCTCTGGACCCAGGTACGCGAGCAGTTGAACATCACCAACGTGATCCTCAACAACCACGCTTACGCGATCCTGCGCCAGGAGTGGGGATATTTCAGCAACCGCCCCGGTCTCGCCGATCCCGACACCAACCCGATGTTCGACCTGACCAACCCTCAGATCGACTTCGTCGGGCTGGCGAACACGTTCGGGATGCCCGCCACCCGCGCGACCACCGCCGAGCAACTCGCGGAGCAGTTCTCGGAGGCGCTGACCCGGACCGGCCCGCACCTCATCGACGCCACCATCCCCGCCGCGGCCTAGCCGGCCTCGCCCGGCCGCGTGCCCTAGGCGGCATCTTCTCGGCGGCGCCAGAGCACCGTGCAGCCTGCGGCCAGGGCCAGCCCGAGCAGCGGGGCGACGCCCACCCCGGCGAGCGTGCAGGCCACCGCGAGCAGCGCCGAGCGCACCTGGGCGGCCGGGGACGTCGCCGGCAGCCCGCAGTTCACCCACGTCTCGTTGGACGACTACCGGATCATCCGGGCGAACCTCGCGGGAGGCCAGCGCAGCACCGCCGACCGGCTGATCCCGTACACCGTCTTCACCACCCCGGAGCTGGCGCGGGTCGGGCTGACCGAGACCGAGGCGCGCCGCGCCGGGTACGACGTTCAGGTCGCCCA
>NZ_JAKKFF010000133.1 GCF_022229015.1 Micromonospora foliorum
CGGTGGCGAGCCGCTCCCGCCAGTGCGCCAGGTGCCCGGCGAGTTCCCGTTCGGCCTCCGGCCGGCGGCGGGCGGCGACGTGGGTGACGAACCGGGTGGGCAGTGCCGGCAACCCGGCCGGCACGTCACCGGCGAACTCGCCGTACCAGCTCACCACCTCCTCGACGAACAGGCCGGCCGACCAGGCGTCGAAGACGATGTGGTGCGCGGCGACCAGCAGCAGGTGCTCGTCGTCGGCCAGCGCGAGCAGCCGGACGGCTAGCAGCGGGCCGGTGGTGAGGTCGAACCGGACCGCCGCGTGGGCGGCGCTCTCCCGGTCGGCGGCGACCTGCCGTTCCGCCGGCGGCAGCGCCGTCAGGTCGACCACCGGCAGGGGCACCTCGATGGCGTCGCGGACCCGCTGGGTGACGGCGGCGTCGACGCCATCGACGTCACGGCCGGCGGCCGGCACGAAGACGATCCGCAGCGCGTCGTGCCGGGCCACCACCGCGTTCACCGCCCGGTGCAGCGCCGCGACGTCCAGCCGGCCGGTGATCCGCTCGGCGAACGGCACGTTGTAGACCGGGGTGCCGGGCTCCAGGCGGTCGAGGAACCAGAGCTGCTCCTGGGTGAAGGAGAGCGGGTAGGCGGTGGCGGCGTCCGGGCGCTGCGGACGAGCCTGGCGCAGTCGCAGCGCCAGCAGCTCCCGCTGCTCCGGGGTGAGGCCGGCGAGGTCCGGGTGCAGGTCCTGGCTCATCGGGTGACCCCCTCGACGTCCGCGCCCACCGCCGACGGTGAACCGCTCAACAGACGGGCCAGCGGGGGAGGGGAGTCGTGCAGGTAGAGGTGGCCGCCGGGCACGACGGTCAGCGAGAAGCCGGCGGCGGTGCAGGCGGCCCAGCCCGCCATCTCGTCCGGGCTGATCAGGGGGTCGTCGGCCCCCGCCACCGCGTCCACGGGCAGCGGCAGTGGCGTCACCGTGGTCGGTCGGTACGACGCGACGACGGCCAGGTCGGCCCGTACGGTGGGCAGGATCAGAGCCAGCAGGCCGGCGTCGGCGAGCACCTCGTCGGACACCCCGCCGAGCTCACGCAGCCACCGGGTCAGCGCCGCGTCGTCGAGTTGGTACGCCGAACCCACGGGGGCGCTGTCCTGTGGTGGGCGGGCCGCGGAGACCACCAGCCGCTGCGGTGCCGGGCCGCCCCGGGCGAGCAGGCGGTTGGCCACCTCGTACCCGATGAGGGCGCCCATGCTGTGCCCGAAGATCGCGTACGGGGGCGGAACCCGCTCGACGATCGCATCGACAAGCGGCGGCGCCAGGTCGGCCATCGTGCTCAGCGGCGGGTCGGCCAGCCGGCGTTCCCGGCCGGGCAGCTGCGCGGTCCACACCTCCACGTCGTCGCCGAGCAGCGTCGACCAGGGCCGGTACGCGCCGGCGCCGGCGCCGGCGTATGGAAGGCACACCAGCCGCAGCCGGGCGGTCGGGCGTGGCGCGGCGCAGCTCAACCAGGCGGCGGCACCGGTCGGTCGGGTGGCGGTCGTCGGCGGTGGCATGCGAACCCCGTTCCTGCTCAGCACGGCGACGACGGGTGGTGTCGCCATGCCCGCACACGCTAGGAACCGCCCGTGACGGCGGTCTTAGCGTCGGATGAGGGTTAGCTGCGGTGTGTGCTGCGGGTGGCCGGGCCGGGTCCGGTGTGGACCGACCCGGAGCGGGTCACGGTGCCTCGACGACCTCGCGACCGAGGGGCCAGAACGCGGCCGGCACGAGCTTGAAGTTGGCGATGCCGAACGGGATCCCGATGATCGTGACGCAGAGGGCGATGCCCGCGAGGATGTGGGAGAGCGCGAGCCACCATCCCGCCAGCACCACCCAGAGGATGTTCGCCAGCCCGGAGCCGACGCCCGCGCCCGGCTTGGGCACCAAAGTGCGGCCGAAGGGCCACAGCGAGTAGACCGCGAGGCGCAGCGACGCGACGCCGAACGGGATGGTGATGACCAGGACGAAGCAGATCAGCGCGGCGATGCCGTAGCCGACCGCCAGCACGAGGCCACCGCCGAAGACGAGCCACAGCACATTCAGTACGAAACGAATCACCACTCCAGCATGAAACATGCTCGCCACCGGCCATCCTGGCCCGGAGCCGACGACGTCGCGCACCGCCGCCGTGGGGTCGACCGCTGTAAGGTACGCGAAAACCCTTCCACGGCGTGCTCCGGAGGCGGTAGCCCGGTCCCGGAAGCTCAGGAGGATCGCGTGTCGTCCGACGACCGTTGGCTGCTCGACACCCCGATCGCGCACCGCGGGCTGACCGGCGACAACCGACCCGCCAACTCGCTCGCGGCGTTCGAGGCAGCCGCTGACGCTGGCTACGCCTGCGAACTGGACGTGCAGCTCACAAGCTCCGGCGAGCTCGTCGTCGTCCACGACTACGACTTGACGGCGCTCACCGGTGTGGCGATCACCACCGCGGAGCTGACCCCGGCCGATCGGCAGCGGCTCCGGTTGCAGGGCACCGACCAGCGGATTCCCACCCTGTCGCAGGTGCTGGACCGGGTCGCCGGACGGGTGCCCCTGCTGATCGAGCTGAAACGGCCGACGCTCGCCCTCAACGTCGACCTCGTCGACGAGGTGCTGCGGCAGACGGCCGACTACCCGGGGCGGTACGCCGTCGAATCCTTCGACCCGTTGCTCGTGGCGGCGCTGCGGCTCGCGGTGCGGAAGCTGCCGCCGCACCGCCGGGTGCCGGTGGGGCGCATCTGCGGGCTGCTGCGCACCGCCGGGCCGCTGACCCGGATGGTCGGCCGCAGCATGGTCAGCAACCTGGTCACCCGACCCGACTTTCTGGCCTACGAGGTGGACGCTTTTCCGTCCGGTCTGACGGCGTGGTGGCGTCGACGCGGTGTTCCGGTGATTGCCTGGCCGGTCGCTTCGCCGGAGCGGGAGATGTTCGCCCGTCAATACTCCGACAACATCGTATTCTCGGGCTATAGACCGTCGCATGGCCAGCATCTAGCATCGTGACGTGTCTGTTGACCAAGGACAGAGCGGGTTGCTCGCCGAGTCGCAGAACGCGGCTCCCGGCGATCCGTTGCAGGTCTACCGCGCGTTGGCGGAAGACAGCGTCAACAAACTCAGGGACCATTACGACTGGCGGGCGAAATGGCACCGTCGACTGTTTCGTTCCACCGGCATCCTGGTCATCGTCGTCAGTGCGTCGCTGCCACTGCTCGCCGGCTTCAGCTACCCGGGTAAGAACCTCGTCATCGCGGTATCGGGCGTCGTCATCGCCACGGCCACCGCGCTCCGCACCTTTTATCAGTGGGATCAGATGTGGGCGCTGCTGCGGCGTACCCATTTCGGGCTCATCGAGGCGAGCAACCAGTGGAAGCTCGCTTTCGGTCGCGCCGAGGCGACCGCTGACCCGATCGAACGGGAGCAGCGCGCCTATGCGGCGACGGAGGTGCTGTTGGCGAAGATCGAAGGAATCCGCAGTGCCGAGACGGAGAAGTTCTTCAGCTCGCTGGCCTTCCCGGAGGAATCCGCGCTGACCGGCAAGCCATTCCGCCCCTGACGGCCACCCGTGGCGGTTGGCGGGGCCTCGGGGTTGCTCGGTGGAAGACCTGAGACGAAATCCAGGGCGACCCGAGGGAAGCTCCCGGAGGTCGGCAGGCGTCGGCGGCCAGATGATGGCTGGCATGAAACGCGCTGCGCTCTACGTGATCGCCGGACCGGTCGGCATCCTGGCCTACGGCCTGGTCCGGCTGTGGGGGAAGTCCGACGGGGTGTACGGCCCCGGGCTCGACTGGCAGGCCGCGCACCTGGTCGCTCTCGCCGGCATGGTGTGTTTCGTCCCGGGTGTGCTCGCGCTGTCGCATCTGCTGCCCCGCAGCCCGTGGCGCACCGGGGTGGTGGCCGGCACGTTGGTCGGCCTCGCCGCGACGATGGTGCAGTTCGGCGCGGACATCGTGGAAGGGCTCCTGGCCGAGGACCGGGCCGAGATGTCGAGGCTCGGTGCGGACTTCAAGGACATCCCCGGCATCGAGGTGGCCTTCTACGACGTCGTACCCCAGCTCTTCTTCCTCGGCCTGCTCGTTCTCGCGGCCATGCTCGCCGTGCGACGGCGGCTGCCGTGGTGGAGTGTGCCGCTGCTCCTCGCCGGCATCGTCCTGCCGGCGGTCACCCTCGACCTGCTTCCCATCGGCGGCCTGTGCATGGCGCTGGCGTTGGCCCCGGCGCTGCCGCTGGTGCGTCAGCAGGGCGAGCGGGCCGAGTCGCCCGTCGCCATCGGCTGAGGGCTTCGGGTGGCGCTGGCTCGCGGACCAGCGCCACCCGGAGACCTGCTACTTCAGTGCGAGGGTGCGGGCGTCGGCGGCGATGACGCTGGCGACCTCGGCCGGCACCAGCTTGCCGGCCTGCCGGTCGGCGTAGGCGGCCAGCTCGGCGTACTGGGCGTGGGCCAGCTTGGTGGTCATCGCGGTAACGGCGGCCGAGTCGGCCCCCGAGGTGAGGATCAGGTAGCCGAGGCCGGCCTGGCTCACCGTCACGGTGAAGGCGCTGGTCGCGGTGGCGGTGCCCTCGGGCCCGGTCACCTCGGTGGAGATGGTGTGCCGGCCGGCGGTCAGCCTGGCCAGGTCGAGCTTGCGCCCGGCCGCCGACTTCTTACCGTCCAGCGTGACGGTGACGGTGTCCGCGTTGGTCGCGGCGACCGCGATCACCGGGGACTGCGCCCGGTCCAGCCGAGCCCCGTTGGGCGGCGAGGTGATCTGCACGGTCGGGTCGGCCGAGGCCCGCTGGAGGAACGCCGAGTTCCAGCCGACCAGCTCGGCGGCGCGGTTGGTGATGATCGCGTCGGTTCCGATCCGCTCCAGCCGCTGCCACAGGCCGGCCGAGTCCATCGTCCAAGCCATCACGGCGACCCCGGCGGCGTGCAGCGGGGCGACGACCTCCGGCTTGGCCAGCAGCGCGTTGCCGTCCGGGTTGTACGCGGTCAGGTGCAGCTCCTTCGCGATCGCCACCGGGTCGGCGTCGAGGGTGCTGCGGAGCAGGCCGAGCGGCAGCTCGGGGGCGATATCGTGGGTGTACCTCAGGGCGTCGACCTCGAAGCTCTGGATGAAGACCCGGCCCATCATCTGCTCGTCCCGGATCACCTGGATGATCGTGGCGACCTCGTCGCGGGTGTGCTTGCCCTTGATCTCCACGAGTAGGTTGCCGCCCCGGGTTCGCAGGTCGGCGAGCTGCTCGGCGAGGGTGGGCACCCGCTCGCCGACGTACTGCGGGCCGAACCAGGAGCCGGCGTCGAGCGCCTTGATCTGCGCGGCGGTCAGGTCCCGGATGTTGCCGGTGCCGTCGGTGGTCCGGTCGACGGTGCCGTCGTGCAGGATGAACGGGATGCCGTCCTTGCTCGGCTGGACGTCGTTCTCGATCCAGTCGGCGCCGCCCCTACGGGCGATCTCCTGGGCGACGAGGGTGTTCTCCGGCGCGGCGGCGGACGCGCCGCGATGGGCGACCACGGTGAACGGGCTGCCCTCGGGGCGGAGGTAGCCGTTCGGCGCCAGCTCGGTCACGGTGACGTCGTCGTACGACACGGTCGCGCCGTTGACGAAGAGCCCCTGGACGCCGTCGGCGGAGCGCTGGAGGCTGCTGGTCCGCATCGCCTCCCGCCCGTCGAAGATCCAGCGGGCCTGGTTGCCGTGCACCTCGACGGCGACGCGCACGTCCCGGCCGGTGCCGGCGGCGGACGGGGCGGCGGCGGTGTTCGTCACGACCCAGGCGTTGGCCGTGGTCCGCTGGGCGAATTCGAGCCCGTTGGCGGCGGTGGTCCCGCTGCGCATGGTGGCGATCCACCAGGGAGTCGCCCCGTTGGCGGGGACATCGATGCCGAGCGAGGCCCAGCGGGTGGCGGCCGAGACCGCCTCGAAGCGCATGGTCGCCTCGAGGCGGAAGTCGTTCAGGTGCCGACCGAAGGTGATCTTGTTGTTCTCGCTGGAGCTGGCGGAGGTTCCGTACAGTCGGCCGTTCTCGACCTTCCAGGCGCCGTCGACCGCGTGCCAACCGGCGGGCAGCGACCCGGCCGAGAAGTTCTCCGAGACGACCACGTTGCCCGGCTCGGCGGTGGCGGGCGACGAGGTGGCGACGGCGACCGCGACGGCAGCGCCGGTGACGGCGAGGGCGGCGACTGCGGCGGCGGCCCGGGTACGCGGGGCGCCGAGGCGCGACCCGGCGCCGGGCGGCGACATTGGTGCGGGTAGGACAGTCATGGTCGCGACGGTACGAAGCACGCCCGAATTCATGATCAATCCAGTGTGACGACCGCCCGAACGCTCGATGTACCGACCGGGAGCAGGAGCCGGCTGTCGACCGGGGTATCTAGTGATTGAGGTAGGCGAGGACCGCGCGGACACGGCGGTTGGCGTCCTCGGCCGGCGGCAGGTCGAGCTTGGCGAAGATATTGGTGATGTGCTTCTCCACCGACACCGGTGCCAGGACGAGCGCCGCGCAGATGGCCGCGTTGGACAGGCCCTGGGCCATGAGGCCGAGTACCTCCCGCTCCCGTGCGGTGAGCCCGTCGATACCGTGGTTACGGCTGTTGCGGGTGAACAGTTGGCGTACCACCTCGGGGTCGAGGGCGGTGCCCCCGTTGGCCACCCGCGTCACCGCGTCGAGGAAGTCGTCGAGGGCGGTGACCCGGTCCTTGAGGAGGTAACCGACACCGCCGCGGCCGTCGGCGAGCAGTTCCACGGCGTAGGCCCGTTCGACGTACTGGGAGACGATGAGCACCTTCGTGTCCGGGTCCGCGGCGCGCAGCGTCAGGGCGGCGCGCAGCCCCTCGTCCCGGAAGCCGGGTGGCAGCCGCACGTCGACGAGGGACAGGTCGGGCCGGTGCTCGGTGACGGCCGCCAGCAGGGCGGGTGCCGTGTCGACGGCGGCGACGACGGTGTGGCCGGTGTCGGTCAGCAGCCGCACCAGGCCGTCCCGAAGCAGCAGCAGGTCCTCGGCGATCACGATGCGCATCAGTGGGGCAGCTCCGCGGACAGGACGGTGGGACCGCCGGGTGGACTGGTGATGGTGAGCCGGCCGTCGAGTGCCTCGACCCGGCGGCGCAGGCCGTCGAGCCCGGATCCGGTCGGGTCGGCGCCGCCCTGCCCGTCGTCGGTGAGCGTGACGGTGACCGCACCGGCGCCTCGGGCGAGGGTGACCACGCAGGTCCCGGCCTCGGCGTGCTTGCCCGCGTTGGCGAGACCCTCGGCGATGACGAAGTAGGCCGCCGACTCGACCGCTGGTGGATACCGCTGCTCCGGGTCGCCCCGGATCTCGACGGCGAGCGGGCTGTCGCCGGCCAGGGCGGCGACAGCGGCGTGCAGCCCCCGGTCGGTGAGGATCGGCGGGTGGATGCCACGCACCAGCCGGCGTAGCTCGGTGAGGGCGTCGTCGAGCTGCCGGCGGGCGAGGTCCACATCGGACGCACCATTCGCGCCGGTGGGCAGCTTGCGGGCGGCCAGCGCCAGCGTCATACCGGCGGCCACGATCCGGGCCTGGGCGCCGTCGTGCAGGTCCCGTTCGATCCGACGCAGCTCCGCCGCCTGGGCGTCGACGACCCGACGGCGGGTCTGCGCGAGGCGCGCGGCCTCCTCGACCAGCTGCCGGTGCGCGCCCGGCGCCAGCAAGCCTCGGGCAAGGCGGGCCTGGGCTCGCCCGGCGGTTCGTAGCAACCAGGCGGTGACCGGTAACAACAGCACGCCGAGCACGGTCAGGCCGAACCGACCCGGCACCGTCGTCATGAGCGGACGCATCGGGAACGGCGCATGCGGGTTCGGCACCGCCCACGCCCACAGCGGCGCCACGACGGCGGCGAGATCGACGACGGTGACCACGATGGCGGCGATTCCGCCGGCCAGGCCCAGCGGGAACACCGCGACCAGCCAGGCCAGGTCGCGCCAGGTGGCGGGCTGCACGGCGACCGCACGGACCCGCTGCCGGATGGTGGCACCCTCGATCGGCAGGTACGGCGCGGCGATGGCAGTGCCGAGCACCCAACCTGCCCGGCGGCGCTCCAGGTCCGCGAGGCGCCGGGTCACCCAGGTCACGCCGAGGAAGGCCGGGCCACCGAGCTGCGTGATCGACAGCAGGCCGACCCCGATGGTGGACGCCAGGCTCCAGCCGAGGCCGACGACGCCCGCGACGAGGCTGCTGAGCAGGTACGCCAGCGCCGAAGCCGTTGTGCGGATCATCGCGGCGATCCTATCGGCGGCGCCGCCCCGGACCGCCGACCGGACTCGGTCCCGGAGGATCCGGACGACGAGCCCGAGCGGCGGTCCGGTCGGAAGCACCCTCAGCGCCGGTCGCCCAGGGCCGGCAGGCCGCGCCGACGCAACAGGACCCGGGCCGGTACGGCGCCCGCGACCAGCCCGAGCGCCGCGACACCGCCGAGCATCCCCGCGTACGTGCCGGCGTCGACGACGACCCGCACGGTGCCGTCCTGCGCGGCGCTGAACGCGCCGACCACGATCGCGGTGACCAGTGCGCCCAGCAGCAGCCCGACGGCAACCGTGATCATCGCCTCGCGGTCGACGAGCCGGTGCAGCTGCCCGGTCGTCGCACCGGCCAGCCGCAGATCGGCGAACTCGCGGCGGCGCGCGGCGGTGGCGATGGCGAACGTGTTGACCACGGCGATCGCCGTGAAGCCGAGGGAGATGACCACCATGAGTTCCCACGCACCCTGCTGGTTCTGCGCATCGTTGGCTGGCGCCGCAGCGAGCGTCGGAGCCAACCGCAGGCCGGGCCACGACGCGGCGATCCGGTCCGGGACGTCGCCGCGGTAGCGCAGCCCGACCGTGCCGACCAGCCCGCGCGGGTCGTGTGCGGCTACCAGCTCCGCCGGCAGAACCAGGTCGCCGAAGCCACGGGCCCGGGCGTACACCCCGGCCAGGCGGAGGTCGACCCTATGGCCGTCGGCGAGCCACACCTGCACGTCGTCGCCCACCCGCCAGCCGTACTGGCCGGCCACGTAGGCGCTGGCGGCGAACGCGCCCGGGCCTGGCAGCGTCCCGGCGCGCAGATCGAGGTCGAGCGCCGCCTCGGTGCCGGCGATCAGCAGACCCTGGCTGGCGAAGTCCTCGGGCTTGCCACCCTGCTCCACGATCGCCCGGGTCGGCAGCGTCGCCGCCGCGCCGGTCACCCCGTCCAGGGCGACGAGTCGTTCGACGGTGTCGAGCGGAAGGCCACCGGGTGCCGTCACCTGCGCCGTCGCGGCCGCCGTGCGGTCCTGCTGCTCCCGCTGGGCCAACTGGCCCAGCAGGGCACTGTTGAGCAGCATGGTGGCGTTGATGGCGAACATGAGCACGAGCGGGACAGCGATCGCCGCGACCCTCCGCGGCTCGGCCCTGGAGACCAGGCCAGCCAGCCAGCCGGTCGGGCCGCCGACGCCGACGAGGCGGGACACCGGTGTCGTCAGCGCCCGGACCAGCAGCGGGCCGAGGGCGGCGACCGTGCACAGCAGCAGGGCGGACGACACGAAACTCATGCCCATCCCCAGTGGCCCGTCGAGGGGAACGAAGACGAGCAGGGCGACCGCACCGGCGGTGGTCGTCACCGCGGCGGCGATCCGCGGGGCCAGCCCGCCGGTGGGCGCGTCGGCGGTCTCGGCGAGTGCCTGCGTCGGGGCGATCCGCACCGCTCGACGGCCGGCGACCCGGGCACCGACGAAGGTCACCACCATCCCGGCCGCCGCGGCCGCGACGATGACGAGCACGTTGGTCCGTACGACGAACTGGGCCGGCACCGCGCCCAGTTCCTGGAACCGGGCGGCCACCAGGTGGGCGAACAGCACTCCCAGCGGCGCGCCGGGCAGCGCGGCGGCCCCGGCGAGCAGGAGGCTCTCCACGCCGAGAAGGCGGCGCAGCTGACCGGGGGTCGCGCCGGCGGTGCGCAGCAGTGCCAGTTCGCGCAGCCGTTGGCGGACGCCGAGCGTCACCGTGCCGGTGAGGACGAAGACGGCCGCGAACGCCGTGATGCCGATGACGAAACCGAAGATCGAGATTGGGCCGATGTAATCCGGCAGAGCGCCGGGCAGGTCGGCCCGGACCCGGTCGGCGCCGGTGAGCACCTCGTGGTCGCCGGCCACCTGCCCGACGGCGGCGCGGAGCGCGACCGGGTCGGTGCCCGGTCGGGTGAGCATGGCCACCGCGGTCGGACCGGGCAGCCCGGAAACCGTCGCCACCTCACCGTCGGCGACGAACAGCGCGCCCTGGGCGGGCAGCCCGTTCCGACCGGCCGGTGCCGCGACGCCGGAGACGACCATCGTGTGTACACCAGTCTTCGTGGTGACCAGCAGACGCCCACCCACCGTGCTGCCCGACCGCTGGGCGAGGTCGGCGTCGATGACCACCTCACCCCGGCCGGGCGCCGCACCGCCGCGCAACAGGTACGGCGTCAGCGCTGCGGAGGCCCACCCGTGTCCGATCACCGGGGCGCCGTCGGCGCCGCGCAGCGGCCGGCCGTCCGGCGTACTCGCCTGGACCGGAAAGGCGACGTCCGCGACCGCTGCCGCGACACCCGGAAGGTCGCCCAGCCGCCCGGCGAGGTCGACCGGCAGCGAGCCGGCACCGGTGAGCCGCTCGGACTTGACCTTGCGCTTGACCTTGGACTTGTCCTTCTTCTGCTTGGTGGTGACCTTCTCGAGGGTGACGTCGCGGTCACCCGCGACGACGATCGGCGCCGCCGCGAACCGATTGGCCGGCGGCTTCGCCGTGAGCACGGAGGCGAGCAGCAGGCCACCGCCGACGAGCAGGGCCACCGCCAGCAGCGCGGCGAAGAACGTGCCGGCGTAGGCGCCGCGGTGCTGGCGCAGGGTGCCGAGAGCGAGCCGGATCATCGGACCGTCACCGCCATCATCTGCGCGGCGACCTTCTCGGCCGTCGGGTCGGCGAGTTCGGCGACGATCCGTCCGTCGGCGAGGAACACGGCGCGGTCGGCCCACGCCGCGGCGGCCGGGTCGTGCGTCACCATGACGATCGTCGTGCCCGTCTGGTCCACGGCCTCACGCAGCAACCCGAGCACCTCGCGGCCGGTCGACAGGTCCAGCGCGCCGGTCGGCTCGTCGGCGAAGATGACCTCCGGCCGGCTGGCGAGCGCACGGGCGAGCGCGACCCGCTGCCGCTGACCGCCGGACAGTCGGCCGGGTCGGTCGTCCTCGCGTCCGGTGAGCCCGACGCGCCGGATCACCTCCCGCGCCCAGCCCTGGTCCGGGCGCACCCCGGCCAGCCGTTGCGGGAGCAGGATGTTGTGCCAGACCGACAGCGACTCCATGAGGTTGTACGACTGGAAGACGAACCCGACCCGCTGTCGTCGGGCCTCGGTGAGTCGGGGTTCACGCAGCCCGCCGATGTCCTGTCCGGCGAGGAGCACCCGGCCGCTGTCCGGCCGGTCCAGGCCCGCCGCGCAGTGCAGCAGCGTCGACTTGCCCGAGCCCGACGGACCCATCACCGCGCAGAACGAACCGGCCTCGAACCCGACCGACACCCCGTCCAAGGCCCGGACACCGCCGCCGCCGGTATATGCCTTCGTCACGTCGAGTACTTCGACGACCAGCCCGCGAGCGGGGGTCCCATCGCTGTTTCCCATGGGGAAAGCCTGGTCGAGGCGGGTTTCCCGGACCACACGGCGACCCATGATCTCGACGGTGGGGAAACCCCTACCGTCGGGCCCGGGAGAAGGCAGGTCAGTTCGACAGGCCGGAGCAGGCGACCCCGTCGATGGTGCACGCCTTGGGGGCGGAACCGGTCAACGATCCATTGACCCGGAACGTCACCCGGACCGAGGCGTTGCCGGGCACCTGGCCGGTGTTCGCGTCCGGCACGAACGTCCACACCGCACCGTCCCGGCTGGCCTGTGCTCCCTCGACCCCGCTGACTCCCAGCGACTCCCGAGGCAAGGTGACGACAAGCGTCCACCGCGGCGCCGGGACCGCGCCGGGATTGTTGATCGTCACGGTCGCGCCGTAGCTGAGCAGGGCGTTGTCCGTGACGGCGAAGTCGGCGCCCAGGGCCGCCGGGGTGGGTTCGGCGGTCGCACCGGTCGGCGTGGGCCGACCCGACGACGCGACGGCCGGTGGGACCGAGGAGGCCGAGGCGGGCGGGGGAGCGGGCACCGCCGGGCTGGTGACCGCCGGTCGCGCCTGCGCGCGGGGCGTACCGGACGGCGACGCGCCCACCTGCTCCACCGACGGCGGCGGGTCGAGGGTCACCGGTGTCAGCTTCTCCGGCGTTCGCAGCACCCCGACGACGGACACGGCCGTCGCGATCAGCACCCCGAGCGCCGCGATGACGGCCACCCAGGTGGCCCGCGAGACGTCCTCCCGACCGGTGAGCACCCGCCGTGTGGTCGTGACGAGGGCCACGACCCGGTCCAGCAGGATGATCGCCACGGTACGGCGTGGCTGGGGTGGTGTTGCCGGCACTGCCTGTCTCTCCTTCAGTTCGTCGCCGGGTGGGTGCCCGCGATCCGTCCGGGTCGCGGGTGGCACCTACCCGGTCACAGAGCGCGGAGCCCGACGAGTATCGCCTCGAGCAGGTCCTCGGTCGGCAGCTCCGACAGCATCGGCGGTTGGTGTGTCTCGATCAGCCCGGCCGCGAGCAGGTCGCCGAGCAGCACCCGGACGGTCCCCAGCGGAAGGTCCAACTCGGCACCGACCTCGGCCACCGACACTGGATGGTGACACAGCTCGACGATCCGCGCCTGTTCGGGGAAGAGCGGTGTGGGGGGCGTGACCCCTCGCCGGGCGACGACCAGCGAGATCAGGTCGAACTTGCCGCGTGCGGGCGCGGTGCGCCCCCCGGTCATCGTGTAGGGCCGGGCGACCGGGCCCGCGTCGTCGTCGTACCACGCCTCGTCAGTGGTGCCGCTGGTGTGCACCAGTGTCCCCGATCGTCACCGAGGAGGCCGGGCCCAGAGTGATCGGCAGGTGCCGCTCGGCCTGCCCCACGAAGAGCGCCACCTCGTACGCCATGTCACCGACCTCGACGTCGTCACCGGCGATCCGCACAGTGAGGATGGTTCCGTTCGGGATGGTGGCGATGAACAGGAACGCTCGCGACATCTGCACCACGACCTGGCGCAGCCGACCCGCGTCGCAGGTCCGGGTGGCGGCCAGCCCCAACGCGATCAGACCGGCGACCACGCCGGAGATCTGCTCGGCCAGCTTTTCCCCCACCCGCCGCGACCCGCCCAGCGGCAGCCCGTCGGGTGAGAGCACCACCGCGAACTCCGCGCCGTGCACTCGGTCGACCAGGCTGTTCAGGGCGTCGGTCAGGCCGTCCTCGGTGACCACTGCAGACGTCATTCAGGTCTCCTTGCTGTTCTCGCGACTGGCAACTCGACCGTGTCGAGGCTGGTCCTGCCGTGTCCCGGGCCGGTCGGCCCGGGTTGGCGGACCCGCGTCGGCAGCGCGCCGTCGCCGCTCGGGTCGGTCAGGTCGGCGCCGGCCGGTGGGTACGGGGTGTCGGGTGGTGCGCTGGCCGGTGTACGGCCGCTGTCGGTGACCGTGACCAGTTGGGCGGACAGGAGCACGATCGCGGCCGTCCCACCGCGCCGGCTGGGGCGCAGCGAGACGTGGGCGCCGCAACGGCCGGCCAGTACGGC
>NZ_JAKKFF010000134.1 GCF_022229015.1 Micromonospora foliorum
GCCGGCCCGGCCGGCGGCGGCGCCTGATCGCCCTGGGTGGTGCGGCCACCGCGCTGCTCGTCGCGGGAGGCGTCACGCTGGCGCTGGTCACCCGGCACGACGAGCGGACTCCACCGTCCGGCTCGGGTGGTGGTGCGCCGACCTCCCGACCGGCGGCGTTCGCCTGCTCGTCGGCCCCGCCGCCGTCGGCGACCCCGGTGGTGTCGGCGTCACCGCCGGCCGACGTGAAGTACGCGCTGCGCGAGGGCTGGACCTGGTACGACGACCCGACCGGGTTTCGGATCGCCGCGCCGGTGGGGTGGGCGCGCTGGACCGAGGGCTCGGCGACCTGCTTCCGGAGATCCGGCGGGTCCCGGGTGCTCAGCGTCGAGGCGGGGCCGGCCCGCGCGGATCCGGTGGCGCACTGGAAGACCGAGGAGGCTCGGCTGACCACGAGTGAGGCGCTGCCGGGCTATCGCAGGGTGGACATCTCCGCGATGGACATCTTCGAGGGTGGCGCGGTGTGGGAGTGCGGTTGGCAGAACGCCCTCGGCGTTGCGGTGCACAGCTTCCGGCTGCTGGCCAACACTTCGGCCGACCGCTCCTACACCGTCTCGTGGTTGACAGAAGAGTTCGATTGGCAGGTCAACGCGGCATACTTGCCGATGATCCGGCAGAGCTTCACCCCCACCCTGTGACGCCGTCCGATGTGGACCTTCCGGGTGATGCCCCTGCGGCGCCGACGCTGACTACAGTGGCGTAGTTTTGGCGCTCAAGATCCCTGGGGAGGGTGAGCCGAGATGATGGGACCGCAACACGCGCTGTCCGGCGCGGCGGTGTGGCTGGCGGGCTCCTGGGCACTGGAGCAGTTCGCCGACTACCACCAGTCGCCACTCGCTTTGGCGGTGGGCACCGCGGTGTGCGCCGGTGGCGCGCTCTTTCCCGACCTCGACATGTCGGGCAAGGTGACCAAGAACCAGGGTGGGGCGACCGTTTCCCGTACCTTCGGGGTCTTCTCGCTCTTCGCCGCCGAGGTGATGGAGAAGATTTCCCTCGGGGTCTACTACGCCACCAAGCTCAGCAGGGACCCACGCCGCAACAACGGGCACCGGACGCTTACCCACACGCTGCCGTTCACCGTGCTTGTCGGCTGGGGCACCACCGCGCTCTGCGCCGCGTACGGCAAATGGGCGGTCATCACCATCCTGTTCTTCATGTTCGGCCTGGCGCTGCGCGGGCTGTTCGACGACTGGGCCGAACGGGCCGGGTGGGTGATCATCACCCTCGCCTCGGCCGGGGCGGCCTGGTTCACCTTCGCCAACCTGCCGGGTGGACGCGGCTATCCGTTGATCGGCACCGCGCTGGGCGTGGGCTGCTTCGTGCACATCCTCGGCGACATGATCACCAGAGCCGGCGTGCCGATCCTCTGGCCGATCCCGATCAAACGGCGCATGTGGATGATGATCGGCCTGCCGAACAGCATCGCGCTGCGCGTCGGCAGCAAGGCCGAAGTGGTCGGGATGCGCATCGCACTGACCGTCGTCTCGGCGCTCGCGACCGTCGGCCTGATCGCGCCCTCCGTGCTGAGCCGATTCGACATCGACATATGACCGATCCGGCGCCGGTGGTCCCGCCAGTCGAGGACGAACGCGTGCCGGAGTTCTGCCGCTCGCTGGGGCTGCCCGGCCTCGCCGACGTGCACGTGCACTTCCTGCCACCGCGACTGCTGCGTCGGGTGTGGGCCTACTTCGACGCCGCCGGGCCACTGGTCGGCACCGAATGGCCGATCCGCTACCGGTGGAGCGACGCCGACCGGGTCGCCCACCTGCGCCGGCTCGGGGTACGGGCGTTCAGCGCGTTGGCGTACGCCCACCGGCCGGGCATGGCCGCGGAACTCAACCGCTGGACCCTGGACTTCGCCCGCGACACCCCCGGGTGCCTGGCCTCGGCCACGTTCTACCCCGAGCCGGAAGCCCCCGGGTACGTCGAGGCGGCCCTCGCCGAAGGTGCCCAGGTGTTCAAGCTGCACCTGCAGGTCGGCGGTTTCGCGCCAACCGATCCGGCGCTGGACCCGGTCTGGGGGATGCTCTCCGACGCGGGAGTGCCGGTCGTGGTGCACGCCGGGCACGCGCCGGTGGGAACCGCCCACACCGGCCCGGACCCGTTCGCCGCCCTACTCGCCCGCCACCCCCGGCTGACCGCCGTCGTGGCGCACATGGGCGCCCCGGACTACCGGGCCTTCCTGGACCTCGCCGAGACGTACGAGCGGGTCCGGCTGGACACCACCATGGCGTTCACGCCGTTCTTCGACCAGTTCGTCCCCTTCCCCGCCAACGAGTTGCCCCGGTTGCGCGAGCTGGGGCTGGCCGGCAAGGTGCTGCTGGGCAGCGACTTCCCGAACATCCCGTACCCGTACGCCGAGCAGGTGACCGGGCTGGCCCGACTGGACCTGGGCGACGACTGGCTGCGCGCGGTCTGCTGGAACAGCGCCGCCGCCCTCTTCAACCTGCCCTGATCCGCGACCGCCGCGCGCCATCGCCCTCACCCTCACCCTCGCTTTTCCCGTCCTCGGCCCACCGCGACGTGCCGCCCCCGTCGCCCCGCCGTGCCACCCTCTCGCCGCGCGCCCTCGCCTCCTCGCCGCGCGCCCTCGCCTCCTCGCCTCCTCGCCCTCTCGCCCTCGCCCTCTCGCCCCCGCCCCCGCACCCGCACCCCTCAAGATCGTGCTCGATCCTTGTTGTAGTGGCCTCCGCGACGGCCCGAGGGGACTACATCCAGGATCGAGCACGATCTTGAGGGGTGCGCGGCGCACGGCGCGCGGCACGGGGGCGCGCGGCACGGGGGCGCGTTGAGGGCCGGGCGACTGTTGAATTCTTTTCGACATCGGCTATTGACGTCGCCGTAACAGGTGGCCTAGCGTCCTGTCGAACCGCTTCGTCGAAACGCTTCGACGAAGTTCGGGAGCGGTCCCACCCCAGGCCGGAGGAGGTGCGCGGTGGCCACCATGCACGACGTCGCCCGCCTCGCACAGGTCTCGGTCAGCACCGTCTCGTACGTGCTCACCGGCACCCGGCCGATCTCGCAGGCCACCCGCAACAAGGTACTGGCCGCGATGGCGCAGCTCGACTACCAGCCCAACGCGATGGCCCGAGGGCTGGCGAGTCGCCGCAGCCGCATCCTCGGTCTGCTGATGCCGATGGACGAGCGCGGCCTCGGCGCCACCGAGACCGCGTTCGTCACCGGTGCCGCCGCCGCGGCCAGCGTCGCCGGTTACCACCTGGTGCTCTCGCCGGTCGGCGGGGGCAACCTCGACGACCTGCGTCGGCTGGCCAGTCAGCGGATGCTCGACGGGGTCGTGCTGATGGAGGTCCAGCTGGCCGACGAGCGGGTCACCGTGCTCCAGGAGGCGGGGGTGCCGTTGGTGCTGATCGGCCGCACCGGCGACACCAGCACCCTCTCCTACGTCGACATCGACTTCGACCAGACCGTCCGGGAGGCCGTCGCGCACCTGGTCGGGCTCGGTCACCGGCGGATCGTCTACGTCAACCACTCGGCCGCGACGCTGGCCAGCGGTTACGGGCCGGCGCTGCGGACCCGTGACGCCTTCACCGCGGCGATGACCGGGCACGGCCTGGAGCCGGTGATGATCGCGGCCGAGGACAGCGCCGCCGGCGGGCGGGCCGCCCTGGCCGCCGCGTTCGCGCAAGCCCCGGAGCTGACCGCGGTGCTGGCCATGAACGAGACGGCGATCTTCGGCATCCTCGGCGAGTTGACCGGCCGCGGGTTGTCGGTGCCCGACGACGTCTCCGTCGTCTCGATGGTCACCTCGCCGCAGGTCGCCGAACTGGCCACCCCGGCGCTGACCGCGATGACGTCACCCGGTTCGGCGCTCGGCCGGATCGCGATCGAGGCGCTGACGCGCCACCTGGATGGCCCCGCCGACCACCGTCACCAGCAACTGCTGCCGTGCGCGTTGGAGGTGCGAGGGTCGACCGCCGCGCCACGGCGGACGGCATTGATCACCCCTGGCCCATCGTCGAACGACGGGGGCTGACCAGCGAAAACGGCCCGCCATCGCGCTGCAACGCGACGACGGGCCCCGTGAAGTACCGGCTAGTACTCAACGAGGAGGATAGTAATGCAGCGATTCCACCGGCTCGTCGCCGCGATCGCCCTGGCCGCGACCGCGACGACCACCGTGGCCGCCTGCGGCGGTGGTGACAACGGGGACAACAGCGACGCCAAGACCCTCAAGCTCTGGCACTACGAGAGCGAGAACAGCGCCATGGGGGTCGGCTGGAACCGGGCGATCGAGATCTTCAAGTCCGAGCACCCGGGCGTCGAGGTGCGCTTCGAGCGCAAGGCGTTCGAGCAGATCCAGCAGAACGCTGGCATGATCATCAATTCGTCCGAGGGCCCGGACATCATGGAGTACAACAAGGGCAACGCGACCGCCGGGCTGCTCTCCTCCCAGGGCCTGCTGGCCGACCTGAGCACCGAGGCCGACAAGCGCGGCTGGGCCGGCAAGCTCAGCCCCAGCCTGCAGACCACCGCCCGGTACAGCGACAAGGGCGTGATGGGCTCCGGCAAGTGGTTCGGTGTGCCGAACTACGGCGAGTACGTCACGGTCTACTACAACAAGGACCTGTTCCAGCAGAACGGCGTCAAGGTCCCGACCACCATGGCCGAGATGACCGCCGCGATGGACACCTTCGTCGGCAAGGGCATCACCCCGCTGGGCATGGCCGGCGCCGAGTACCCGGCCGGGCAGCTCTTCTACCAGCTCGCCCTCTCCAAGGGTGACCGGCAGTTCATCGACAACTACCAGCTCTACAAGAACCCTGTCGACTTCAAGGCCGACCCGCTCAAGTACGGCGCGGACACCTTCGCCCAGTGGGTGCAGAAGGGTTACGTGGCGAAGAACTCGGCCAGCCTCAAGGCCGAGGACATGGGCACCGCCTTCATTGGCGGCAAGGTTCCGATGATCGTCTCGGGTAGCTGGTGGTACGGCCGGTTCAAGGCCGAGATGAAGGCCAACTGGGACACCTTCCTCTTCCCCGGCAACACCCTGCAGGCCGGCTCCTCCGGCAACCTCTGGGTGGTTCCGGAGAACAGCAAGGCCAAGAGCCTGGCGTACGACTTCATCGACATCACCCTGCGCCCGGAGATCCAGGACCTGATCGGCAACAACGGTGGTGTTCCGGTCGCCGCCGACGCGTCGAAGATCAGCGACCCGAAGGACCGCAAGCTGATCGAGGACTTCAACACGGTCAGCAAGCAGGACGGGCTCGCCTTCTACCCGGACTGGCCGGTCCCCGGCTACTACGACGTGCTGGTCTCCGGCTTCCAGGGGCTGATCAACGGCTCGAAGACGCCCGACCAGGTCCTCGACACGATCGCCAAGCCGTACGCCGATGGCGTCAAGGAGATCACCGGCAAGTGACACGGCGAGCGGCGGGCGTGACCGGCAGAACCGGCGCGCCCGCCCGCCCCGCCGGGAAGGATCTTCCATGGCAGTCTCCGAGACGGTCGCCGCCACACCGCCGGCCGCGACCCCCACCCCGCCCGCGCCGAGCCGCAGACGACGCGGCCGCAACGCGGCGTACTGGCTCTACCTGCTCCCCGGAGCGGTGCTCTTTCTCCTGGTCATCGGCGCGCCGCTGGTCGGCACCCTCTATCTGTCGCTGACCAAGTGGTCCGGCATCGGCGACCCCCGGTGGGTCGGCCTGGACAACTACCAGCAGTTGCTGCAGGACGACGTGTTCTGGGCGTCGTTCCGCAACACGGTCTGGATGCTCGTCGCGATGGTGGTGGTGCCCACCCTGCTCGGGCTGCTGCTCGCCGCGCTGCTCTTCGACGTCATCGGCCGCCGGTTCAAGCCCCGCACCGCCGCCGCGCTGCGGGCCGCGTTCTACCTCCCGCAGGTGCTGCCCGTCGTGGTGGCCGGCATCGTCTGGGGCTGGATCCTGCGCCCCGACGGCGCGTTCAACAGCCTCCTCGACGCGGTCGGTCTCGGCGCGCTGCGCCACGACTGGCTCGGCGACCCGGGCACCGCCCTGCCGGCCGTGATGGCCGTGATGATCTGGGTGCAGATCGGCTACCCGGTGGTCGTCTTCATGGCGGCGTTGCAGCGGGTCGACCCCGAGCTGTACGAGGCGGCCGAGGTCGACGGCGCGAACTGGCTGCACCGGTTCCGGGCGATCACCCTTCCCCAGATCCGGCCGGAGACCTTCGTGGTGGCCCTGACCTGCACCATCGCCGCGTTGAAGGTGTTCGGGCCGATCTTCGCCCTGACCCGGGGCGGCCCGGACAACGCCACGAACGTGCCGTCGTACTTCGCCTACTACACGTTCTTCAAGAAGCTGCAGGTCGGCTACGGCTCCGCGATCTCCACCGTGCTGACACTGATCATCGTGGTGGTGGCCGGGATCTTCATCTGGATGCAGGCCCGCAGCGAGCGCCGGGACCGGGGGTTCTGACATGGCCGTCACGCTCACACCGAGCACGGCGCCGGTGACGCCGGCCCGGCCCGTACGTGATCGACACCACCGCGGCGTCAGCCGCTGGGTGGTGCTCACCCTGGTCACCCTCGGCGCGCTCGTCATGCTGGTGCCGTTCGCGTTCATGCTGCTCAACGCGTTCAAGTCGCCGGGCGACTACTCGTCGGGCGGCCCACTGAGCTGGCCGACGGAGTTCTACACCAAGGGTCTGCGCACGTACTGGACCGAGGTCAACTTCCCGCTGAAGTTCTGGAACTCGGCGGTCATCGCCGGCTCGGTGGCCGTGCTCGGCGTCGCCGTGTCACTGCTCAACGCGTACGCGCTGGGCATCGGCCGGGTCCGCGGCCGGCTGTGGATCGTCGGTCTCTTCCTGCTGGCCAACATGCTGCCGCAGGAGGCGCTGATCTACCCGCTGTACTACGTGGCGAAGCAGGTCGGCCTCTACAACACCCAGCTCTCGGTGATCATCATCTTCACCGTGATCCAGAGCGCGTTCGGCACGTACCTGCTCGCCTCGGTGATGGGTACGTTCCCGCGCTCGCTGCTGGAGGCCGCCGCGCTGGACGGCGCCGGCAAGTGGACGGTGCTGTGGCGGGTGGTCTTCCCCAACCTGCGGCCCACCCTCGCGGTGCTGCTCATCTTCTTCTTCATCTGGACGTGGAACGAGTTCCTCATCCCGCTGGTCATGCTCATCGACAACCAGACGCAGACCATCCCGGTCGCGCTCGCGTCGTTGCAGGGCGACCGGCTGATGGACGCTCCGACCACCAACGCCGGCGCGCTGATCAGCCTGGTGCCGGCCATCCTCTTCTTCCTCATCTTCCAGCGCACTCTGGCGCGCGGCATCACGGCAGGAGCCGAGAAGTGAAGTTCACCGACGGGTACTGGCAGCTGCGCCCCGGCGTCAGCGTCCTGCGCCCCGGCACCGTGGAGTCGGTCGAGCCGGACGAGCGCGGCTTCACCGTCTTCGCGCCGACCGGCAAGATCACCGGACGCGGCGACACCCTCAACCGCCCCCTGGTCACCGTCCGGTTCTTCTCCCCCGCCCCCGGCGTCATCGGGGTGACCATCGCCCACCACACCGGAGGGCTGCCCCGCGAGCCGCATTTCGGGCTGAGCACCGACGAGTCTCACCCGGTCACCGTCGACGTCACCGGGCTCAGCGCGACGCTGACCACCGGCGAGCTGACCGCGCGGGTCGCGCTCATCGACGGGTGGCGGGTCGACTTCCTGCACGGCGACCGGCTGGTCACCGCGTCCACCGAGCGCAGCATCGGCGTCGTCACCGACGCCGAGGGCCGCCGGCACGTGCACGAACGGCTCGCCCTCGGTGTCGGTGAGACGGTGTACGGGCTGGGCGAGCGCTTCGGCCCGTTCGTCAAGAACGGGCAGACCGTCGACATCTGGAACGCCGACGGGGGCACCGCCAGCGAGCAGGCGTACAAGAACGTGCCGTTCTACCTGAGCAGCGCCGGCTACGGGGTCTTCGTGGACCACCCGGAGCACGTGTCGTTCGAGGTCGGTTCCGAGGTCGTCACGCAGACCCAGTTCAGCGTCGAGGGCCAGTCGCTCACCTACTACGTCATCGACGGGCCGCACCCGAAGGACGTGCTGCGCCGGTACACCGCGCTCACCGGCCGCCCGGCCCGGATCCCCGCGTGGTCGTACGGGCTCTGGTTGTCCACCTCGTTCACCACCTCGTACGACGAGAAGACGGTGACCGAGTTCGTCGACGGGATGGCCGAGCGCGGGCTGCCGCTGTCGGTGTTCCACTTCGACTGCTTCTGGATGCGTCAGTTCCACTGGGTGGACTTCGTCTGGGATCCGGCGACCTTCCCCGACCCGGAGGGGATGCTGCGCCGGCTGCACGAGCGCGACCTGAAGGTGTGCGTCTGGATCAACCCGTACATCGCGCAGCGCTCGTACCTCTTCGAGGAGGGCCGCGCGGCCGGTTACCTGGTCCGCAACCCCGACGGTTCGGTCTGGCAGTGGGACAAGTGGCAGGCCGGCATGGCGCTCGTCGACTTCACCAACCCGGACGCGGTCCGGTGGTTCACCGGCAAGCTCAAGGCGCTGCTGGACATGGGCGTCGACTGCTTCAAGACCGACTTCGGCGAGCGCATCCCGACCGACGTGGTGTGGCACGACGGCTCGGACCCGCAGCGGATGCACAACTACTACTCGTACCTCTACAACAAGGCGGTCTTCGAACTGCTGGAGAGCGAGCGCGGCGAGGGTGAGGCGGTGCTGTTCGCCCGCTCGGCGACCGCCGGCGGGCAGCAGTTCCCGGTGCACTGGGGCGGCGACTGCGAGTCGACGTTCGTCGCGATGGCCGAGTCGCTGCGCGGCGGGTTGTCCCTGGCGGCGTCCGGCTTCGGCTACTGGAGCCACGACATCGGCGGCTTCGAGGGCACTCCGGACCCGGCGGTGTTCAAGCGGTGGGTCGCCTTCGGGCTGCTCTCCTCGCACTCCCGGCTGCACGGGTCCGGCTCGTACCGGGTGCCGTGGGCGTACGACGAGGAGGCCGTCGACGTGCTGCGGCACTTCACCCACCTCAAGCTCGGCCTGATGCCGTACCTGGCGGCCGCCGCCCAGGAGGCACACCGCGACGGGACGCCGGTGATGCGGCCGATGTTCCTGGAGTTCCCGGACGACCCGGCGACGGCGCACCTGGACCGGCAGTACATGCTCGGCCCGGACGTGCTGGTCGCGCCGGTGCTCAGCGCCGACGGCGACGTCACCTACTACGTGCCCGCCGGCACCTGGACGCACCTGGTCACCGGCGCGCAGGTCACCGGCCCGGCCTGGGTGACCGAGAAGCACGGCTTCGACAGCCTGCCGGTGCTGGCCCGACCGGGCGCGGTCATCCCGTTCGGCTCGCGCACCGACCGACCGGACTACGAGTGGGCCGACGATGTCCGGCTGCGGGTGTACGCACCGACCGAGGGGCAGCGGACCCGGGTACGGGTACCGTCACCCGGCAACGGACCGGGCGCCGAGTTCGACGTGCGCTACGAGGATGGGACGGCCAGCGCCCGACTGGTCGCCGGCACCTCGACGGGCTACATCTGCGAGATCCAGGGGACGGAACGATGACGCAACACCACTTCCCGGAGAGCTTCGTCTGGGGCTCGGCGACCGCCGCGTACCAGATCGAGGGCGCGGCGACCGAGGACGGGCGCGGACCGTCCATCTGGGACACCTACAGCCACACACCCGGCCGGACCCTCAACGGTGACACCGGTGACGTGGCCGCCGACCACTACCACCGGTGGGCCGACGACCTCGGGCACATCGCCGACCTCGGGCTCGGCGCGTACCGGTTCTCCATCTCCTGGCCCCGGGTGCAGCCGGGCGGCTCGGGCCGGTTCAACCAGGCGGGCATCGACTTCTACTCCCGGCTGGTGGACGGGCTGCTGGAGCGGGGCGTCCGCCCGGTGGCCACCATGTACCACTGGGACCTGCCGCAGGAGTTGGAGGACGCCGGCGGGTGGGCGGTGCGGGAGACCGCGTTGCGCTTCCAGGAGTACGCGGCGGGCATCGTCGGCGCGCTGGGCGACCGGGTGCACACGTGGACGACGCTCAACGAGCCGTGGTGCTCCGCGTACCTGGGCTACGCCTCCGGGGTGCACGCGCCGGGTCGGACCGAGCCGGCGGCGGCGCTGGCCGCGGTGCACCACCTCAACCTCGCGCACGGCCTGGCCGGTCGGGTGGTCCGGGAGCTGGCCCCGTCCGCCGAGCTGTCGGTGACGCTGAACCTGCACGTCATCCGGGGCGCGTCCGACTCGGCCGCCGACCAGGACGCGGTCCGGCGGATCGACGCGTTGGCGAACCGGGCGTTCCTCGGCCCGATGCTCGACGGGGAGTACCCGGCCGACCTGTTGGCCGACACCGCCTCCGTCACCGACTGGTCGTTCGTCCGCGAGGGCGACGAGAAGCTGATCGCGGTGCCGCTGGACGTGCTCGGGGTCAACTACTACTCCAGCACCCTGGTCCGGGCCTGGGACGGGGTGTCGGCCCGCTCCGACGCCGACGGGCACGGCGCGTCGACGTCCACGCCGTGGGTCGCCGCGGAGAACGTCGACTTCCTGCCGCAGCCCGGCCCGTACACGGCGATGGGTTGGAACATCGACCCGCCGGCGCTGACCGAGCTGCTGTTGCGCCTCCAGCGCGAATACCCCAGCCAGCCCATGATGATCACCGAGAACGGCGCGGCGTTCGACGATGTGGTGTCGGCCGACGGCCGGATCCACGACGACCGGCGGATCGACTACCTGCGTCGGCACATCGGCGCGATGGCCGACGCCCGCGCGCAGGGCGCGGACGTGCGCGGCTACTTCGTCTGGTCGTTGCTGGACAACTTCGAGTGGGGCTACGGCTACGACCGTCGCTTCGGCATCATCCGGGTCGACTACGACACCCAGGTACGCACCTGGAAGGACAGCGCCCACTGGTACCAGCGCCTTGCCGCCACCGGTGAGCTGGACCAGGCACAGGACTGACCGACCGTTCACGCGTCGCCGTCACCGCCCGCCGAGGGCTGGTGGCGGCGACGTCGTTCCGGCACCCGACCGCCACGCCGCCGCCCGGTCGACCGGAAACGGCGTCCGGCTCAGGCGTTGGTGCGGCGGGCACGAAGCCCGCCCCACAGCATCAGGAGGCAGACGCCGATCAGGACCGGTTCGAGGGCGAAGGCGGTGACCAGCCCGTACTTGTCGGCCAGGCTGCCGAGCAGGAAGGGCGAGACGCCGGCGACCACGCCGAGGATCAGTTGCGAGCGGGCGTTGGCCCGGTCCTCGTGTCCGCCGGCCGCGCCGAGGGTGAGCGCGAGCGAGAGCGGATAGAGATTCGCGATGCCCACCCCGCACAGGAACAGCCCGAGGACGGCGAGGAACGGCTGGTCGGTCAGCCAGAACAGGACGAAACTGGGGCCGGTGACCGCGAGTGAGGCGTACAGCAGCGCGACGCCGCGGCCGGGGCGGCGGGTCAGCCGCGCGCCGAGCAGGCGCCCGACCAGGATACCCAGGTAGTTGCTGCTCAGCGCAGTGCTGGCGGCGGTGGCGGACATGCCGGCGTGGATGAGCAGCTGGGGGCCGAAGTACACCAGACAGAACTCGATCGCCGAACTGACCGCGGTCAGCACGGCGAACAGCCAGCAGGCAAGCGGCAAGCCTCCGGCGCCCTTCGTCGCGGCGGGCCGAGGAACTGCCGGTAGCGGTTGGTGGCGGTAGCGCAGGTACAGCACCAGGATGACGACGGCGGGCAACGCGAACGTGGCGCGCCAGCCCACCGCGCTGGCCGCCAGCACGCCGAGGATCAGCGGGGCGAACACCGCGGAGGCACCGGCGCCCACGTTGGCCTCGGTCAACGCCCGATCGCGTCGATCACCGTGTCGGTCGGACAGAACCGCCTGAACGACGGTGAGCATCGTGGTCCCGGCCAGACCGAGCACCACGGCTCCGAGCAGGGTGGCCGGTACGCCCCCACCCAGGGTGAACAGACCCGCGCCGATGACGGTGGCGAGGGCCGAACACCACAACAGCACACCCCTGGCGAGCCGGCGAGCCGCCCACACGAACCCCATCGCGGCGAGGGCCGCGCCGGTCGCCAGGAGCAGTTCGTAGACGCCGAGCAGGGTGTAGGAAAACCCCCACTCCTCGCGCAGGAGGGTCAGCGCCGGCCCGAAGGCGTACAGCCAGAACGTCCAGCAGCCCAGGGCGGCGTACGACAGCACGGTCGGCGCATCCCGTACGAACGTCTCGGTCTCGGTCGCGGCCTGCCGCCGCGTTGTGTATCGATACACAGATAGAGTGTGTGCCATGAACCGCCCCGCGGGCAACCCCAAGCGGCCGACGCTGCGCCAGGTGGCAAGCGCTGCCGGCGTCTCTCCGATGACGGTTTCCTACACCTACTCACAGCCGGGAAGGGTTTCCGCCGAGACTGCGGAGAAGGTGCGCGCGGCAGCGCGGAAGCTGGGCTATCCCGGGCCACACCCAGCGGCCCGCGGGTTGCGCCGTGGACGGGTCGGCACGCTCGGCGTCGTGCTCGGTGAGCGGTTGAGCTATGCCTTCGACGATCCGCAGGCGGCACGCTTTCTCGCGGGTGTCTCCGACGTGTGCGCCGCCGAGGGCGTCGGACTCACCCTGGTCCCGATCACCGGCGCACCCTCCGACGCCGAGCGCGTCGCGCAGGCAGCCGTGGATGGCTTCGTCGTCTGGACCACCAGCGACGATGACCCGGTTCTGGACGCCGTCGCCGACACCGGCCTGCCCGCGGTGGTGCACGCCGGCCCGCACCGGCGGGACCTGCCGGTGATCGGCATCGATGACCGGGCCGCCGCCGCAGCGGTCGGACGGGTGGCCTTCGCCGAGGCCCGACGCCCGCTCGTGCTCGGCTTCCCGCTCGATCGGAGTCGCGCCCGCCAACTGCTCACCGGCGACGAGGAACCGGAGGTGAGGTTTCCGGTGACCCGGCACCGGTGGGAGGGGTTCCGGGACGCCTGGACACACTCGGGTCAGCGAGCCGAGGACCTGCGACTGGCCGTCTGCCCGGTCAACCACATCACCGAGGGCGAGACCTTCGCCGCCGAACTGCTCCGGGGCACCGACCCGCCGGACGCCATCGCCGCGATGAGCGACGAACTCGCCCTGGGTGCGCTGCGCGCCGTGGCGAGCGCCGGCCTACGCGTCCCCGACGACGTCGCGTTGACGGGCTGGGACGATTCCGACGCGGCCACGGACGCCGGACTGACCACCCTGGCCCAGTCCCTGCGCGACCAGGGGGCCCACTGCGCACGCGTGGCGCTCGGGCACCCCACCCACGCTTCGCCGCGGCACCAGTGGCACGTCGTGGCTCGCGCCACCACCACCCGCCGTCCACGCTGACATCGGCAACGCGACGTCCGTTCCGAAGCAGAGCAGCCGTCCTGGCGTTCGGGCTGACCGGGCGGTCGGGTCCTCAGACCCCGACGCGCTGCGGCGGAACGGTGAGCCCGTACATCTCCATCAGCTCCGGGGTGTCGACCCGGCTGCCGTCGGCCACCGAGTCGCAGGCGATGTCGACGATCTGGTCCTTGTGCGCCAACAGGTACGGTCGGGCGCCCACGTCGGCGCTGGCCAGGGTGGCGATGCCGGGCCAGTGCCGGCGGCCGAACAGCATCGGGTAACCGCGCAACCCGTCGTAGGTGGCGCAGACCAGCACGTCCGGGTACGGCAGCGCGGCCACCCGGCTGACCGCCTCGGCGGTCAGGCCCGGCATGTCGACCGGGACCACCACCACCGCCTCGATCCCCTCGTCGTCCATGGCGGCCAGGCCGGCCCGGATGGACGAGCCGACTCCGGTGCCCCACGCCTTGTTGATCACAACGGTGGCCTTGCCCAGGTCGGCGGTCTCCCGGACCTGCTCGGCGGCGGCACCCAGGACGACCACGATCTGCTCGCAGCCCGCCTCGGTCATCGTGTCGATCATCTGATTCACCAGGGGCTTGCCCCCCTGGTGCAGCAACGCCTCGGGACCACCGATCCGTCGTCCCCCGCCTGCGGCGATGATCATTCCTGCGATCCGGTTCAGCTGCGCCCCCTCCAGCACGGGACGGACCGTGACCGATCCGTCCCCTCCTACGGACACTGCAACGAGGACGCCCAGCCGAGGGTGGCGGGGCGAAAAGGAGAAATAGCACAACCGTTACACGACCGGCGTCTCCCGACGCGGACACTCGGTCGGTCAGGCCGCGTCGGCGTAGCAGTCGACGATGGACAGATCCAGCGGGAACCGGACCGGCGTCGCACCGAAGAGCAGCGCCGAGGCTCGCTCGCCGGACCGGTTGACCGCCTCGGCGACCGCGTCCGCCTGACCGGCGGGCGCGTGCACGACCACCTCGTCGTGCTGGAAGAAGACCAGCTCGGCGTCGGTGCCGAACAACTCCGTCCGCAGCGTGGCCAGCAACGTGGAGGCCCACTCCGCCGCCGTGGCCTGGATGACGAAGTTGCGGGTGAAGCGCCCCCGGGACCGCGCGGCACGCGCCCGTGGGCTGTGCGGATCGGCCGGCCCCTCCGGATCGGAGGGCTCGTCGTCGAGATCACCGAACCCGGCCGAGCCGGGCGGGCACGTCCGCCCCAGCCACGACCGCACCAGGCCACCCGTCTCACCGGTGCGCGCGGCCGCCTCGACGTAACCGAACGCCGTCGGGTAGCTGCGCTTCAGCACCGCCAGGGCGGGCACCGCCGCCCCGCCGGTCTGCCCGTACATCGCGCCGAGCAGGGCCACCTTGGCCTTGGCCCGGTCGCCGCCGAACGAGTCCCGGGCCAGCGCCGCGTAGAGGTCGCCCGCACCACCCGCCGCCGCCAGCCGGGCGTCGCCGGAGACCGCGGCCAGCACCCGAGGCTCCAACTGGCCGGCGTCGGCGACCACCAACCGCCAGCCCGGATCGGCCACCACCGCCCGCCGGATCACCTTGGGGATCTGCAACGCGCCACCACCCCGGGTGGCCCACCGGCCGGAGACGACACCGCCCGGCACGTACTCCGGTTGGAACCGACCACCCCGCACCCACTGATCGAGCCAGGCCCAGCCGTGCGCCGTCCAGATCCGGTAGAGCTCCTTGTATTCCAGCACCAGCGGCACCGCCGGATGGTCCACCCCGCGCAGCACCCAGGCCCGGGTGTTGGGCAGCTCCACCCCGACCCGGGCGAACGCCTTCAGCAGCTCCGCCGGGGAGTCCGTGTGCAGGCCGCGTACGCCGAGCGCGTCGGCGATCCGGGCGGCCAGCTCGGCGAGCCGACGTGGCGGCCCACCGACCGGGGACGCCTCACCGAGCAGCTCGTGCAGGATCTCGTTGTGCACGTCGGCCCGCCAGGGCAGCCCGGCGGCGCCCATCTCCGCCGCGATCAACGCGCCGGCCGACTCGGCGGCCACCAGCAACCGGAACCGGCCGGGGTGCTCGGCCGCGGCAATGCGGGCGAGCTGGTCGGCGTACACCTGGGTCAGTGCCTCGATGCCCGGGCCCGGCGGGCCGGGCAGGGCGTCGAAGAGCGCGCCCTGGCCGTGCCCGGGTGGACGCCGACC
>NZ_JAKKFF010000135.1 GCF_022229015.1 Micromonospora foliorum
GCGCTGCCCGCCTCGCCGCTGGCCTCGGCGAGGACCGCGACGGCCGGGTCGGCGAGAGCGAGGCGGGCCAGCGCGAGCTGCTGGGCCTGGGCCGAGGTGAGCTGCCGCCCACCCTCCCCCACCGCGGTGGCGAGACCGTCCGGCAGGGTCCGCACCCACTCGGTGGCGCCGACGAGGTCGAGGGCGGCGGCGATCTCGGCGTCGGTGGCGTCCGGGTCGGCGAGGCGCAGGTCGTCGGCGAGCGGCCCGGCGAAGACGTGCACCTCCTGGCTGATCAGGGCGATCTCGCGACGCAGGCGGTGCTCGTCGAGCTGTGCCAGCGGCACGCCGCGCAGGGTCACCGCGCCGTCGGTGGGCGCGATGATGCCGGCGATGATGCCGGCGAGGGTGCTCTTGCCCGCGCCGCTCGCGCCAACCAGGGCGACACGCTCCCCCGGTGCGAGACGCAGGGCGACGTCCCGCAGCACCACCGGCCCGTCGTCGTAGCGGTGCTGCGCGACGGTCACCTCCAGTGCCGCCGGTACGGCTCGGTCGGGGCGGGTGGGCTCGGTGCCGGCCGAGGCCGCGGTGTCCGGCAGGGTGGTGACCCCGACGAGTCGGGCGAGGCTGGCCCCGGCCTGCAACACGGAGTCCGACTCGAACAGCAGCAGGCCGATGGGGTTGAAGAGGCGGTGGAAGTAGAGCGCGGCCGTGGTGGCGGCTCCGACCGTGGCCAGGTCGCCACGTACCAGCAGGAAGCCGGCGAGCAGCACGGCGGCGAGCCCCACGAACTCCGAGCGGTTGATGCGCAGCCCGAAGCGGGTGTAGAGACCGAAGATCTCCAGCGACAGGTCGCGGGCGACGCCGGAGCGCTCCGCGATCCGCGCGACGTGGGCGTCCTCCATCCGGTAGGCGCGCACGGTCGCCGCGCCCCGCAGCGCCTCGGCCGTCGCCTGCGCGCGCTCGCCCGTCGCCACCCGCTCCCGGGCGTAGTACGGCACCGAACGCTTGAGGTACCAGCGCAGCGCCACCGCGTACGCCGGGGCCGCGACCAGCCCGGCGATGCCGAGTCGCCAGTCGAGGGCGAAGAGCCCCGCCGCGGTCAGCACGACGGACAGCAGCGCGCCGAGGAAGGCGGGGCCGCTGGTGGCGATCACATTCGTCACCACGGCCACGTCGTCGCCGGCACGGGCCACCAGGTCCCCGGTCCCGGCCCGTTCCAGGGTGGCCGAGGGCAGGTGCAGGGCCCGGTCGAGGACCCGCTCCCGGAGTCGGGCCAGCACGGTCTCGCCGAGACGCGCGGCGACCGCCGCTCCGACCGCGGTGAGGAGTCCCGCGAGCACGGCGGCGCCCGCGATCACGCCGGCCCAGGCGATCACCCGTTGCGTGTCGGTTCCGGCGATGACGTCGTCGACGAGGCGGCCGAGCACCCAGGGGGCGACGAGTCCGGTCGCGGCGGCGGCCACCAGCAACGTGCCGGCGACGACACTGAGCCCGGGCAGGAGCGCCAGCTCGGTACGGAGGGCGGCCCAGGTCTGCCGGCCGGTGGCCGTCGGCAGCAGGTGCCGGGTGATCGGCTCGGACGTCATCGCAGGGTCTCCTCCCGGTAGCGGGCGTCGCTGGCGAGCAACCGCTCGTGCGGACCCTCGGCGACGACCCGTCCCCGATCGATCACCGCGACCCGGTCGGTGATCCGCAGCAGCGCCGGGCTTGTGGTGATCAGCACGGTGCCACGGGTGCCCGCCCCGCGAGCCTCGGCCAGCCTGGTGGCGAGCAACCCCTCGGTCACCGCGTCGACCGCCGTGGTGGGGTTGTGCAGCACCAGCACCGGCGGGTCGGCGACGAGCGCCCGCGCCAGGCCGATCCGCTGCCGCTGCCCGCCGGAGAGGTTCGCCCCGCGTTCGGTGAGCAGGCGGTCCAACCCGTGCGGGTGCGCGGCGAGCACGTCCTCCGCGGCGGCGGCCCGCACGGCGGCACGCAGGACCTCGTCGTCGACGGAGGCGCCGGCGCTGAGGTTGGCGCGCAGCGTCCCCTCGAACAGCGCCACGTCATGCTGCTCGACCAGGACCACGGCGCGCGCGGCGTCGATGTGCAGCTCGTCGGCGGGCACGCCGTCGAGCAGGAGCGCTCCCCGGTGCTCCGCGCGGGGCACCCGACCGGCCAGCAGCGCGACCAGCGCCTCGGCCTCGCTCGGGTCGTAGGCGAGCACGCCCAGGATCTCACCGGCGCGGACGCGCAGGCTGACGTCGTCGAGGCCCGCGTACGAGACCCCGTCGAGGGTGAGCCGGGACGGGCTCGGGGTGGGCGGTCCGGCGTCACCCGGCTGCACGACCGGCGCGGCGCCGAGGACCCGCGCGACCCGCCCCGCGGAGGCTCGGGCCATGGCGAACAACTGGACGCAGTACCCGAGCGTCTGCACCGGCTCGGCGATGAACTGGGCCAGCCCGACCACGGCGACGAGTTCACCGATGGTGAGCCGGCCCTGCAACGCGAGCCAGCCCGCGGCTCCGGCGACCGTCGCGAGGAAGAGGCCGTTGACGGCGGTGGTGAGCCCGAGGTGCAGGCCCTTGGTGGTGGCGGCGCGCAGGGTGACGTCGAGCGCATGGCGGCTGGCCCCCGCGTACCGGCGGGCGGCGTGGTCCTGTGCCCCGATGCCGCGCAGTACGCGCAGGCCGGTGACGAGGTCGACGGCGAGGGCGGTGGTGGCCGCGAGGGCCTCCTGCTGTGACGTGCTGCGCCGGGTGAGCAGTGGCGCCATCCGCTGGAGGGCGACGACCAGCAGGGGTACGCCGATGAGCACCCCGAGGCCGAGGGGTACGTCGACGACGAGCAGCGCGACGGCCGCGACCACGATGGCGGTGAGCGCCGCGGCGGTGAGGCCGGCGACCCGTACGACGAGCGCGGACAGTTCGGCGTCGGAGGCCGTCACGGACAGTAGTTCGCCGTCGCGCAGGCCCGACCGGCGTCCACGCGGGTCGAGGGCGCTGCGGACGATCTCGACCCGGGTGGCGTGGGCCTCGTGTTCGACGGCGGCGAACGCCAGTCGCGCGCCGGCCCGGTAGGCGAAGGCGAGCACGGTGAACAGGGCGGCCAGGCCGGCCAGCGAGAGCAGCAGGGCGCGGACGTCCCCGGTGGCCACCGCACGGTCGATGAACACGCCGATGGCCACCGGGACGAGGGCTTCGGTGGCCTGGTGGGTGCAGAGCAGCGCGATGCCGGCGGCCACCCGGGCGCGCTGTCGACGCAGCGCGCGACGGAGCACCACAGGCCCGGTGGTCGCGGCGACTGTCATGCTCGGATCGATGAGGGCACGGCGGCGGACTCCACTTACGATTAGGGCAGGCTACCCTAACACACCTCCGGAGTCGGGGTGGATGCGGTCCCGGTGCTCCCCCACCGGCACCGGACCGGGCAGGCCGAGGCCCTTGACGGCCGCCGCGACCAGGGCTTCCGGGGCCAACGAGACATCGAGGACGAGCACCGGCTCGTCCGGCTCGGCCGGCTCCAGCGTGGCGAGCTGCGACTCCAGCAGACTGGCCGGCATGTAGTGCCCCTCACGCCGGGCCAACCGGGCTCGGATGACCTCCGCCGGCCCGTCCAGGTGCACGAAGTCCACCCGGAGCGGGCCCTGGCGGAGCACGTCCCGGTACGACCGTTTCAACGCGGAGCAGGCCAGCACCGTCGAGCGACCCTCCGCGCCGCGATCGGCGATCCACCCGGCGATGTCCCGCAGCCAGGGCCACCGGGTGGTGTCGTCCAGTGGTACGCCCGAGCGCATCCGCGCCACGTTCTCCGGGGAGTGGAACTCGTCCGCCTCGGCGAACGTCAGCCCGGTGGCCGCGCTGATCCCGCGCGCCACAGTGGTCTTGCCGGCGCCGGAGACGCCCATCACCACGACGTGCCGGGTGGGCCGGGTGCCGCGCCGCTCACCAGTCATGAACCGTGCCGTCCTTGAGCCGGTTGAACGGCAGGTACGCCGGCTCGTAGGGGAACCGGGCCGCCGCCTCCTCGTCGAGCTCCACCCCGAGCCCCGGTTGGTCGCCGGGGTGCAGGTAGCCGTCGGTGAAGGTGAACGACTGCCGGAACACCTCGTTGGCCAGCGGGGTGTGCTTCATGTACTCCTGGATGCCGAAGTTGTGGATGGCCAGGTCCAGGTGCAGCGCCGCGGCCATACCCACCGGGGAGATGTCGGTGGGGCCGTGGATGCCGGACTTGATCTGGTACTGGGCGGCGAAGTCGAGCAGCTTGCGCATCGCGGTGATGCCGCCGGTGTGGGTGACCGCGGACCGGACGTAGTCGATCAGCTGTTCGCGGATCAGGGTCTGGTAGTCCCAGACCGTGTTGAAGACCTCACCGATGGCCAGTGGGGTGGTGGTGTGCTGGCGGACCAGCCGCAGCGCCTCCTGGTTCTCGGCCGGGGTGCAGTCCTCCAACCAGAACAGGTCGTACGGTTCGAGGGCCTTGCCGAGCTTGGCGGCCTGGATCGGGGTCATCCGGTGGTGACCGTCGTGCAGCAGCGGCAACTCCGGGCCGAACTCGTTGCGCACCGCCTCGAAGACCGACGGCAGGTGGCGCAGGTACGCGCGGGTGTCCCAGTCCTCCTCGGCGGGCAGCGGGGTGCGCTGCGCGGGCTCGTAGTCGTAGCGCTGGCCGGTGGCGCTGGGCTGTGCGGCCACACCGTAGACCGCGTTGATCCCCGGCACCGAGGTCTGCACCCGGATCGACCGGAAGCCCTCGTCGAGGTGGCGGCGGATCGAGTCGAACAGCTCGGGGATGTCCCGCCCCGACGCGTGCCCGTAGGCCATGATGCCGGTGCGGGACGCGCCGCCCAGCAGTTGGTACAGCGGCATGCCGGCGGCCTTGGCCAAGATGTCCCACAGCGCGACGTCCACCGCGGCGATGGCCGCCATGGTGACCGGGCCACGTCGCCAATACGCCGACCGGTACAGGAACTGCCAGGTGTCCTCGATCCGGTGCGGGTCCCGCCCCATCAGCAGCGGGGCGACGTGGTCGCGCAGGTACGAGGCGACGGAGAGCTCACGGCCGTTGAGCGTGGCGTCGCCCAGACCGGTGATGCCCTCATCGGTGGTGATCTTGAGGGTGACGAAGTTCCGGTCGGGGCTGGACACGATGACGTCTGCTGCGACGATCTTCACGGGGTGCCTTTCGTTCTTGCCGGTCGGGGTCTCACCACTCCGCGTAGGAGCCGTCGGGGTGCCGCCAGGTCGGGCTGCGCCAGGCGTGCCCGCGCTTGTCCGCGGTCCGCACCGCGTGTTCGTCGATCTCGATGCCGAGACCCGGCGCGGTCAACCGCTGCACGTACCCGTCGACGAAGGTCAGCGGGGTCTGGTCGAGGCAGTAGTCGAGCACCTCGGCGCCCTGGTTGTAGTGGATGCCGATGCTCTGCTCCTGGATCAGGAAGTTCGGTGTGGCGAAGCCGACCTGGAGGCAGGCGGCGAGGGCGATCGGCCCGAGCGGGCAGTGCGGGGCGAGCTGCACGTCGTACACCTCGGCCAACGTGGCGATCTTGCGGACCTCGGTGATGCCGCCGGCGTGCGCGAGGTCCGGCTGGGCCACGGCGATGCCCGCCTGCAACACGGGCAGGAACTCCTGCCGGCTGTAGAGCCGCTCCCCCGTCGAGACGGGGGTGCTCGTGCACCGGACGACCTCGCCGATCAGGTGCGAGTTCTCCGGCACCACCGGTTCTTCCAGGAAGAACGGCCGGTACGGCTCCAGCAGCGGGGCGACCCGCCGGACGTTGGCGAGGGTGAACCGACCGTGGAAGTCGACCGCGACGTCGCGGTCGTCGCCGAGGACCTCGCGGGCGACGGCCACCCGCTGCACCACCGCGTCGAGGTCGGCGACCGAGGCGAGCGGGCCCATCGGCCCGGACGCGTTCATCTTCACCGCGGTCAGGCCCGCCTCGATCCGGGCGCTGATCTGGTCGCGGATCTCGGCGGGCTCGTCACCGCCGATCCAGCCGTACACCCGGATCCGGTCCCGGACCGGCCCGCCGAGGAGCTGGTGCACCGGGGCGCCGTAGTGCTTGCCGGCGATGTCCCAGAGCGCCTGGTCCAGGCCGGACACCGCGCTGGCCAGGATCGGGCCGCCCCGGTAGAAGGACCCCTTGGTCAACACCTGCCAGTGGTCCTCGATGCGCAGCGCGTCCCGACCGGTGAGCAGCTCGCTGAGCTGGTGGACGGCCGTGCGCACGGTCTCGGACCGGCCCTCGCAGGTCGCCTCGCCCCAGCCGACGATGCCGGACTCCGTCTCGATCCGGACGAACAGCCAGCGGGGCGCGACCAGGAACGTCTCTACCCTTGCGATCGTCGTCATGCCCGGTCAGCCCTTCGTGGCACCGGCGGTGAGACCGGAGACGACGTACTTCTGCACGAACAGGGCGATCAGCATGATCGGCAGGGTGACCACCGTCGCCGCAGCCATCAGGCCGCCCCAGTCGATGCTGGCGTAGCCGACGAAGTCGAAGATCGCGACGGGCAGCGTCTTCGTGTCGGAGCCGGAGAGCACCAGGGCGAACATGAAGTTGTTCCAGGAGAAGATGAAGGAGAGGATGCCGGCGGTCGCGACGCCGGCCACCGACAGCGGCAGGGTGATCCGCCGGAACGCGCCGATGTGGGTCAACCCGTCGACCAGCGCGGCCTCTTCCAACTCGGCCGGCAGGCCGTCGAAGTAGCCCATCATGATGTAGACGATCAGTGGCAGCGACACGAACATGTGGCTCAGGATCAGCACGGTGAAGCCGCCGACCATCTTCAGGTTCGAGAAGACGTAGTACCAGGGCACCAGGAGCGAGACGCCGGGGATCACCCGGGCCATGAGCACGACGAGCGCGGACTTCTTCATGCTGAACCGGCTCATCGAGTACGCCGCGGGCACCCCGAGCAGGAGCGAGAGCGTGGTGGCCGCGAACGCCACCCAGAGGCTGTTGCCGATGAACTGGAGGTAGTTCGCCTGCTGGAGAACTGTCTCGTAGTTCTTCAGGCTGGGTGAGAAGGCGAACGCCTTGGCGGTGTCGTAGATGTCCACGTTGGTCTTGAACGACGCGGCGATCATCCAGAGCAGCGGCGCCATCAGCGCGAACACCACGACGACGAGAGCCGACGTGCGGAACACCCGGTACGGCTTGCTCGGCTTCATCGGCCCAGCCCCTTCTTGCGATAGGTGAGGGCCCACATCACCCCGATGATGATCAGGAAGAAGATGATGAGGACTGTCGACGAGACGCCGTAGTCGTTGTAGTCGAAGCTGAGGCCGTACGCGTACACGTTGAGGGTCTCGACCTCGTGGAAGGACCCACCGCCGCGCCCCTTGGTGGCGTAGAGGATGTCGAACGTCTTCAGCGCGTCGATGCCGCGCAGCAGGATGGCGACGATCACCGTGGGCATCAGCAGCGGCAGGGTGACGTGCCGGAACCGCTGCCAGCTGCTGGCGCCGTCGATGCGGGCCGCCTCCTGGGGCTCGTCGGAGAGCGAGGTGAGCCCGGCGAGCAGGATCAGCACGACCATCGGGGTCCACTGCCAGATGTCGATGAACATCGTCGTCGGCAGGGCCGAGTGCTGCCCGGCCAGCCAGGGCTGGGGGCCGATCCCGATCCAGCCGAGCAGCTGGTTCGCCATCCCGATGTTGGGGTCGAAGATCAGGCGCCACATCATGCCGACCGCCACCGGGGTGGCCACCAGCGGCAGGAGGATCGCGACGCGGACCCATTTCTCACCGCGGAAGGGCCGCCACAGCAGCAGGGCGATCGCCATGCCGAGGACGACCTCGAAGAACAGCACGACGCCGGTGAAGAGGACGGTCCGCCAGACCGCCGGCCAGAACCGGTCGGTGTCGGTGAGCACGTCGAGGTAGTTCTGGAAGCCGATGAACTCCGACTCGGCGCGTACCGAACCCTCGGCGTCGGTCAGGCTCAGGTAGCCGGTCCACGCCACCGGAAAGACGATCAGCACGGCGACGAACGCCATGGCGGGTGCCGCGAAGAGCCACTTGCGGTGTTCGTTGGCCCAACGCGACCAGGCCGACGTGGTGTCCAGGGACGCCGCGGGGGCCTCGGGCGAATCGGTACGGGGGGTGAGAACGGCTGACATTGAGATCTCCGGGTTGGAGGGGCCAGGTCCCGGCGAGGCGGCGGAGCCGGGTCGGCTCCGCCGCCCAGCGCGTGGGTTACTTCGCCTCGTCGTCGAGGAACTTCTGGAACGCCGCGTTGGCCGTGTCCGCCGAGCTGGCGGCGTCCTTGCCGGTGATCGCGTCGACGATCGGTTGGCCGACGATCTCCCGCGCCTGGGCCACCTTGACCACCAGCGGACGGTCGTGCCCGACCCCGTTGGCGGTGCTGACCGTGTTGGCCTCGGCGAGGTCCTTCGGGTAGGAGGCGGTACCCGCCGGGTTCGCCCAGACCGAGGTGCGGGCACCGGGTACGCCGGCCGTCTGCTGCGCCAGCGCCTGCTCCTTGCCGGCGGCCCACTGGATGAACTTCCAGGCGTTGTCCTTGTTCTCCGAGCTGTCGTTCACCCCGAGCGCCCAGGACGGGATGTTGTACGGCTTCGATCCGGCCGGGCCGGCCGGGAAGGCGGCGAAGCCGACGGAGTCGACGACCTTGGACTTGGTCGGGTCGGTGGCGTTCTTGTAGAGCGAGTTGGCCTCGGTGTAGAACGCGGCCTTGCCCTGCGTGAAGATCGCCATCGCCTCCGACCAGCTCATGTCGGTGCTGATGTTCTCCGGGCCGTGGTCCCGGAGCAGCCCGCCGTAGTAGGCGTACGCCTGCTTGGCCTGCTCGGTGTTGACGGTGGCCTTTCCGCTGGCGTCCACGAAGTCGCCGCCGAAGCTGAAGAGGAAGCTGGAGAACTGCGTGACGGCGGCGGCCTTGCCGGTACGAGCGACGAAGCCGGCGACGCCCGGGTTGTCGGCCTCGATCTTCGCGGCCTGTGCCTTGAGCTCGTCGAGGGTCTTGGGCGGCGCGGTGAAGCCGGACTTCGTCAGCAGGTCCTTGCGGTAGTAGAGGACCTCCTGCTCGGTGATGATCGGCAGTCCGACGATCTTGTCCTCATAGGTCGTCGCCTGCACCGGCCCGGCCTGGAAGTCGGAGAACTCGAAGGCGCTGTCGGACTTGACCCTCTCGCTCAGGTCGGCGAGGTACTTGTTCTTGCCGAACAGCTTCCCCTCCTGCAGGGGCCGGTACATCATCACGTCGAGGTCGTCGGACCCGGCGTTCAGCTTGACGTTGTACTGGTCGGAGAGCTGGTCCTCACCGAGCTGGGTGACTTCGACCTTGAGGCCGGACTGCTTCTCGAACTCCGGCAGGACCTTCTTGATGTTCTCCGTCCACACGTGGTTCACCAGCGTCACGCGGACGGTCTTCGAGTCCTCGCCGCCGCCATCGCCGCCGCAGGCGGCCAGGCCCATGGCGGCGACCACAGCCAGAGAAGTGCCGATTATCGATCGACGTCGCACGCTTGTCTCTCCTTCTGTCGTGGCCGCCGCCCCCGAGAGAGCCGCTACCTCGGTGTTACATCCGCTTAACATCGGGATGCTAGGCCGAATAAGCTGATTACCTCAAGAGGTAGATGCAAATGATATGATCTTTGGGTGGAACCGTCCTCACCAGAGGTTGCAGCCGCTCCGGCCCTTCCCGTCGAGTCCGGGCTGCACGCGCGCGTCCTCGAACACCTCGGCACCGCCATCTGCGGCGGTGAACTGGCACCCGGATCGGTCCTCAACATCGACGAGCTGGTCGACAGGTACGCCGTGTCCCGCTCGGTCGTGCGCGAGGTGCTGCGGGTGCTGGCCTCGATCGGGTTCATCGAGGCGCGCCGACGGGTAGGTGTGATGATCCGGCCGGCGAGCGCGTGGAACGTCTTCGACCCGCAGGTGATCCGCTGGCGTCTCGCCTCGGCCGGCCGGATGGCCCAGCTCCGCTCGATCACCGAACTGCGCACCGCCGTCGAACCACACGCGGCCTTCCTGGCCGCCAGCCGGATCGGCCGCGACGAGGCGAGCGACCTCGTCGGGCTGGCGGCGAAGATGTGGGCGGCCGGCGAGGCCGGCGACGAGGAGCGCTTCCTGCACCTCGACATCGAGTTCCACCGGCGCGTCCTGCTCGCCTCCGGCAACGAGATGTTCGTCCGGCTCCAGGACCTGGTCGCGGAGGTGCTCACCGGCCGGCACAAGCACCACCTCATGCCACACCACCCGCACGAGCAGGCCCTCCAGATGCACGCCGACGTCGCCCAGGCGATCCAGCGGCGTGACGGTGAGCGGGCCCGGCAGGCCATGGTGCAGCTGATGGAGCAGGCGTTCGACGAGATGAAGTCGCTGTGGGAGCAGACTGCCCCACCCCACCGAAGCGCGTAGACCGCAGGAGGGCCGGCCCGTCGGGCCGGCCCTCCTGTCGTTTCGGCGGGCGTCGACGCCAGCCGAATTGTTGGATTACCGGCGAGGCGGCCGATTCGTCAGTCGGTCCGGGCGCGAAGGTTCCGTGCCAGGACGGGGATCATCACCGCCGCGGCGACGAGGTGCAGCCCGACGAGGGCGGCGATGGTGGCCGCGTTCGCCCCGGAGACGAGGGCCGGGACCAACGAGAGCACGCTCAGCGCCACTGCGGTCCACACGAACCGGTCGGCGGGGCGGGCACTGCACCGGAGCAGAACCACGGCGATGACGACGCCCACGACCGAGAAGAAGCCGGTCACCACGGCGATCCCGGACAACGGAATCGTCTCGCCACCATCGGGGATCTCGAAGTCGACGCCACCGGCCCGGGCCAGCGCAGCGGCGAGGGTGGTGGCCACCATCGCCGCGAGCGTGGCAATCAAGCCGGTGCCGGCGAGCCCGCGGTGGGTGCGGCTGCGCTGGCCCGATGCCGGGCCCGCGACTACCTCGGTGTCCTTCGTGCTGTTCACGTCGTCTCCCTCAGCTGGAGGCTGTCGTACCGGATGCGTTGACTGGCGTGTGACGGCCCCGGGCGCGCAGACACGCACCCTCGCCGTGCGACGGCCGGGGTTGCGCAGCGCGCGGACCCCGGTGCCGCGCAGCCAGAACCCGGCATCGCGTCCGAGGACCGGCCCAGGCTCGCCGTCGCGCAGCTCCAGCTGCACCCGCCCACGGGTGACCACACCGAACGCGTCGTACCACTCCGCCGGGACCACCGCGGCACGCGCGCCACCGCGCAGCGTGAGCGTCCACACCGGGACTACTCCGAGCCGTCCGCCGGCAGGCGCTCCGGCAGCCCGAGCCGCGGGAACTGGTCGTCGTGGAAGATGAAGACCTCGGTGATCGCGCCGCCGGTGATGCGCAGGACGTCGATCGTCAGCGGCAGGTACGCGCCCTCCTGCTTGCGCCAGTGGTAGAAGGCGACGGCGGGCTGACGGTTCACCGAGGTGGGGACCGCGCGCAGGCCCGTCATGCCCTCGAAGCCATCCTCAACCCAGCTGTTCAGCACCGCGTCGCGGCCGACGTACAGGCCCGGCGTGGGCGGCATCGAGTAGCGGACGTCGTCGCGCAGCATGCCAGCGAGCACGTCGACGTTCGTGGCCACGCTGGCGTCGGTGAAGCGACGCACCAGCTCGCGCGTCCCGGCGTCCTCCTCGCCGCCGGTCCAGTCCTGCCGCTCGGCGGGCAGGTGTTCCCGCATGCCGGCGCGAGCCCGCTGCAGGGCACTGTTGACCGAGTTGACCGAGTCCCCGAGCAGCTCCGCGACGTCCTTCGCCGGCCAGCCGAGCACGTCCCGCAGGATCAGCACGGCCCGCGGACGCGGCGCGAGGTGCTGGACCGCGACCAGGTACGCCAACTCGATCGTCTCCCGCGCGACGGCGACGGTCTCCGGCTCGTCCGCGTCGCCCGCGGGCAGCTCGTCCAGCAGCCGGTCCGGGTAGGGCTGCAGCCACAGCACCTCGCCGCCGGTCGCCGGCTCCGGGCGGCGCCTCGCGAGCAGGTCCAGGCACGCGTTGGTGGCGATCCGGTACAGCCAGGCCCGGAACGTCGACCGCCCCTCGAAGGTCTCCCGCCGCCACCAGGCCCGCAGGAACGTCTCCTGCACGGTGTCCTCGGCGTCCTCGAACGACCCGAGCAGCCGGTAGCAGTGCACGTGCAGTTCCCGCCGGTGCCGCTGCACCAGCCCCGAGAACGCCGGCTCGTCGACCTCGCCCAGACCGCTCACGCCCAGCTCCTCCAGCCGCGTGTCCGCACTCATCACGTCATCCTTCCGCCTCGTCATGTCCTGTCCCAGGTATGACGGGCGCGGACGCGACAACTCATCACTCGGGTGAACGCCCCGCCTCGGAGATCGCGTGGATGACCGACGAGGGTGGGATCACGGCGAGGTTCGGTGCGGCGAACGGGCTTGCCTGCGGAGGCAGCGGGCTAGATCGCGAAGACCGGCCTGTTCACGCTCACCCCTGGCCGCCCCGCCAGGTCGGCACCGGCAGTGCGCGGCGGTCGGCCTTGCCGTTGCGCGTGACCGGCAGATCGTCCATCGCCACATACCGGGCTGGCACCAGGTGGGCCGGCAGCCGCGCCGCCAGCGCCCGCCGCAGCTCCGGTACGCGCAGCTCGGCGCCGGGCGCGAGGACCAGGTAGGCGACCAGGCGCTTGTCGCCGGGCCGAAGCTCCTGGGCGGTGACCACGGCCCGGTGGACGGTGGGCTGCTCGACCAGGGCGGCCTCCACCTCGGCCGGCTCGATTCGATAGCCGCGCACCTTCACCTGGTCGTCGATGCGGCCGAGGAACTCCAGCAGCCCGTCGCCGCGCCGCCGCACCAGGTCACCGGACCGGTAGGCGCGGGACTCCGGCCGCCCCGGCTCGGGGACGAACCGACGGTCGGTCTCGGTCGGGTCCTCCAGGTAGCCGAGCGAGACGCCGGCACCGGCGATCCACAGCTCGCCCGGATCGCCCTCGGGCACGGGCTCACCGCGCTCGTCCATGATCCACAGTCGGGCGCCCGGGATCGCCCGGCCGATCGGCAACGGGTGGCCCGCCTCCTCGACCGTTGACACGCGGTGGCAGCAGGCGAAGGTGGTGGTCTCGGTCGGGCCGTAGCCGTTCACCACGACCCGGCCCGGCACGGCCGCCAGCGCCCGCCGCACGTGGTCGGCCGAGAGCACGTCACCGCCGGAGAGCAGCTGGGTCACCGGATCGAGCGCCCGCAGGTCGACGTCGACGACCTGGTGGAACAGCGCGGAGGTCAGCCACATCGTGTCGACCCGGTGGCGGGTCAGCAGCTCGCCGAGCCGGTCGCTGCCGAGCAGGTCGTCGGGGGCGACCACCAGCCGGGCGCCGTTGAGCAGGGCGCCCCAGATCTCGAACGTCGACGCGTCGAACGAGATCGGCGCGAACTGCAGCATCGTCCGGGCCGGGCCCAGCTCCACGTAGTCGGCGCCGGTCGCCAGGTTGACGATGCTGTGGTGCGAGACCACCACGGCCTTCGGCCGGCCGGTGGTGCCGGAGGTGAACATGACGTACGCCGGGTCGGCAGGTTGGCGCTCCGGAGCGGCGAACGGAGCCGTCGCCTCGTCGTGCCGTTCCTCGTCGACGAGGATGAGGTCGACGTCGATCCGCATCGGGGCGTCGGCGCTCGTCAGCACCAGCTTGACGCCGCACCGCTCCACCATGTCCAGCAGCCGCGCCCGGGGATAGGCGGGATCGAGCGGCACGTAGGCCGCCCCGGCCTTCAGCACGGCGAGCAGGGCGACGACGGTCCGCGTCGATCGGCCGAGCAGGACACCCACGAACCCGCCCGCGCAGCCGCGGTCGACGATGACGCGCGCCAGCGCCGTCGAACGGCGGTCCAGCTCGGCGTACGTCAACCGCTCCTGGTCGTCCTCGACCGCGACCGCCCCGGGGGTCGCGCGGGCGACGCCGGCGAACACCCCGGGTACGGTTTCCGGCGAGGCCAGGGTCACGCCGCTCCCCTCCGCACCGCGTCGGCGAGCGCCGCCACCGTCGGGTGGCGCAGCACGGCCCCCGGCTGCATCGGTATTCCCTCGGCGGCGGCCTGCCGGGCCACCGCGAGCGCCAGCAGCGAGTCACCGCCGAGGTCGAAGAAGTCGTCCTCCGGTGCGACGGGGACGCCCAGTTCGGCCTCCCAGATGACGGTGAGTCTCGGCACCAGCTCGACGCTGTCGATGTGGGACATCACCACGTCCTCTCAGGTCACCGGCACGGGCCGCGACCGGGCCCAGTGCCGCTCGATCAGCGCGCAGACGAACCCGGCGACGGCGACGACCACGCCGAGCGCGACCCAGCCGTAGAGCCCGCCGTTGAGGCACAGCGGGATGACGATGGCCGGCGCCACCGCGGCGGCGATGGACTGCCCCAGGCCCATGACGCCCTGATACTGCCCCTGCGCCTTGGACTGGGCGAGGGCGAAGGACAGCTCGAACGTGCCACCGGCCTGCCACACCTCGGCCAGCGAGTGGACGAGCACGGCGACGAGCAGCAGGGCGATGGCGACCCACGCGACCGTCCCGCCCGACAACGCCATCATGGTCCAGGCGATCAGGAAGAGCGGCCCGGACATCGTGATGAGACGCGCGGCCGACGCGGGACCGTCGATGGACCGCGTCGCCGGCACCTGCATCGCGGCGACGGCGATCGACGCGATGAAGAGCACCAGCGCCGCCATGGAACGCGGTGCGTCGGTCTCGAACACGATCCACACCGGCAGCGCCTGCACCAGCACCCAGTACTGCAGGCTGGCCACCGCCGCCGCGACCGTCAGCATCAGGTAGTGCCGGTCCCGCAGGGCGATCCACTTGCGTTCCTTCTCGACGGCGTCGTCGAGCTTGGCGACCCGGGTCGGCGGCAGGTGCGGCAGCCGGGACAGGATGGCGGCGGCGATCAGGAAGGTGGTCGCGTCGGTGACGATCAGGAACACGTACGCCGGGCGGGTGTCGATGGCCAGCGCGACGGCCGCCGAGAGGGTGCCGATCGCGAGCCCGACGTTCGTCACGGCCCGGAGGTACGAGCGCAGCCGCGCCCCCTTGCCCTCCTCGGCGACCACTCCGATCATCGCGCCCCGGGCGCTGCTCGTCCCGCCGCTGCCGATCGCGGCGACCGCGGCCACGGCGATCAGGCTCCACAGGTTGTCCACCAGCAGCAGGCAGATGCTGCCCACCGCCTCCAACACCATGGCGGCGATCACGACCTCACGCGAGCCGCGCCGGTCGGCCAGGTCACCGACGAGCACGCCGGCGCCGACCCCGATCAGCGACCCGATGGTGAGCCCGAGCCCGACCGTGGCCGGGCTCAGGCCGGTGAACCTGATCAGGAAGATCGTCCCAGCGGACAGGAACATGCCCATGCCGATGGTGTTCACGATGGTCGCCCGCGCCAGCACCTGCTGACGGCGGTCCTCCGGGCCGCGCAGAGTGGCGCGGATCCGGGTCAGCCGGCCTGCGTCAGGTCCGACGGTCTTCAACTGGTTCTCCTCGTCCTTGTCCAACCTTGCGGCCCGCCCGGTCAGGCGGTGGCCAGGAACTCGCCCTCGAGCCGCACGAGGTGACCCTGAGCCCACCGCGCCACGCGCAGGGCGCAGTCTCCGTCGGATTCTCCCGGACGAGCCCCGTCCAGCACCATGGACCGGAACTCATCGGCGCCGATGCCACACTCGGGCTTGGCCGCCAACCGGCGCATCGTCCATTTCTCGTCGTGGCAGAAGTCTCCGAACAGGGCGAGACAGGCGTCGGTCGCCCGGAATGCCGCGACCCGCGCGGAAATACGCGCCGAGGCCTCGTCGTCGTTGTCCAGCTGACCGGCGACGTCGATGAGGGAATTCTCCGCCCACACCTTTGCGGTACGGGCACGGGCGCGGCGGAACGACGACTTCTCCAGCAGTTCGCGCGCCTGCTGGAAGAATGCGTCGTTCTTCAGTGGAGTGGCGATGGACATCCGGTAGACGAAGGCGAGCATGCCCTCGCTCGTGCCGCAGAGCTCGACCTCGCCCGCCAGGTAGGGCTTCAGCACGGTGGCGAAGGTGGCGGTCGGCCACACCGTCAGGTCGACGCGCGCCTGCTCGTACTCGCCCATCCAGTTGTCCCAGCGTATGCCGCTCTTGTCCACCCCCGGCCAGGTCTCCATGGTCTCGTCCACCGGCAGCTCGAGGGTCTGGTCGGAGAAGGCGAAGAGGTCGTAGTCGCTGTAGACGTTGCCCCAGCCGATCGCGGTGGACCCGGTCCAGCAGACGGCTTCCGCCTCGGCCAGGCCCGGGAACCGCTTGAGGATGCCGTCGAAACTCATGTCCGGTGGCTGCCGGAATCGGGGCTGAGCCACGATGACGTCAATATTCGGATCGAACATCAGAATTCCTCCCGGGTGACGGTGTACGAGTTGGCGGCGGCCGCATAGTATCCATTGTCATGAATAAGCTCGAACCGTCGCCGACAAAGGGGCAGTCGCTCGTTTCCTGGGGCGCGCCGGCGACAAGCGGCCTGGCCCTCGTGTGCATTCCGTGGGCCGGCGCCGGAGCGGCTCCGTTCCGGGTGTGGACCCCGGTGCTCGGCGACACGGCCACCGTCTACGGCCTGCGACTGGCGGGCCGCGAGAGCCGCCGGGCCGAGCCGCCGGCGAAGACCGCCGGCCAGGTGGTCGGCGAGGTCGTCGCCGAGTTGGCCGATCGCGGCGTGACGCGGGTCGCCCTCTTCGGTCAGTGCTTCGGGGCGGTGCTGGCGTTCGAGCTGGCGAAGGCGCTGACCCACGACGGCCACGGCATCGAGGTCAGCCACCTGCTGGTCGCCTCGCAGCTGCCGCCCCCGCACTTCACCGAGGCGGACCCCGCGGCGGAGCAGGACCTCCTGCAGTACGTTCCGGCGCACTTCCGGGACGAGCCCGACTTCGTCCAACTGCTGCTGCCGATCATCGCCGCGGACATCGGCCTGGTGTCGCGCTACGTCCACCGGCCCGGAGCCGCCCTCACGACGCCGATCACCGTCGTCTACGGCGCGCGGGACGACCAGCTGAGCCGTGCCCGGCTCGACGCCTGGCGGCGGGAGACAACCGGCCCGACGACCTTCCACGAGGTCGCCGAGGGAGACCACCTCTTCGCGGGTGACGCGTGGCTGCGGCTCGCCGAGACCGTGCGCGCCGCGCTGTGACCTACTCATCGCCGAGGAACGCGGCGAGCTGGTCGACGGTCGGGTGCGAGAAGATGTCGACGATCCGCACCCCGGGCCAGCGCCCGCGGAGTGTGCGGACCACGCCGAGCATCACCTCCGAGGTCGCGCCGAGGTCGAAGAAGCCGGCGTCCGGCTCGACGGTCTCGACGCCGAGGGCGTCCGCCCAGACCGCCTGAAGGACCTCGACCGGGTCGCCGTCGAGGTCGGGGCCGGCCTCCGGAGCCCGGGCCAGGTCAGCCATCCAATGCCTCCCGCAGAGTCGTGCCGACGGCCTGCAGGTGCGTGAGGTCGGTGGGGTCGAGCACGGCCACGATGAAGCCGTCCACCCCGGACTCGCGGTAGCTGCGCGCCTGACGCCGCACCTGGTCACGGGTGCCGCAGAGGGCGAACCCCCGGGCGGCACTCGGCGTCAGGTCGAGGAGCACCCCCAGCCGGTCCAGCGCCTCGTGCAGCTCCCACTCGGAATCGGCGATGATCACGTGACCCAACCAGGTCTTGGTGATCTCGCCGCTGTCGCGTCCCACGGCCGCGCACGCGCGTTCCAGCACGTCGATCTTGTGGCGCACCGTGGCCGGCCCGCCGAAGAAGTTGCAGGCGTCCCCGAGCCTGGCGATCAGCGGGATGAGCACCTTCTCGCCGCCACCGCCGATGAGGATGGGCGGCCCGTCCGGGTTGATCGGCCCGGGCATGTTGAGCGGCTCGTCGATGCGGTGGTACTTCCCGGCGAACCGCGGCGCGTACTCGGTGAACATCGCGCGGCAGATCTGGACCGCCTCGGCCAGCTGAGCCAGCCGCTCCCGTGCGGGCGGGAAGTCCAGGCCGTAGGCGCGGTACTCCTCCTCGTGCCAGCCGGCGCCGATGCCCAGGATCGCCCGGCCGCCACTGATGATGTCGATGGTGGTGACCATCTTGGCCAGCACCGCCGGGTTCCGGAAGCCGCAGGCGGAGACGAGTACCCCGAGGCGGGCGACGGAGGTGACGGCCGCCAGGGCCGCCGTGGTGGTGTACGCCTCCAGGATGGGCTCGTCCCGGCTCCCCACCGAGGCGATCTGGTGGAGGTGGTCCATGGTCCAGAGGCTGTCGAAGCCGGTCTTCTCGGCCGCCCGGGCGGCGTCCGCGACCTGCTGGAAGAGCTTGTCGTCGGTGACCCCGGCGAACGAGTAGCCGCTGAACTGTAGGCCGACTCGGGTGATCGGTGTGCGGTTCATCCGGGACCTAACGGCTGGTCACGGCGGCGACGTCGGCGGGCGTGGCGACCTCGACGAGGCCGATCTCGAGCAGCCGCTCGCAGAGCTCGTAGGTCGGCTGTCGGATCTGCTCGACCGGTGCGGCGGTTGCCTCGGCCACCCCGGCGAGCACCTGCCCGACGGTGTGCCGGCCGTCGATCAACAGCCAGGGCACCCGGGCGTCGCGGTCCAGCACGTAGCGGCCGGTCAGGGTCTCCAGCAGGATGCCGTCGGCGGTACGGTCGCTGAGCCCCTCGACCCCGGTGGCGAGCCGGGCCGTCACGTCCAGCCCGCGGATGAGAACCATGTCGTCGTTGATGGTGGTCATGAGCCTGTCTCCTTGTTGGCCGAGGCTTCCTCGACGAAAGCCGCTGTGGCGGCGACGGTGGGGGCGACGAACGGCAGGTCGACCGGCAGGTCCAGGCCGAGCCCCTCGCGCAGGCGGGCGGTGACCTCGACCGCGTAGATGGAGTCGCCGCCGAGGTCGTCCGAGAAGTGCGCGTCCGGCGGCAGGTGCTCGACGCCGAGGACGTCGCGCCACACCTGCTCGACATAGCTGGCGATGCTCACGCCGTTCCGGCGCGCCGAGGCACCCGTCGCGCCGTCGACCGTCCCGACGGAGCGCGTCGGCCGGTCGAGCCAGAAACGGCGGCGGGTGAACGGGTAGGCGGGCAGCGAGACCCGCTGGCGCGGTTCGTCGGCGTAGTAGGCCGCCCAGTCGATTCGCGCGCCCCCCTGCCACGCCGCAGCCAGCACCTCGTCCAGGTCGAACGACGGCCCGATGACGACCTGGCCGGGGCCGGAACGGGTCTCCCGGCCCTCGGCGGTGCCGGTGCAGGCGTCCAGCGCCGCGGCCAACGACGACGGATCGGCGCCCGCGGCGAGCCACTGCGCGACCGGCCGGGCCCACTCCTGCGCGTCCACCCGGGAGAAGGTCAGCCCGAGCCGCTGCAGAACCCGGCCCACGACGGCCGCCACCAACGCGCCGGCCCGTGGCATCGGAATGTCCGCCAGCTCGGTCGACCCGGTGAGTTCGAGCAACCCGGACCGCACGGTCGGCTCGGACGCCTGGAGCCGCTTGCCCAACTCGGCCAGCTCGGCGGCATCCCCGGCGATGGCCAGTGACCAGCGGGCGGTGGACCGGCCGGCCTCGCCGGGCGCGCGCAGTTTCGTGATCGCGTCGGCGCTGCTGCCGACCACCGCCGACCACCGCCGCACGAACCGGCCGCGCCCGACCGCGAGCGTGTAGGCCACGTCGGCGAGTTCGGCCGGCGCCGTCGCCGCCAGCCGCTCGGCGAGCCGCTCCCGCATCCGGTGCAGCTCGTCATCGGTACGGGCGGACAGCGCCAGCACGGCCCGGGGCCGCATGGTCGTCGGGACCGGCTCGACGAGCGCCCGCTCCAGCACGACGTGCGCGTTGGAGCCGCCCAGCCCGAACGAGCTGACGCCGGCGACGCGCGGACTCTCCACCGGCCAGGGGCGGGTCGCCGCGGTCATCACGAAGGGCGTTGAGTCCATGTCGAGTTCGGGGTTCGGCGCGGCGAAGTGCGCCGTCCCCGGCAGCGTGCCGCTCTCCACGGCCAGGGTCGCCTTGATCAGGCCCGCTACGCCGGACGCCGCGTCGGCGTGGCCGATGTTCGCCTTGGCCGCGCCCAGGGTGACCGAGGCGGTCGATCGGCCGTCGTGGGCGAAGACGCGCCGGAGGGCCTCGAACTCGACCAGGTCGCCGATGGCGGTGCCGGTGCCGTGCGTCTCGACGTAGCCGACCTGGCCGGCGGTGAGCGTGGCCCGGGCCAGCGCGGCGCGGATCACCGCCTCCTGCCCGTCCACGTTGGGCGCGGCGAAGCCCGCGCGGGCGCCGCCGTCGTTGTTGACGGCCCAGCCCCGGATCACCGCCCGTCGGTTGTCGCCGTCGGCCCGGGCGTCGTCGTCGCGCCGGAGCACCACGATGCCCGCGCCCGAGCTGGGCACCGTGCCCGACGCACCGACGTCGAACGGCCGGCAGTGCCCGTCGGCCGAGAGGATGCCGCCCTCGTGGAAGGTGTAGCCGTTCACGTCCGGCGGCAGCAGGCTCACGCCGCCGGCCAGCGCGATGTCGCAGTCGCCGGCGGCCAGCGTCGAGCAGGCCAGCGCGACCGCGGTGAGCGACGTGGCGCAGCCGGTCTGCACGGTGATCACCGGCCCGGTGAAGCCGAGCTTGAAGGCGAGCCGCGGCGCCAGGAAGTCCTTCTCGTTGGCCAGTGTCACTTGCACGTCGCCGAGGCGCCCGGCGCCGGCCTCGGTGGGCGCCACGAAGTCGCGGTAGTACAGGTTTTCCCCGCACCCGACGAAGACGCCGACCACGGCGTCCCGCTCGCCCGCGTAGCCGGCGTCGTCCAGCGCCTCGGCGGCGACCTCCAGCAGGATCCGCTGCTGCGGGTCCAGGGTGACGGCCTCGGCCGGCGGCACCCGGAAATGGTCCGCGTCGAAGAGGTCGACGCCGTCGACCTTCCCGACCGCGCCCACGAACTCGCCGTCGTCGACGCCGCCGGGCCGTGGCCGCTCGCCGGTCCGGCGCACCGATTCGACCCCGTCGACAAGGTTCGTCCAGAACTGCGCCACATCGCCCGCTCCGGCGAATCGACCGGCCATCCCGATCACCGCGACGGGGCGGCCGGGAGGTGGCTTGCTTCTCATGTCACTGCCTCCTTCGTCGGCCTGGATGCGGGTGCGTTCACCGGGTCAGCAGCTTCCGCTCGGTGATCAGCGGCTCGATTGCCGTGGTGAGCTCCTCGACGACCGCGCCGGGCAGCGCTCCGGGGTGCCACGAACGGATCCAGAACGGGTGGCAGTCGTCCTCGTCCCAGTAGATGTTGGCGTGGAAGTCGGCCAGCGAGGTGCAGACGATGCGCGAGACCGGGTACCAGGTCTCGTAGTCGACGTCGAACCGTTCGGCCACCTCGGGCGCCCGCAGCCGGATCTTGTCGTGGTCGCCCAGGTCGTGGTGCGGAATCGGCAGGTCCAGGGAGCGGATGGTGCCGCAGCCGATGTTGACCGGGAGCGGGAAGCTGCGCACCTCGAGCACCCCGTCGCGCAGGCGGAGGAAGGCGCGGTCGTTGGAGAAGAAGGAGCTGCCGGACCGGACGTTGCGGAACAGCTCGGTCGACTTGCCGGCGCCCGAGCTGCCCACCGCCAGGGTGACCTGCCCGTCGTCGAGCCACCCCGCGCAGTGCACCTGCACGGCGTCGTCGGCCCGGCTGCGGCACAGCAGCCAGTCCTCGATCACGTCGCTGACCAGCATCGGCGGGAGGGTGTCGGCGACGATCGTGGCGGTGTCGCCGGCTACGACGAGCAGGGCGCGGTCCTCGGCGTACACACCGCAGCCGGGCCCCTCGCTGACGATGGTGATGTCCCGCCGTTGTTCGGCGCCGTCGAACGGCGTCCCGTCGAGGAAGTACTTCCCGGCCGGCGATCCGCCCCGGTGCCGGGACCGGCGTTCGCCCGCACCGTCCGCGACACCGTGCTGCCGGTGCAGGGTCAGCTGGGGTTTCCCGCCGTCGGTGACGACGTCGATGCTGCCGCCGAAGGTGTCGAACACCTCGGCCAGTTCCTCACCGGTGAAGCCGGTGAGCCTGATCGTCCGGCCCCAGACGCGTAGCGCCGTCTCACTCATGGCGGTCCCCCTCGCTATCCAAGGCGTCCAGCACCCGGCGTAGGACGTCCTGGTGGTGTTCGATCTGGCCGATGCGGATGAACTCGTTCGGCTGGTGGTTGCGGTTGTCCGGGTCGGCGCCCGGGACGACGGCGAGACGGTCGACCTTCAGCGGGCCGAGCTGCCCCAGCCGGTTGGAGAAGGGCGCGAGGCCGCCGGTGGTCAGGCCCGGCACCGAGATCGTGCGGGTGCCCGCCACCGCTGCCATCGACTGGCGCAGGGTGTGCGGCCAGGCCGCCAGCAGGGCCTCCACCGCAGGCGCCTGGTCCGGGCCGTAGCGGATGTCGAACCGGACGTCGATCTCCTGCACCGCCAGTGAGCGCTCGGTGTGCGGCGCGCTGACTCCGGTCAGGGTGAACCGCGGGCAGTCGGCCGCCGCGGCGAGCAACGCGCGCAGCAGCTCCGCCGCGTCCCCGCCGGGCCGGGCCGGATGGTGGGTCGGCCGCCCCGTCCGCAGGTGGAAGAACCCGTCGGCCTGACCGCTGTAGCCCGCGTAGAGGTCGGCGTCGCCGCGGGCGCCGTCGCAGATCAACAGCGTGGCCGGCAGGTACCGGGCGACGAAGGCCGCCGCGCCGGGCGCGCCGTCGGTCTCCTCGCTCGTGTCGACGAGTACGAAGTGACGGGCCGGGTCGGCCACCGCCAGCGCGTTGAGCAGTTGGAACTTGGAGTCCGAGACGCCCAGGCCGAAGAACATCCCGTTCCGCTCGGTAAGCGTCAGCGGCTCGGTCTCCCAGTCGGTGGGCGGCCCGATCGGCTTGGTGTCCACGTGGCCGTAGAGCCAGACCGGCGCGGCCGGGTCGCCGAAGCCGAACAGCCGGTCGCCGACCGGCCGGCAGCCGAGCCGGCTCAGCTCGGCGGCGCAGCGCTCGAGCGGCTCGTCGCCGATCGGGCTGACCGTGTCGAGGGCGACCAACCGGGCGAGGGTGTCGAGGTAGTCGGTCACAGCGACACCTCCGCTGGTTCCGGCATGACGGCAATCGCCGGCCGCTGCCGCACACCCTCCTCGTAGGCCGCGTTGCAGGCCTGGAAGCAGTAGTGCCACTGCGCGTCGACGGCGTCGTACTCGTGTCCCGCCAACCGGAACCCGGGCATCCGCGCCATCCGCCGCAGCCCGGCCGAGCCGGTCAGCACCTCGGCGAAGTCGTCCACGGGCAGCGCGGCGAGCACCTCGGGCTTCGGGTCGGCGGAGACGTACCGGGTGCGCCGCAGGACCTCGTTGCGCACGATCGAGTCGTCCCGGGGCTCGGCCACCTCGACGGGGGCGTCGGTGAACACCACGGCGCTGCCGCGCTCCCCGGACCGGACCACGTCCACCCGGTAGCCGATCTTGAGGGCCACCGGGCGCAGCCCGAGGTCGAGCTTGAGCAGTTGGCTGGTGGTGTCCTCGCAGGTGCAGCTGACGTAGCAGGACATCCCCCGGTCGCGCACGTAGTCGTAGCGCACCCGCTCCAGCCGCCGGCCGAGCCCGGTGCCCCGGCTGCCCAGGGCCACCAGGAGGTTGGCGAGCCGGTAGAGCTTTCCGGCCCGGCTGGCCGAGGCGTAGCCGCAGACCCGGTCGTGCGCGTTCGCCACGATCTTGATCCGGTCGGTCGCGGCGACCTCGGCCAGGTAGTGGTAGCGGTGGTACGACGTTCGGAAGAGCTCGTGGACGGCGGCCAGCATGCCGGGGGGCAGGTCAGTTCCGGGTTCGTACACGGTCAGGTTCATCGGGCCAGCGCAGCGGTGAGCTGATCGAACGAGGTGACGTCCCGGCCGTAGTGGATCGCGGTGAAGCCGGCCTCGCGTGCCGCGACCACGTTCGCCTCCCGGTCGTCCACGAACCACGCGCGGTCGGCGTCGGCGCCGAGCCGGCGCCGCATCTCCTGGTAGATGGCCGGCTGCGGCTTACGGACGCCGACGTCGGCGCTGATCACCCACTCCCGGATCAGGTCGGTGAGGCCGAAGCGCCGGCGCAGCAGCTCGGACCAGCGGGACACGTCGTTGCTCAGGCACGCCAGCCGCACCCCGGCGGCGTCGGCGGTCTTCAGGAACTCGGGCACCCCGGGGGTCAGCGTGTGCCGGGCGCAGTAGTCCTCGTCGTCCGCGGAACCGGCGACGCCGGTGGCCGCCCAGAAGCCGGCCGAGGTCAGCTCGCCGAGGCTGGCCCTGCGGTAGGTCTCCTCGATGTCGGCGGTGCTCAGCGGGGAACCGTGCTCGTGGACGTAGGGCACCAGCAGCTCGGCGACGTCGTCGGCCGACTCGTAGAGCACACCCATGGCGTCCAGGACCACGGAGGCGGGCTCACGCATACCGGTCCTGTTCGAAGAACATCCCGTACTTCATGCCCACGGCGGCCAGCTGCTCCTTGACCGACGGCGAGTAGAAGGCGACGCTCAGCTCGTCGCCGAAGAAGTAGCCCAGCTCGGTCGGGCGCACGGCGGTGTCGGTCACCTCGAACAGCCCGTGTTGCTCGGCGTGCCGGATGGTGTCGCCGAAGACCTCGAGCGGGTCGATGCCGAACTTGGCCGCGAACCCGGCCCGGGAGACGCCCGCGCTGGTGTGCACGCCCAGCACGAAGGTCTTGCGCATCAGCTCGTCGCGGCCCAGCGTCTGACCCATCCAGGTCGGGTGCAGACCCTGGCGGACCTGGGCGCCCCACTCGCCCAACGACTTGGTGTTCCAGTAGAAGGTCGAGTTGAGGAAGCCGTACGAGCCGCAGCCGGCGCTCAGCAGCTGCGTCTGGTCCACGCCCCTCTTGAGTTCGGTCTGCTGCTGCATCTTCTCGCGCGCCTTGGCGTACTTGTGGCTCTGCACCCGGACGTAGTCCGCGTCGCCCATCATCAGGCCGTGCGCGAGCTGCATCCGCAGGCCGTCCTCGTAGGACGGGTAGAGGTCCTGTTCGAGCTTCGAGATGCGCTTCATCGGGTGCTGGCGCAGCCGATAGACGCTCACCGACTCGAGCTGCCAGGCGATGATCTGTTTCATCGTCTCGACCCAGGAGGCGAGCGACTGCCCGGGAAGCGCGTAGATCAGGTCGACGTTGATGTTGTCGAAACCCGCGCTGCGCATGTTCTCGATGCTGCGCAGCGTCATGTCCGCGCCGTGCCGACGGGCCATGATCTTGAGTACGCGGTCGTCCAGGCTCTCCACGCCCAGGTTCACCCGGTTCACGCCGTTGTCCCGCAGGATCGTCAGCTTGTCGAGGTTCGCGTGGATCGTCTCGGGCGCGCACTCGAAGGTGACTTCCAGGCTGTCCTTGGTCTTGAGGGAGTGCAGATAGCTCATGATCCGCTTGATCTGCCGCTCCTCCAGGATCGAGGGTGTGCCGCCGCCGAAGTGAACCGTACCGATCGTCGCGTCCGGGTTGTAGCGCTCCAGCTTGGCGTCGATCTCCCGGATCAGGAGTTCGATGTAGTCGTCCTTGTCGACCGGCGCGTTCCCGTTGTCCACGACCTTGGCGAAGTAGCAGTAGGAGCAGATCCCACTGCAGTACGGGATGTGCAGGTACATGTTCAGCACGTCGGCCGGGGGTTCCAACTCCGACCGGGCGAACATCGCGTCGTGCGGCAGCTCCTCCAGCACCCGCACCGGTGGATAGCTGTAGATGAAGCAGTAGTCGCCGCGCTTGTCGAAACCGGCCTCGGAGAGTCGATCCCAGCCGATGCCCTGGTAGGCCGCCTCGATCGCGTCGCCCACCGCCTCGTCGAGCACGATCCGGGCGTTGTCCTCCTGAACACGCCGACGCAGGTCCTTCGCCGCAATGTACATGTCGAGTCCCTCAGTCCGTGCAGATCGACAACGAGTAGTTGCGCTGACGCTTCAAAGCGATTTCCTTCCATTCCGACTTGACCTCGTAGCCGCCGATCAGCGCCTTGTACGTGTCAGTCGGGGCCGGCACCCAGAACAGCGGGTAGGCGTCCTTGAGAAACTTGACGGCGTCCGGCACAGCGTCGTACCGGCTGATGGTGTCGAGCAGGAAGAACGGGTCGGTGCCGGCGAAGCCGATGCCGAGGTCGCTACAGGCCCGCGAGAGCCGCTCGACCCGCTCCACCACCAGGTCGGCGTCCGGCAGCGAGCCGTCCGAGTTCTGGTACTGCCACCACCCGGAGTCGAAGGTGGTCAGCTGGATGCCGAACTCCTCGGGAGCGCGCGCGATCGGTGTGTCCGGAGGCAGGTAGAACGGGTTGATCCGGACCGAGTGGATCGTGTCGACGTTCGCCGCCAGGAAGTCGATGGTCCGCTCGATGTCGTCGGCGATCTCGCCGGGGAAACCGACCAGGAAGTTGACGTGGTTCCAGACGTCCTCGGCCGCGGCGTACCGCAGCGTGGTCGACATCGTCGGTACGTCGTAGTCCTTGCGCATCAGGTCGAGCAGCCGCTGCGAGCCGGACTCGACGCCGTACCGCGCGAGACGCCCGCCGTTCTGGCGGATGCGCCCGAAATCCGCGGCCTCGAGCCGATCCGCACGGATGTAGGTGAACCAGTTGGTGGCGCCACCCCCGCCGCGGGCCTCGAGCTCGTCCAGGAAACGCAACAGGTACTTGCGGGACGGGTTGAGCTCGTTCGTCATGAAGTTGAGCTGGTCGACCTCGGCCTTGGCCAGGTCGGCGAACGAGTCGATGGCCACCTTGGGCGGGGTCAGGACCGCCCGGCTGCCGGTCGCGACCCGGCAGAACGCGCACCGGAAGTTGCACTGCTTGTCCCAGACGTACAGGTGGGCACGCCGCGCCCGCGTCGGGTTCTTGTACGTCGCGATGCCGAAGTCCTCGTACTGCTCCCACGGCACCCAGTCGTAGACCGGCTGTGGGGGCAGCGACTTCGCCACCTTCCGCGGGCCGGCGACGATCGCGCCACCCGGGGTGGGGTTGGTGGTGTAGCTGTTGGGGATCGTCTCCGGTGTGGCCCGTTCGACGAACGCGGTCGTCGACTCCCAGCCGTCGCCCACGGTCACCGTGACCGAGCCGAACGGGGCGAGCGCGTGGATCACCTCGGAGGCCGACCGCTCCGTCCAGAACTGGCCACCGAACATGACCGGCATGTCATGGGCCAGGGCCAGCCGGGCCAGCAGCAACGCCGACGCGCTCTGCTCGAAACCCATCACCGAGATGCCGAGGGACTGCCCGCCGCTGGATCCGCCGATGATCTGCCAGAGCTGCTCGCCGTAGGCGCGGACCGGCTCGGCGAGCTCCGGCGCGAGCACGTCGGCGGTCGACAGCGCGCCGTCGTACAGCAGCACGTCCTCGCCTTTGCGGCGACGGTCGGCGAGCTGCATCTCGAGGTCGAAGACCTCGGCGTCATGGCCGTTCAGGCGCAGGCTCGACGCCAGCAGTGAAATCCCCACCGGCGGGTACGGAATGATTCTCTTGCCAGACGGAGCAAAGACGAGTTTCAATTCTTTTCCCCCGACGATGGGCCTGTGAACACATAACGACTTTGGCTTTCCGCGTTTGTCGCGGATCGCGATTCGCTTCGCCTTGAGACGTCCACGCTGAGCCTGCCGGCAACCCTAAGCGGATCGCGAGAGGCCCGCCAAGGTGTTTCCAAATGATGAGAGCGCGCCACCCTTGGTGTCGACAGTCAATTTCGCGCAGAATCGTTCGCCAGCATTACAAGGCAGGATTTTTTGGGCATCGTCGCCCGACTCGATCGTGAGCCCTATCGGACAATTCCGGGTGAAACAGTGCTGCTGCGCACGGCACCACGCAGGGGTTTCATCCAGCAGTCACGAGAGCGCACCCACATCGACGAGATCAATGAGCGGCGCGCACAGCGGTGGTCGGTCGCATGACCCAGTGAAGTCCTTTCCCCCGTAACAGGACGCGCCCCTCGAAGGAAGCACCCCCCATGTCGGCCATCCCCTTCGATGACCCAGACCTACCAGCCAGTCTTGTCCTTCAGGCTCGGGACGGATCCACCTCGTTGTTCACCGGCCGGACTGACTCCGGTCACATTGATATCACTCTCCGAGCTGACTGTCACCCCCTCGCGGTGCGACAACTTTCGATCTTCATGAGCGATCCAGGGCTGAGCTGGGAAACCACCGACAGTGATGTCGATCGACGTCGCCGGGCGGTGGTGGCGACCGACCTCCGTCCTGTGCGGCAGCCAATAATTGCTCCGGCTGTATTCATTTCGACTGATACCATCGAATGCGGGCTCCGCGCCGCACACCTGCCGGCCCGCATTCATGGAGGGAAACATGAGCGACGCCGCTGTTCGGAACGTTGTCGACCTCGTTCATCTTCAGGTGCGGCAGAATCCGGACCGGCCGGCCGTTCGGGGGCACACCGAATCGATGAGCTATGGGCAGCTGTGGCACCGCTCGGGTGTGCTCGCCGCGCAATTGCGCGACCACGGAGTGCGACCCGGCGACGTGGTAGGCCTCTGCCCGCGGCGCTCCCCCGATCTGGTCGTCGGCGTCCTCGGCATCCTGCGGGCCGGCGGCGCCTACCTGCCGCTCGACGCCGCTTATCCGCGACAGCGGCTGGAATACATGCTGCGGCAGGCCGATGCCACGGTGCTGGTCGGACACCGCGACAGCGCCGAGGCGCTGGCGGGCTCGCGCGTGCTCATCCCCCTCGACGAGACCGACGACGGCCGCACGGTCGACGTCACTCCCGCGGTCACGGCGGGCGACATCGGGTACGTCATGTTCACCTCCGGATCGACCGGGGTGCCCAAGGGGGTCATGCAGACGCACGGCGCCCTGGCCAATCTCGTCGAGTGGCAGCTCCGCGACTCGGTGGTCGGCGCGGGTGAGGTCACCGCACAGTTCGCCCCGATATCGTTCGATGTCTCCTTTCAGGAGATCTTCGCGACCCTGGCGGCCGGCGGGGTGCTGCTCTGTCTCACCGACGACGAACGCCGTGACCCGGTGCTGCTGTGGAGGGTGTTGGCCCGGGAGCGGGTCGCCCGGCTCTACCTGCCGTTCGTCATGCTGCAGACGCTGGCCCTGTTCGCCGAGGAGCTGGCTGGCGGCGCACCTCCGCTGCGTGAGGTGATCACCGCGGGCGAGCAGCTGCGCTGCGACGACCGGATCAAGCGGCTCTTCGCCCAGCTCCCCGGATGCCGGCTCGTCAACCACTATGGCCCCACCGAGACACACGTCTGCACCCGGTATTCGCTGCCCGCCGATCCCGAGGGTTGGCCGCTGCTACCGCCGATCGGCACCGCGATCGACCGGGTTCGGCTGCACGTGCTGGACGCCGGGGGCGATCCGGTGCCGGCAGGTGAGCCGGGTGAGCTGCACGTCGCCGGCATCGCGGTGGCAGGCGGATACCTCGGGCAGCCGGAGCTGACCGCGAAGAGGTTCCGGCCCGAGCCCGGTGGGGCCGGCATCATGTACGCGACCGGCGATGTCGTGCAGTGGAACGACGGCCAGTTGCACTACCTGGGCCGCAACGACGATCAGGTGAAGGTGAACGGCATCCGGGTGGAGCCGGCCGAGATCGAACGCGCCCTGCTGGCCTTCCCGGAGGTGCGGGAGGCGGCCGTGGTGGCGCGCGCCGGCGCGGGCACCCGCCTCGTCGGCTTCGTCACCGGCCGGCTCGACACCGGGCTGATCCGCGAGCGGATGGCCGAAACACTGCCTGGTCATCTGGTGCCGCACCGGATCGTTCGACTGGCGGAGCTGCCCACCACGCCGAGTGGGAAGCTGGACCGCGCCGCGCTGGTCGACCTCGCCTCACCCTCGGTCGGGCAGCGGGCGGACGGCCTCGCGGCGATCTGGCAGGCGGAGCTCGAACTGGCCGACGAGCAGGTCGAGGATCTACGGGCGGCCGGTGTGGACTCCCTCGCCGCGGCGCGCGTGTCGGCGCGCATCGCCCGGGAGCTGGGTGTGCTCGTGGCGACCGACCGGCTGTTGGCCGCCACGTCGCTGGAGCATCTGGCCGAGATCGTGGCGGAGAGCCCTCCGGTGCCCCGCCGCGCGGCTGTCGAGCCAGCCGGGCCACAGCCGGTGAGTGTGATGCAGCGGCAGATCTTCGTCGACGAGATGCTCGCGGACAGCGGGCCGTCGCACTGGGTGCTGGCCGAACTCGACATCACCGGAGCGTTCGACCCGGCGGCGGCCGAGGCCGCGGTCCGTGCGCTCACCCGCCGGCACGCGGCCCTGCACACCCGCTACGACTTCGTCGGGCGGACCATCACCCAGGAGTACGTGCCCTCGGCACTGCCCGACGTGACCCATGCCGGGTCGGTCGACCTCGCGGCGCTGCGCGGGCGGCGCCTGGCCGAGCGCTACGAGTTCGGTGCGGTCGCCACACCGGTGGTGGACCTCGTCCGGCTCGGCGACCAGCACCACCGCATGCTGTTCCGGCTGCACCACGCCAGCTGCGACGGCTGGTCGCTCGGGTTGCTGTTCGAGGATTTCGCCGCCCTCTACCGCGGCGATGAGCCGCCGCACACGATCCAGCCCTGGCAGTTGCCCGCAGCCGAGAGTGATCTCTCCGACTGGGTGGAGCACCTGAAGCCCTCGGCTGCCCGGCCGCCGATGTCCTGGGGTCGGCAGCGCGCTCCGCAGCCGACGCTGCGCCGGGTTCCGGTCGTGCTGGACGCGGCCGAGGTCAACGCGGTCCGGAAACGGGCCACGGACGCCGGCGCGACACCGTTCGCCGTGCTGCTGGCCGCGTGGGCGTCCCTGTTCGCCGAGGACGGCGCCGAGGTGTGCGTGGGGGTGCCGATCTCCACCCGGACGACCGCCGAGGAAGCCAGCTGCGTCGGCCTGTTCCTCAACACCGTCCTGTTGCCGTTGGCGACCGGCGCGGAGAGCCTGACGGCTCTGACCGACCTCACGCAGCAGGCCGTCGGTCGGGCCCTGCGGCATCGGACCGCGCCCCTGCCCGATGTTCTCCGGCGCCTGCGGGTCGACCGAAGCGGCAGGCACCACCCGGTGGCCCAGATGATGTTCGCCCTGCAACCTCCCGGCCCGCGCGAGTGGCAGTTGGCCGAGGGCACGCGAGCAGAGCTGATCCTGGACGTCGGCATCCCGGCGCCGACCCGATTCGACGTGGTCCTCAACCTGGACGACCGGGGGAACCAGATCGTCGGATGGTTGGACCACGACGCGGGCGCGGTGGACGCCGCGCAGGTGACCGACCTGATCGCCCGTTGGCGCCTGACCATCAGGGCCTGACCATCGCCCCTGTGTCAGCCGGTGTCATCTGCGCTGAGTGCCCGAGCTGTACGTTCCGTTTCCGCACGGCCCGGGACACGGCGCGGTCCTACCTTGTGGTGCCGCCACCCGATCGATTCGCGCCGGCGGCGGAGGGCCGGTGCGCGATGCGGGGCGCCCGGACGGCGGAGGCGTTGCCGGCGCCGGGGCGGTAGTCCCGGGCCGCGCTGGCCACCATCTCGTCGGCATCGCGAGCGAGCGTCTGCCGGATGTGCGGCGGAACGAACTCGGACGTCGCCATCGCCAGCCGGACCTGCACCGCGCGGTCGTCGACCAGGCCGGCCAGATCCGCCTCGCTCAGCTCGACGGACCGCACCAGCGCGGCACGGACGTCGACCACCGGGTCCGCGGCGAGCGCGCTGCGCTGCTCGGCGGTGGTCCGCGGGTTGCGGGCAACCCCCTTGCGTACGCGTGCGGTGCGATCGGCCAACAGGGCGGTGATCACGTCGGGGTCGTGGGTGTGGGTGGCGAGTCGTTCCCGTACCTCGGGTGAGACGTCGTCGACCAGCCGGGCGGCCAGCTCCGGCTCCAGCTTCCGACTCTCGGCGAGGAGACCGCGAAGCTCCTTGTCCGAGGTCTCCGACATGACCTGGCGGATCGACCCGTCGCAGGACGGGTTGCCGGCGACCGCCCAGCGGACCCACCGGTCGGCGTCCTTGACCAGGCGCATGAGGTTGGCGATCGAGGTGGAGGGGTTTCTCGCCACGGCCTCCCGAACCTGACGATCATGGTCCCGGGTGAGCGGTCGCAGGGCCTGCGCGGGAGCGTCGGCCCGAGCGGCGACCGCCTTGCGGACCAGGACCGACGGGTCGGACGCCAGGTCGATAAGGGTCATTTGTGGCGTCGTGGGGTCCTGGGCGAGGGCGAGCCGAGCGTCAGCGCTGCCACCGATCGGACGGTGGGCGGTGGTGCCGGACCCGCTGTGACTGTCGGCCTCGCCGACGTCCTGCTGTTTCCCCATGGCGCAATCATGTCACGCGCCCGGTTCGGCAGTACCGACCGCGGGCGGGACCGGGGCGGGGAGGCGCAGGCCGGACATACCGCCGTCCACCGGCAGCGACGAACCGGTCACCGACCCGGTCGCGGGCGACGCGAGGTAGACGACGGCGGCGGCCACCTCGTCGGCGGTCACCAGGCGGCCGGTCGGCTGCCGGGACGCCAGCTGCCGCTTCTCCGCCGTCGGGTCGGCCGCACCGGCGAGCAGGCGGGCCACCCAGGGCGTGTCGACGGTGCCGGGGGCGACACAGTTGACCCGGACACCCTCCGTCACCAGATCGGCGGCCATGGCGAGGGTGAGGGCGTGCACGGCACCCTTCGACGCCGAGTACAGGGCGCGTCGGGGCAGCCCGACGGTCGCCGCGATCGAGGAGATGTTGACGATCGCCGCAGCCGACGACCGGCGCAGGTACGGCAGGGCGACGGCGCTGGTTCGGGCCACGCCGGAGACATTGACGTCGAGTACCCTGCTCCACTGCTCGTCGTCGTTCTCCTCCACCGTGCCCACGGCCGAGATCCCGGCGTTGTTCACCAGGATGTCGATGCCGCCGAACGCCTCCGCGACCGAGGCGACGGCCGCGCTGAGGGAGGACCGGTCGGCCACGTCCGCCCGCACGCCGAGCACGCCGGGATCCTCCGGCAGACCGGACAGCTCCAGGTCCAGGACACCCACCCGGGCGCCTGCGCTGGCGAACGCCCGCACGCAGGCAAGCCCGATCCCCGATCCACCCCCGGTCACCACCGCCACCAGACCGTCACACCGCATACTGCTCTCCCTTTCCGAGTGGTCCGCTGAAGTGACGCACCGCCGTCAGGCCCATGCCGGCCCGTCGGGGTACGCGTACGTGGCGAGGCTCTCCGGACGCATCGCGGCGGAGAACCCCGGGGCGCCGGGCACCACGTAGTGCCCGTCCTTGATCACCACCGGATCGAGGAAGTGCTCGTGCAGGTGGTCGACGTACTCGACGACCCGGTCGCGCATCGAACCGGACACCGCCACGAAGTCGAACATCGACAGGTGCTGCACCAGCTCGCAGAGGCCCACTCCCCCGGCGTGCGGACAGACCGGCACCCCGTACTTCATGGCCAGCAGCAGGATGGCGACGTTCTCGTTCACGCCGCCGACCCGGCACGCGTCGATCTGCACGACGTCGACGGCGTCGGCCTGCAACAGCTGTTTGAACACGACCCGGTTCGCCACGTGCTCGCCGGTGGCGACCCGGATCGGCCCGCCGTCGGGTGCGCTGGTGGCGAGGGCGGCCCGGATCGCCGCGTGGGCGAGCACGTCGTCGGGGCTGGTCGGCTCCTCGATCCACCACGGGTCGTACGGCGCCAGCTCCCGCATCCGGTCGACCGCCTCGGCGACGTCCCAGCGCTGGTTGGCGTCGAGCGCGATCCGGATCTGCGGACCGACCGCCTCGCGGGCGATCTTCAGGCGGCGCACGTCGTCGGCGGCGTCCACGCCCACCTTCAGCTTGATCTGGGTGAACCCGTCGGCCACGGCCTGCCGGGCCAGCCGGACCACCTTGTCGTCGGAGTAGCCGAGCCAGCCGGGTGACGTGGTGTACGCGGGGTAGCCCCGCTCGGTCAGCCGGGCGATCCGGTCGGCCCGGCCCGGCTCGGCGGCGCGCAGGATCTCCAGCGCCTCGTCGGGGGTGAGGGCGTCGGTGAGGTAGCGCCAGTCGACCAGGTCGACGATCTGCTCGGGGCTGAGGTCGGCCAGGTAGCGCCAGACCGGCTTGCCCGCTCTCTTGGCGACCAGGTCCCACATCGCGTTGATCACCGCGGCGGCGGCCAGGTGCATCACGCCCTTCTCCGGGCCGAGCCACCGCAGCTGCGAGTCCTGCGTGAGCGAGCGGGCGAACGCACCGAGGTCCACGGTGTCCGGGTCGAGGCCGACCACGTACGGCACCAGCGCCTCGATGGCCGCCCGGCAGACGTCGTTGCCCCGCCCGATGGTGAAGGTGAATCCGTGCCCGTCCGGGCCGTCGTCGGTGCTCAGCACCAGGTACGCGGCCGAGTAGTCGGGGTCGGGGTTCATCGCGTCGGAGCCGTCGAGGTCCCGCGAGGTCGGGAACCGGACGTCGTACGTGTCGACGGAGGTGATCACCGCCATCAGGCGTCCCGGAGGGTGCTGCGCTGCCGGCCGAGGCCGTCGATCTCGACCTCCATCACGTCGCCGGCGGCCAGGTACGGGAACCGGCCGGAGAGCGCCACCCCCTGCGGGGTGCCGGTGTTGATGACGTCGCCCGGGTCCAGGACCGTGTACTGGGACAGGTGCCAGACCAGGTACGCCACGTCGAAGATCATGTCTTTGGTGCCGGAGTCCTGGCGGGGTTCGCCGTTGACCCAGGAACGCAGCCGCAGCGCCTGCGGGTCGCCGATCTCGTCGGCGGTGACCAGCCACGGGCCGAGCGGTTGGAACGTCTCGCAGGACTTGCCCTTCGACCACTGGCCGCCGGAGACGGCGAGTTGGAAGTCCCGCTCGGAGACGTCGTTGGACAGCACGTACCCGGCGATGTGCCCGAGGGCGTCGGCCGGCGAGGCGAGGTAGCGGGCCGGTCGGCCGATCACCACCGCCAGCTCCACCTCCCAGTCGGTCTTCGTCGAGCCGCGCGGGATCAGGACCTCGTCGTACGGGCCGACGACGGTGTTGGGCGCCTTGTAGAAGATGATCGGGTCGGTCGGTGGCGCGGCACCCGACTCGGCGGCGTGCGCGGCGTAGTTCTGCCCCACGCAGAGCACCACCCCGGGCCGGGCGATCGGTGCGCCGACCCGCTGGCCGGTGACGTCGATCTCGGGCAGGTCGGTGGCCTCGCGGACCCGCCGGACGCCGTCGCCGGCGAGGAACTCGCCGTCGATGTCGGCGGTGAGCGACGAGAGGTCGTAGTGCCGCCCGTCGACGTACAGCACGGGGCGTTCCCGCCCCACGGGCCCGACGCGCATGAATCTCACGAACCAACCTCCAGTGCATAGGTACGAATTGCGGTGCCGGCCAGGACGTCTGCCCGCTCGGTGGCGGACAGCTCCCCCAGGCTGGCGTCGATCGCCGTCCACGCCTCGGCGTACGAGGCGACGAGGTCGCAGACGGGCCAGTCCGAACCGGCCATCAGCCGGTGCGGGCCGAACAGCTCCAGCGCGGTGTCGACGTACGGCCGGATGTCGGCCACCCGCCACCCGGGGCCGGCCTCGGTGAGCAGGCCGGAGAGCTTCGCGACGACGTTGTCGCAGCCGGCCAGGTCGCGTACCGCCGTGCGCCACTCGGCGAGGCCGGCGGCGGCGATCCTCGGCTTGCCCAGGTGGTCGAGGACGAAGGTGGTGCCCGGCGTGGCCCGCGCGGCCTCGGCGCAGCTGGTCAGCTGTCCGACGTGGACGACCAGGTCGAAGGTGAGGCCGGCGGCCCCGATCGCCGCGAGGGCGGCCCGCACGTCGGGGCGGGCCAGGTGCCCGGGGTCGGTGACGCCCTGCACCTGGTCGCGGAGCCCGACCAGCTTGGTCGCGCCGGGCAGGTCGCGGTAGTCGGCCAGGGTGGCGGCGATGGCCGGGTCGGTGAGCGACGCCCAGCCGACCACGCCGGCGATCCGGGGCGTGGTGGAGGCGTGGGCCAGAAACTCGGCGGTCTCCCCGGCGTCGCAGCGGCCCGCCTCGACCAGCACGGTCGCCGTCACCCCGGCCGCGTCGAGCCGGGGTACGAGGTCGGTGGTGGTGTAGTCGCGCCGGATCGTCTCCAGGCCCGGTGCGGCGAGCCAGGGGTAGTCGGCGGTCCACAGGTGGTGGTGCGCGTCGATGATCACGGCGTCGGCACCTCGCTCGGCAGCAGACCCTCGGCCTTGAGATCGGCCCACAGCGCGCCGGGCACCTCCCACTCGAACATCGCCACGTTGTCGGCGACCTGCTCCGGGTCCCGGGCGCCGACCACCACGCTGGTGACCGCCGGGTGCCCGAGCGGAAACTGGATCGCCGCGGCCCGCAGCGGTACGCCGTGCCGCTCGCACACCGACCGGATCGCGGTGGCCCGGTCGAGCAGCCCCCGGTCGGCCGGGGCGTAGTCGTAGTGGGCGCCCGGTGTCGGGTCGGCCAGCAGGCCCGAGTTGTAGACCCCGGCGGCGATCACCGCGATCCCCTTCGCCTGGCACAGCGGCAACAGTTCGTCGAGACCGGACTGGTCGAGCAGCGTGTACCGGCCGGCGAGCATGAAGCAGTCGAAGTCGCCGGCGTGGGCCAGCTCGACCAGCGCCGGGGCCTGGTTCATTCCGGCGCTGACAGCGCCGATCTCGCCGGCCTCGCGCAGTTGCGCCAACGCCGGGTACGCCCCGGCGACCGCCTCGGCGAGGTGGTCGTCCGGGTCGTGGATGTGCGCGATGTCGATCCGGTCCAGCCCCAACCGGGCCAGGCTCTCCGCGTGCGAGCGGCGTACCCCGGCGGCGGAGAAGTCGAACCGCGGCGCGAGGTCGGTCGGCTCGGCCCAGAACTCCTGCCGGTCCGCACCGTCGGGGACGAGCAGCCGACCGACCTTGGTGGAGAGGGTGAACGCGTCGCGCGGCTTGCCGGCGAGGACCGCCCCGGCGCGCCGCTCGGAGAGGCCACAGCCGTAGAGCGGGGCGGTGTCGAAGTAGCGGAGTCCGAGGCCCCAGGCCGCCTCGACGGTGGCGTGGGCGACCTCGTCACCGACGGCGTCGAACATCCCACCGATCGGGGCGAGCCCCAGCCCGAGCCGGGTCACCGCCACGTCGGTACGCCCCAGGGTCACCAGTTCGGTGGCCTTCACGCGACGACCCCCTGCCCGTCGTGGATGAACCGGATCACCGACTGACTCATCCGGTCGTAGTCGTGGTCGTTGTCCAGTTCACCAACGATGGCGAACTCCCGCATCACCGCGATCCGGTCGGCGAGGGTGACCATCTCCGGCAGGTCCGACGAGATCAGCAGGATGGCCATTCCCCGCGCGGCCAGGCCGGCGATCAACTCGTGGAAGGCCGCCTTGGTGCGCACGTCGATGCCGACGGTGGGCTCGTCGATGATGAGCACGTCGCAGTCGGCCGCCAGCCACTTGGCCAGGCTGACCTTCTGCTGGTTGCCGCCGGAGAGCTGACCGGCGTGCTGGTCGGGCGAGGCGAGTCGGATGCCCAGCCGATCGGCGTACTCGTCGACCAGGGACCGCTCCGCCCGGTCCCGGACCAGCCCGAGCCGGGCCAGCTTGCGCCACACCGTCACCGCCGTGTTGCGGGCCACGGTCTGGTCGAGGAAGAGGCCCTCCTCCTTGCGGTTCTCGGTGACGTAGCCGATCCGGTACCGGTGCAGGGCGTCGCCCACGTCCCGGATCCGGGCCGGACGCCCGTGCACCCGCACCTCACCGGCGGTGATCCGGTCGAGGCCGAGCAGTGCCTTGGCCAACTCGCTGCGGCCCGCGCCGACCAGCCCGTACAGGCCGACGATCTCACCGGGGCGGACGGCGAGGCTGACGTCGTGGTGGCCGGCGGTGGTGGCGACGTGGTCGAGGGCCAGCGCCGGTTCGACGTCCGCCGCGACGGTCCGGGCGGCGAGGCGCACCTGCTGGTACGCCCGGCCGACCATCAGGTCGACGATTTCCTCGCGGCTGTGGTCGGCGAGGGGTTCCGCCTCGGCGACGCTGCGCCCGTCGCGCAGCACGGTCACCGTGTCGGCGACCGCGAAGACCTCCTCCAGTTTGTGGCTGACCAGCACGGTGGCGTGGCCCCGCTCGGACAGCCGACGCACGATGCCGTAGAGCCGGTCGGCCTCGTCGTTGGTCAGCGACGCGGTCGGTTCGTCGAGCAGCAGTACTGTCGAGTCGGCCGACAGCGCCTTGGCGATCTCCACCAGTTGCAGTTGGGCCACCGACAGCCGCGACACCGGCAGGTCGGGGTCCAGGTCGAGGTCGAGCAGGTCGAGGCAACGGCGGGCCTCGGTACGCAGCGCCGCCCGGTCGAGCAGGCCGGCGCGGCGGGGCAGGTGTTGCAGGCAGATGTTCTCGGCGACGCTGAACGCCGGGATCAGGTTCCGCTCCTGGTGCACGACACCGATGCCGGCCCGTTGGGCGTCCTGCGGGTTGCCGAGCTGCACCGTGCGCAGCTCGCCGTCGGGCCCGGGCAGCCGCAGGAGCCCACCGTCCGGCCGGTACACCCCGGTCAGGATCTTGATCAGGGTGCTCTTGCCGGCGCCGTTCTCGCCGAGCAGCGCGTGCACGCTGCCGGCGGTCAGGGTCAGCGTCGCCTCGTCCAGGGCGCGTACCCCCGGGAACGTCTTGACCAGTTTCTCCGCGGACAGCACGACGCTCATCGTGGACCTCCGGAGAGCTTGTCGCGGAACTGCCCGAGCAGCACCGCGCCGAGGACGACCGCGCCGATGATGAGGTCCACCCACCGCCGGTTGATGTCGAACTGCGACTGGCTCACGTCGACCAGCCGGACCAGGAATGCGGCGAGCACCGTGCCGGTCACGCTGACCATGCCGCCGGCCAGGGCCACCCCGCCGATGATCGGCGCGGCGAAGCTGGGCAGCAGCAGGTCGTCGCCGATCGAGGCGTTCACCGAGCCGAAGGCGGCCACCACGATCACCGCGGCGAAGCCGGCCAGCAGCCCGGACAGGGTGTGGGCCAGCACCAGCGCCCGGTCGTTGGAGATGCCCGACAGCCGGGCCGCGAACGGGTTGCCGCCGGAGGCGAGCAGGTGCCGTCCGGGCACGGTACGCCGGAAGAAGAGGGCCACGGCGACGGCGATCGCGACCGCCAGCAGGAAGACCACCGGTACGCCGGCCAGGGACGCCTGCCCGAACTCGCGCAGGCCGGGCGAGTAGCCCTGGTAGGTGCCGGTGCCGTTCACCCCGTACCGCAGCCCTTCGAGGATGGTCATGGTGGCGAGGGTGACGATGAACCCGTTGATCCGGGTGAAGATCACCAACAGGCCGTTGACCAGCCCGACGACGGCGCCGAGGGCCAGCGCGGCGAGCACCGCGACCGGGGCGGGCAGCCCGGCGTCGATCATCAGCCAGCCGGAGGTCACCGCGCAGAACCCGGTGAGCACGCCCACCGAGAGGTTCATCTGACCGACGGCGAGCACCACCATCTGGGCCAGGCCGATGACGATCGGCAGGGCGAGGAAGCGCAGGAAGGCGTCCAGGGTGCCGGCGGTGAGCAGGTTGAAGTCGGTGGCGACCGCGAGCGCCGCGAACCCGAGCGCCGCGATCACCGCGAGGGTGAACTCGTTGGTCCGGATCACGCTCCTCATGAGGGTGACACCGCCCTTCGCTCGGCGAGCACGGCCCGCAGCCGGTCCAGCGACAGCGCCGCGAGCAGCACGAGCCCGATGTAGAGCTTCAGCTCCTCCAGGGAGAACTGGAGCAGGTTGAGGCCCTTGTAGATGACCTGGGTGAGGGTCGCGCCGAGCGCGGTGCCGAGGACGCTTACCGCACCACCGGCGAGCAGCGTCCCACCGAGCACCGGGGCCAGGAACGACGGCAGCAGGAACGACTCACCGATGGTGGCGGAGAAGGCGCCGTTGTTGGCGGCGAGCAGGAACCCGGCCAGCGCGGCGAGCAGTCCGCTCAACGCGTGCGCGGCGACGACCCGGCGGTGCGTGGGAATGCCGGACAGCTCGGCGGCGACCGTGTTGGAGCCGGTCATCAGGATCTCCCGGCCCAGCCGGGCGTGCCGGAACAGCAGCCCGACGCCGAGCGCCGCGACCACCGCGATCGGCACGACCAGCGGGATCCGGGGTCCGCAGACCTCGCCCATGCAGTAGTCGGCGAAGGTGTCGAAGCGCAGGGCGGACAGCCCGCTCGGCTGCACCGCGAACGACACCCCGCCGGTCGCCCAGGTGTAGAGGATCGTGACCAGGCCCAGCAACCCGAAGTCGAGCGCCAGGGTGACCACGAAGGAGTTCACGCCGGTCTTGGCGATGAGCAGGCCGGCGAGCGCGCCGATGCCCGCCCCGACGGCGAGACCCACGAGCAGCCCGACCAGCAGCGGTACGCCGAGCCGGTCGTAGGCCAGGCCCATCGCGAAGGTGGACAGCGCGGCCATCCGACCAACGGCCATGTTCATGTGCCCGAGCGAGAGCACGGCGAGCTGGGCGAGACCGACCACGACGTACACGCTGATGTCGGCCTGCAGCGGTGCCAGGGTGAGCCGGGGGTCGAGGAACGCGGGGGTGAGCGACGAGAAGAGGACTACCAGCACGGCGATGACGATGAGCAGGCCGAGCCGGGGGTTCGCCCAGACCGGCAGGGCCCGGGCCGGCGGCCTGGGCTCCGCGGCCGGAGGCACCGCCGGCGCCTCCGGCGCTGTTTCCGTCCTCACGCCACCCTCCTGTCCTCGATCGCGTCGCGGTCCCAGTCGATGCCGAGGCCCGGCTCGCCGGGGGCGAGCGCGTGGCCGTCGACGATCGCGATCTCGGTCCGGGTGATCGCGCGCAGTTGCGGGATGTGCTCGACGTAGCGGCTGTTCGGCACGGCCGCGCAGAGGCTCACGTGCAGTTCCATCAGGAAGTGCGGGCAGACCACCACGTTGCATGCCTCGGCCAGGTGCGCCACCTTGAGCCACGGGGTGATGCCGCCGATGCGCGCGACGTCGACCTGGACGACGCCGGCCGCCTGCCGGCGTAGGTACTCGGCGAACTGGCCGATCGAGTACATCGACTCCCCCACCGCGACCGGGATGCTTGTCGCCCGGGCCAGCAGCTCGTGCCCGGCGACGTCGTCGGCGGGCAGCGGCTCCTCGAACCAGGCGAGCTGGTGCGGTTCGAGCAACCGGGCCCGGCGGATCGCCTCGGCGGCGGTCAGCGACTGGTTGGCGTCGACCATCACGTCGAAGTCGTCGCCGAGCGCCGCCCGGACCGCGCCGATCCGGGCGGCGTCCTCGGCGGGGTTGGGCTTGCCGACCTTCAGCTTGACGCCGGGCCAGCCGGCCGCCTGGGACGCCTTCGCCCCGGCGACCAGCTCGTCCTCGGTGAGGTGCAGCCAGCCGCCCTCGGTGTCGTACAGCGGGATCCGGTCCTTGGCGCCCCCGGCGAGCACCCACAGCGGCAGGCCGGCGGCGCGGGCGCGCAGGTCCCACAGCGCGGTGTCGATCGCGGCGAGCGCCAACGAGGTGATGGCCCCGACCGCGGTGGCGCGGGTGGCGGCGTGCAGGTCACGCCAGATCGCCTCCACCCGGGCGGCGTCGCGGCCGACCAGGTGCGGCAGCAGGTAGTCGCGCAGCAGCGCGAGCACCGCCGTGCCGCCGGTCCCGATCGTGTACGCGTACCCCGTGCCGTGTCCGCCGTCGGCCGTGCGCACCTCGACGAAGAGCGTCTCCTGCTTGAGGAACGCCTGTACCGCGTCGGTGCGGACGGTCTCGACGGGAATGTCGACGAGGTACGCCTCGGCCTTGGTGATTGTCGACATCAGCTGCACTGGAGCAGGTCGCCGTCGAACTTCTTCCGCAGTGCCTCGGTGGTGGCGGTGCGGTCGGCCTCGTAACCGTCCAGGTTGTCCTTGGTCACCACGAACGAGCCCGAGTCGATGGTCACCCCGGGTTCGGCCATGGTGCAGCCGCCGCTGAGCTTCATCAGGGCGTATGAGCCGACCTGGGCCTGACCGACCGGGTTCTGCAGGATGGTGGCGGCCACCGAACCGCCGCGCAGCCCGTCGAGGACCGCCGGGTCGTCGTCGATGGCGATGACCTTGATGGGCAGCTTCGACTGGCGGACCCCCTCGGCCGAGGCGACCGCCGGGTTGTAGGCGGTGTTCACGATCGCCTGGATCTGACGGCCCTTCGCGGCGAGGAGGTCGGCCACGGCCTTCTGCGCGCTCTGCAGATCCTTGTCGATGTCGGTGACGCTCTGGATCAGGGTCACCTTGCCGCCGGTCTCGGCGACCGCCTTCTCCACGCCCGCGATCCGGCGCTGGGTGTTGGAGTCGACCTTGTTTCCGGTCAGGTGCACCAGGTTGCCCTGACCACCCATCGCGTCGATGGCGGCCTTGGCACCCTTGTACGCGGCGACCTCCACGTCCGTGGAAAGGCAGAAGTCGGCCTTGTTGGCCCCGGCCGGGCAGGACGCGAGGGAGCCGACGGGGAAGCCCTGCCGCTTGAGGTCCTCGAAGGTGGAGTTGATGTTGTCCGGCGAGACGCCGAAGACCCCGAAGGCGTTGTAGCCCTGCGCGGCCAGGGACTTGAGCACGTCGTTCTGCTTGGTCTGGTCCCAGCCGGCGGTCTCGTTGAAGGTGACGTCGCCGAGCGCGAGCTCGGTCTTGGCCTTGGCTCCGGCGTCCTTCCAGGGCTGGAAGTACGGGTGCGAGCCGCCGGGCACGAGCGCGACCTTGACCTGCGCCGGTTCCCGGCCACCGGCTTCGGCGTCGGTGGTGTCGCTCTTCTTCGTGCAGGCCACAGTGGTCGTGGCGAGGGCCACGACGGTGAGGCCCGAGCCAATTCGGGACAGCATTCTGCGCGACATGTTCGTCTCCTCGGGGGTGGTGGTGGCGAGACGGTGGCGGGGGAACCTATTTCCTATAGGATGTTGCTTTGCTAGTGTGTACTCGCTCACACCGGCACAGTCAAGGGGTTGCTGAGGAGACGAGATGGCCCAGCAGGAACCTCGCGAGGGTCGACTCCGTCCCGCCCGTCGGCTCACCCTCACCGAGGACGTCTACGAGTCGATAAAGACGCTTGTCATGGACCACATCCTTCCCCCCGGCGAGCGGGTCAACATCGACGCGCTCGCCCGGGAGTTGGATGTCTCCCCCACCCCGGTCCGCGAGGCCCTCGCCCGACTGGAGGCCGACGGCCTGGTCCGGAAACGCCCGCTCTCCGGCTACACCACCACGCCGCTGCTGAGCCGGGCCGAGTTCGACGACCTGTTCGACGTCCGCCAACTGTTGGAGGGCGCCACCGCCGGGCGGGCCGCCACGCACGCCTCCGCCGAGACCCGCCAACGGATCAGCGTCGAGGCGGCGGCGAGCATCGACGTGGAGGCCGGCGACGGATATCGCCGACACGCCGCCTTCACCGCGCTGGACGCGAAGTTCCACGACCTGATCGCGGAGGCCTCCGGCAGCCCCCTGCTGCGGGACACCATCACCCGGCTGCACTCCCACCTGCACCTGCACCGGCTGTATTTTCCGGTCGCCGGCGCGCCGGACACCAACACCGAGCACCAGCGCATCGCCGCCGCCATCGTCGCCGGCGACCCGGCCGCCGCCACCGAGGCGATGTGCGCCCACCTCAGCGCCGCTCGGGAACGCCACCTTCCCGCCTTCGACCGGCTCCCCGCCGCCCCCGGAACACCGCGCGACTCGGCGTGACCCACCCCCACACACCCGAGGAGCCGCCATGCGGATCGCCCTCTTCATCACCTGCGTCAACGACCTCGCGTTCCCGGCCACCGGCATCGCGGTCACCCGCATCCTGCGGCGACTCGGCCACACCGTCGACTTCCCCGCCGACCAGACCTGTTGCGGGCAGATGCACGCCAACACGGGTTACCGGGCCGAAGCCCTGCCGATGGTGCGCAACTACGTCGACGTCTTCGACTCCTACGACGCCATCGTCGCGCCGTCCGGGTCGTGCACCGCGATGATCCGCGACCAGTACCCGCACCTGCACCCACCCGCCACCTCGGTGGCCGCCCGCACGTACGAGCTGTCCGAGTTGCTTGTCGACGTGCTCGGCGTCACCGACGTGGGCGCCGAGTTCCCGGAGACGGTCACCTACCACCCCACCTGCCACGGCCTGCGGATGCTGCGCCTCGGTGACCGGCCGCTGACCCTGCTGCGCCAGGTGCGCGGGATCAAGCTGGTCGAGCTGGGCGACGCCGAGGAGTGCTGCGGTTTCGGCGGCACGTTCGCCCTGAAGAACCCGGACGTCTCCACCGCGATGCTCACCGACAAGTGCGCCCGGGTCCGCGACACCGGCGCCCGGGTGCTCGCCGCGGCCGACAACTCCTGCCTGGCGCACATCGGCGGCGGCCTCGACCGCCACCGCTCCGGCGTACGGGCCGTGCACTACGCCGAGATTCTCGCCGAGACGGGAGCCACCTCATGAGCCAACCGGTCGCACCCGCCACCGGGAGCGGGCGGATCCGCACGCCACTGCCGTTTCCCACCGCCGCCAAGCCGGCCGTCGCCGACACGCAACTCCGGGCCAACCTGCACCGGGCCACCCGCACCATCCGGGCCAAGCGAGCCCGGGTCGTCGACGAGGTACCCGACTGGGAGGCCCTGCGGGACGCCGGCTCGGCGATCAAGGCGGACGTCCAACGCCGGTTGCCGGAGCTGCTGGAGCAGTTCGAGGCGTCCGCCACCGCTGCCGGCGCCACCGTGCACTGGGCCCGCGACGCGGCCGAGGCCTGCCGGATCGTGGTCGCGTTGACCCGGGCCGCCGGGGCCGACGAGGTCGTGAAGGTCAAGTCGATGGCGACCCAGGAGATCGAGCTCAACGAGGCGCTGGAGGCCGCCGGCATCGCCGCGTACGAGACCGACCTCGCGGAACTGATCGTGCAGCTCGGCGAGGACACTCCCTCGCACATCCTGGTGCCGGCGATCCACTACAACCGGGCCCAGATCCGGGAGATCTTCCAGCGTCGCATGGCCGACGCGCCGGCCGACCTGAGCGACGAACCCGCCGCGCTGGCCGAGGCGGCCCGCGCCCACCTGCGACGCCGTTTCCTCTCGGCCCGGGTGGCCGTCTCCGGCGCCAACTTCGCCGTCGCCGACACCGGCACGCTGGTGGTGGTGGAGTCCGAGGGCAACGGCCGCATGTGCCTCACCCTCCCGGAGACGCTGATCAGCGTCGTCGGCGTCGAGAAGCTGCTGCCGACCTTCACCGACCTGGAGGTCTTCCTGCAGTTGCTGCCGCGTTCCTCGACCGGCGAGCGGATGAACCCGTACACCTCGATGTGGACCGGCGTCACCCCCGGCGACGGCCCGCAGGACGTGCACGTCGTCCTCGTCGACAATGGCCGGTCCGCGGTGCTCGCCGACCCGGTCGGGCGGCCGGCGCTGTCCTGCATCCGCTGCTCCGCGTGCCTCAACGTCTGCCCGGTGTACGAGCGGGCCGGCGGGCACGCGTACGGCTCGGTGTATCCGGGGCCGATCGGGGCGATCCTGTCGCCGCAGCTGACCGGCGTGGCCGACAACGCCTCGCTGCCGTACGCGTCGACACTCTGCGGCGCCTGCTACGACGTGTGTCCCGTGAAGATCAACATTCCGGAGATCCTGGTGCACCTCCGCCAGCAGGCTCCGCACCCGCCGGCCGAACGGGCCGCCATGCGCGTCCTGTCCTGGGTGATGCGCAGCCCCCGACGCTGGGCCGTCGCCCTGCGCCTGGCCCGGGCCGGCGCGGGGCCACTCGGGGCGTACCGTGAGCGGCGCACCGGCGCTCGGACGCTGCGGCGACTGCCCTGGCCGGCCTCGGCGTGGACCCGGTCGCGAGACCTGCCGCTGCCCGCGCCGCAGACCTTCCGGGAATGGTGGGGAAAGCAGTGAGCGCACGTGACGAGATCCTGGCGCGGCTGCGGACGGCGCTGGCCGACAGTCCGCCGCCGGTGGAGGTGCCCCGCCGCTATCGCCGGGCCGACGACCGCCCCGACCTGATCGAGACCCTGGTCGACCGCCTGGAGGACTACCGGGCGGTCGTCCACCACGGCATCGACGCCCTGCCCCGGCTGCTCAGCGAGGTCGACCGGCTCGCCGTCCCCACCGACGTCCCCGCCCACTGGCTGGCCGGCTACGGCGGGCAGCTGCACCGCGACGCGCCCCCGCTGTCGCCGGCCGCGCTCGACGACCTGGACGCGGTCCTGACCGGCTGCGCCGTCGCGGTCGCCGACACCGGCACCATCATCCTCGACGCCGGCCCGGCACAGGGGCGACGCGCGCTCACCCTGGTGCCCGACCGGCACATCTGCGTCGTCCGCACCGACCAGGTCGTCGGACTGCTGCCGGAGGCACTGAGCCGACTGGACCCGCGCGCGCCGCAGACCTGGATCTCCGGCCCGTCCGCGACCAGCGACATCGAGCTCAACCGCGTCGAGGGAGTGCACGGCCCGCGCCGGCTGGAGATCGTCCTGGTCAGCCCCGACGACGAAGTCGTCCCAGACGGCCCGGCGGGCGGTTCAGGAGCCTGACGACGACACCTGCTCGTCGCTGCGGGTCTCGTCGGGGGTGGCCGCCGTGTGCAGCGGAATGCCGCGCACGTTGAGCACCATGATGATGCCCACGCCGACCACGAGGGCGATGTCGGCGACGTTGCCGACGAAGAACCCGGCGTAGTCGATGAAGTCCACCACGTGCCCGCGAGCGAACCCCGGCTCCCGGAAGAGGCGGTCCAGCAGGTGCGTCGTCGCGCCGCCGAGCACCAGGCCCAACGCCGCCGCCCAGGCGCGCGAGGTGACCCGCCGCGCCACTACCGTCACCGCGACCACCGCCGCCGCCGCGAACACCGCGAAAATCCAGGTGTACGCGGAGCCGATCGAGAAGGCGGCGCCCGGGTTGTACACGAGTCGCAGTTGCAGCAGGTCACCGAGGATGGAGATGGTCTGCCCGCCGGAGAGCGTGGACTCGGCCCAGTACTTGGTGAGCTGATCCGCGGCGAGCACCACAGCAGCGATCAACACGACGGCGCGGAACATTCCGGAACCCTAGCCGGTCACCGGTGACCGTCACCACCGACGGATGGGGCCCGGCAGCGGTGGCCGACGGACGCGCCACGGGGCGGTGGTAGCGGTCATGCCGGGGCCCGCCGTCGCCGCAGTCGCCGCGTCAGCAGCAGCGCGCCAACGGCGACCAGCACGGCTGCGCCGACGAGGGCGGCGAGCCGGAGGACGGCACCGTGGCCGCGGTTGGTGCCGACCACGGCCGGCGCGCCGTCGAGGGCCCAGTCGTGGGAGTCCTCACTCGAGCCGTACTCCGCGCGTTGTCCGGCGGGGCCGGTGGCCGTCGCACGGTACGCGGGGTTGAGGTCGGTGAGCGTCCGCACCGCGACGGTGACCGTGTCGACCGGCCCGGGGCAGGTGTAGTCGACGGTGGCGCCGGCCCTCGCCAGCGCCTTCGACTCGGCGACCACGCCGAGGCATCGGCGCCCGCCGTCGACCACCGTGATCCGCTGGAGCAGGTACGCGGAGAACCGCTCGGACGATGCGATCACCGCGGGATCGGTCGTGCGGTAGTCGACGGCACCGTCGAGCAGGACGCGGTCGGGCGGTAGCAGGCCGAGCGAGACGCCGAGCAGCGTCAGGTCGTCGGGGCCGCCGACACGCCACCGCACCCGTACGACCTCCGGCCGCTGGTCGTCGCGCGCGATGGACACGGTCTGCGGGTCGCCGGACGGGTGTGCCACCGCCGGGGGCGGCAGGGCCGTGACGGACGCGGTGACGGCGAGCACCGCCAGTGGGAGGACGGTCACCGCGCTTCGTCGACGACGTCGGTGCAGGGACACGAAGCGCTCCGGGATCGCGGTGGCAGGAATCGCGCCCACACTGCCGTAGGCGCGAAAACGTGCAGCTCCGGATGGGTGTTCGGCACCAGACCGCGACGTGAACAGCGGTTGATCAACCACCTGATGCAGGCAAGTGGTAATTGCCCAAGAGTGGCAACTGCGTCAACGTGATGATCAACGGTTCCGGCGCTGCGCCCACCCGACCAACGATTCCTCCCCACACCACAGGAGCCCTCTGTGACCCGGATGCCTCCGACCTTCCGACGCCTCGTGGCGTCGACCGCGGCGGCGGGGATGCTCGTCGACGCCGTCCGGTACGCCGTGCCGGTCGCCCTGCGGACCCGCGTCGCCACTCTCTTCCAAAGCCCGCGCGCCGCCGCCGATCCTCGACTGAGCCTCACTACCAGCGGACCCAGCGCGCCGGGGTCCTGGTCATCACCCACGACCAGACCCTGCTGGACCGCTGGAGCGACCGGATCGTCGACCTGGCCGGTGCAGCGAGGGCACACGCCTGACCATCGGTGCGGTTTGGTGCGGTGCGAATGCCGGGGCAACGGGCGATCGGCATCGGAGATCCGCCTCCGCCACTCGGGCGCGGCAGCGTCAGCCGACGTCGAGGGGCACCCGCCGAGCGCGGGAGTCGGGGCGGCCGGCGAGGATGCCGGCGAGGATCTCCGCACCGTCGACAACCCTCGGGCCGGGGCGGTTGAAGTAGGCAGGCCCGTCGACCACCCACACCTGCCCCTGACGAACCGCGGGTAGGTCCGCCCAGCCGGGTTGCGCGGTCGCCACGGACAGCTCGTCGAAGGTTCGCTCAGGCGTGAACCCGCACGGCCCGAACACCACCACCTCGGGAGCCAGGTCCGCGACCATCGACCACCGGTGCGGGGTGCTGTGCGCACCCGGACCGAGAAGCAGCGACCGCCCACCCGCATGGTTGATCTGCTCCGGAACCCAGTGCCCGCCAGGCATCAACGGGTCAAGCCACTCGACGAACAGCACCGTCGGCGCGCCAGGCACCGGCCCCGGCAACGCGGCGAGGCGACGCTCGGCGTCGGCTCGGATCTCCGCCGCCCTGCCTTCGGTGCCGGTCAGCGCGGCCACGGCGTCGACCGTGTCCAGGATCCCGTCGATGGTCCTCGCCTCCAGGGACATCACCCTGGTGTCGAGATCGATCAGACCAACCGCGTCGTTGACCCGCTGGTAGGAGACCGCACACACGTCGCACAGATCCTGGGTCAGAATCAGATCCGGCTTCAAAGCGTCCAGCATGGCGACGTCGAGCTGGTACAACGACGATCCTCGGTGCGCGTCACCGGCTATCGCCGACGAGATCTCCCGGCTCGTCAGGGCCTCAGGCAGGGACGTCGCGGTCACCGCCGGGATGTCGGCCAGAACCCCCGGCGGCCAGTCACACTCGTGGGTACGGCCGACCAGTTGCCCGGTCAGGCCAAGCATGGCCACGATGTCCGTGGCCGCCGGCAGCAGGGAGACGATTCGCACGCCCGCCTGCCTACCAGGCGCGACCGAGCCACGTCCACTCCCCGACAGCCCGTACACGGCCGCCGACGGGCGTTTTCATCAGGCGTGGTGCTGCCACCGTGGCTGTCGACAGCCTCGCGTCTGGCTTCGTTCGAGTACCTCGCCCTGTCACATCGGCTCGTCGTCTGGGCTCATAAGCACGAGTGCAAACACGCGAGGAGGACACAATGCAGTTTGAAGAAGCCGCCGAGGCCGCCGACGAAGCGACGATGCGGTCGATGCTGTCCGCCGACCCTGGGCTGTGCGATCGGCGTGCAGACCTGGTTACGCGGATGGCCGAGGCGCGCAACTGGTCAACGGTCCGGCTGCTCATCGAACTTGGCTTCGGCGTCAACGGTGTCACCGCCGCCGGCGCCAGCGCCTTGCACTATGCGGCGGCAGCGGGTGAGCTGTCGATCGCGCGCCTGCTGGTCGAGCACGGTGCCGACCACACCGCCCGCGAACCTGGGTTCAACGCGCAGCCGGCGGGCTGGGCGCAGTACTTCAAGAAGCTGGAAACCCAGAAATATCTCGAGTCCCTGGCCTGATGCTGCGCCGCCCGGTCACGCGGCATCAGACCCACAGCTCGTGGAAGTGGGGTTCGGCATTCACCCCATTGGTCGCTCCGCCTGGTTCAGGAGGACGGACGCGAGGCGGTGGACGCGGTCGGGGTCGCGGACAACGTCGATCCTGACGATCTTGTCGCCCGCGACAGTGAATGCCATGACAGAAAACGGCTGCCCGTCGCGGGTGATCAACGTTCCGATCGCGCCGTTGACCAGGCCGGGGCGCAGCTGGCCACCGCGTGGGGCACGCGCCTGCTTGGCCACGGCCGCCGCGCCGTGAACGACGGTCGCCGGCCTGGCGGTGCCGAAGTCGGTGCGCAGGACGACGTCGGGGTCGAGAGCCTGCACGAGGGCGTCGAAGTCACCGGTCCACGCAGCCGCGTAGAAGGCACGGACGACCTGCCGCTGGCGCGCTAGATCCGGATCGGGTGAAGGGATATCGGCACCGTGCACCCGGCGCCGTGCCCGGCTAGCGAGTTGTCGCGCCGCGGCCGGGGTGCGGCCCGCGATGCCGGCGATCTCCTCGAAGGGCAGGTCGAACATGTCGTGCAGCACGAACGCCAACCGCTCAGCAGGAGTGAGCTGGTCGAGCACGACGAGCAGGGCCAAGCTCACCGAGTCGGCCAGCAACGCCTCCTGCTCGGGGTCGAGGTCCCCGTCCGGAATGACAACCAGGTCGGGCAGGTGCGTGGCGAACGGATCCTCCCGGCGGCGTCGGCGAGAGCGCAACATGTGCAGGCACTCCCGGGCGACGACAGTGGTCAACCATCCGCCGAGGTTGTCGATCTGATCCGCGTCGAACCGGCTCAGCCGTAGCCAGGCATCCTGAACAGCGTCGTCCGCGTCAGCCAGCGAACCGAGCATTCGATAAGCCACCGCCCGCAGCCGGGGTCGGTGCTGCTCGAAGCGCGCGGCCAACCACTCATTCTCGTCCATCGGTCACACCATCCCATCGCCAAGGCTCACAGAGATGAACCCTCAGGCACAGCGAACGTGACACCGCCAAACCCGGGAAGCGGCCTCTAACTTGCGCAAATTGAGAGTGAGCGATGCTGGTACCGAACCAGCGACCTCTTCGGTGTGAACTCTCGGCAAGCCGGTCGAGCCAGGCTTGATGCGAGGTCAGACGGCCTGCTAGCGCCCTTCTCGGGCCGGTTCGGCTGGCACGGTTGCTGTACTTCACTGCTGTACTGCTGGCGTCAGACGAGGCGTTGGATGCGGACCTTCGGGCGCTCGTTCCTGAGGTGGCCGTGCTTGTGCTGGCGGACCTGCTCGTCCCAGACCTCCTGGTCGTAGTCCGGGTCCGGTGGGATCCACTTGTGTGAGCCGTCGCTGTAGTGGAACTTCTCGTCACCCGGCCGCAGGATGCTCATCGGGTCCAGCCGAGGAATCGGTAGTGCAGGTGGCCGGCGGGAACGTGGGCCAGGTCCTGGGCGGCGTCGACGAGTTGGGCGGCCAGGTAGAGAGCGAGTGACACCGGGGCTCGGTCGTACTCGGCTCGTAGCTCTCGGCACCGGGTCTGGCATGGCCACTCCCCCGCACAGCCGCCGCACGTCCAGGCTGGCTTGATCGGGTGGTGAGTGGTCACTGCGGGCCGTCCTGGCTGGGCCAGTGACCGCGGTTGATCGGGATGCGGTGGCGGCTTCGGCATGGCAGATCACCTCCGCAACGGCAGATGCGCCGCCAGTGTCGCCAGGACCAGACGGGCCGGTGCCGGCGAGCCAGAGTCAGCGCTACGGCCAAGAGGTACGCGTCGTAGGGCACGTGCGGTCGACCGCCAGCCTGATCGCCGGTGGATCGCCAGCGATTGCCAGCGGCTGATTTGTTCGGCCTGGTCATCACGCCTCCCGCCGACGCCGGGTAAGGCCGTGGGCACCCACGTCGGGAGGCGGGCACCCACGGCAGGACCCCCGGCCGCCAAGCTGGGTAGCCCCAGAAGCAACTTAGGACGCAATGTGCGCAGGGTCAACAGTCAACGCACATAGCGTTGTAAGTCGCACCCAGGGTGTGATCTGCTTGCACCAGCCGCCAAGCTGGGAGCACCACCTATGTCTGAAGCCGCCTACCAACAGGTCGCGCGTGATATCCGCGAGCAGATCAGCTCCGGCCAGTTGAAGCCGGGCGACAAGCTGCCGTCCTTCGCCGCCCTGTGCGAGCACTACGAGGTGAGCAACACCGTCATCCGCGCCGCCATGCTCATCTTGAAAGCCGAGGGGTTCATTGATGGCCGGCAGGGCAAGGGCGTGTACGTCACGAACCAGCAGCCTGGGTAGCCGATGCGCTCGGACAACAGCCGGACGGACAGGGAACGGCCTCGTCGGACGAGCCCCGCGAACGCTCTGCATCACTCAGGGTGCAATACGGGCATGAGCCGAGCGCAGGTGCCCAGAAGAACTGATGCTCGGGGTGGGTTAGGCAGTGCTTCAGCTCGCGGTGCCTGACGGCGGTCCGCCCACTTGACATGCCTACCATGCCAGCACAGTAGCTAACGGCCTCACGGCCTCATCAGCGGCGAGCGCCGAATGTGTGGTCAACACTTGGCGTTGTATTGATCCCGTCGCCAGGCAAAGGCATCCGAACTGGACGAGACACGCCTTGACTGTCGGCTCCGCCTGAAAACTGACCACCTGGTTCCGGCTGAATCGGGACCACCTCCTGAAGCATCGGGAGGTGCTGAGCGTGGAGGACTGGGCGGAGATCCGGCGGCTGCGGCGGTCGGAGGGCATGGCGATTCAGGCCATCGCACGGCGGTTGAGGATGTCTCGCAACACCGTGAAGAAGGCCCTGGCCAGTGATGAGCCGCCGCGGTATCAGCGGGCGGCGAAGGGTTCGGCGCACCAAGCAGGCCATCGAACGTCACCTCGCCGCGCTGTGCCGACGTCGCGGCATCCCCCACGTCCAGGTCGTCGCCAACTCCGGCAAGGTGCGCCGGATGCCGCCGGTGCGGGTGTCGCACGGCAAGGTCGCCGAGATGCAGAGGAGGGCAGCCGTGCACTTCCACGCCTTGCTGCGCCTCGACGGTGTCGACCCTGACCCGAAGGCTCTCGTTCCGCCGCCGGCCGCCATCACCATCGAGGACTTCGACGCCGCAGTCCATGCCGCCGCGCGGCAGATCGTCGTCACCACACCTCCGCATCCCGACCGGCCGCAGGGCTGGATGGTGGCCTGGGGCGAGCAGGTCGACGTGCGACGGATCAACGCTGCGAACGGCGAGTTGACCGATGGCAAGGTGGCCGCTTACCTGGCCAAGTACGCCACCAAGGCCACCGAAGCCACCGGCCATCAATCCACCCGACTCACCCCTGCCACCGTCGACGACTACGCCGATCCGGAAGGCGACCATCTCGCCCGCCTCATCGACGCCTGCTGGCACCTCGGACGGCCCGTGGGCACCGACACCGCCAGCGGCGCCATAACGGCCGGCGACCGTCAAGGCAGCCTTGACACGGAACCGAACGCCTACGCCGGGCTGCGCCGCTGGGCGCACATGCTCGGCTTCGGCGGCCACTTCCTCACCAAGGCCCGCCGCTACTCCGTCACCTTCGGCCTGCTCCGCGACACCCGCGCCACCTACCGGCGCGAAGAGGACGACGACCCGCCAGACACGATCACCGTCAGCACCCTCACCTACAGCGGGTCCGGCTGGCTTATCGAAGGTGACGCCCTACTCGCCAACACCGCCGCAAGTCAGCGACGCGAGAGCAGACGCATCGGCCGGGAAGAACTCGCCCACGAAGCCTGGCTCACCGAAGCCGCCGCATGACCCACGACCTCCGCCCCCGCTGGTACTCCCCTGCCGAGGTCGCCGTCCTTCTCGGCTTCGGCATCTCCAAGGTCAAGATGAAGATCGCCACCGGCGAGCTGCGCTCTATCAAGGACGGCAAGTACCGCCGCATCCTCCCGGAGTGGGTCGACGACTACATCCGCGAACAGGTCGAACGCCAGGAGGCCGCCTGATGCCCGGACGCACACGAGCCAACGGCGAAGGCTCCATCTTCCCCTACCGCAACGGCTTCGCCGCGTACGTCTGGGTCACCAAGCCGGACGGCAGACGCACCCGCAAGTACGTCTACGGAAAGACCCGCGAGGCCGTCCACGACAAGTGGATCAAGCTGCACCAGCAGGCGAAACAGGGACCGGTGGCGACCAACGTCCCGACGGTCGGCAATTTCCTCACCTGGTGGCTGAACGAGATCATCCAGCCCAACCGGGCACCACTGACCTACGCCACCTACGAGACGTTCGTCCGCCGCTACATCGCCCCCGGCCTCGGGGCAAAGCGGCTCGACCGGCTCCAGTCGCGGGACGTGCAGACGTGGATCAACCAGGTTGCCCGGACCTGCCAGTGCTGCGCCCAGGGCAAGGACGCCTCCCGTTGCGAGGACAAGCGGCGCTGCTGCGCGGTCGGCCGCTGCTGCCAGGCCGTCCCGTCGACGCGCACGGTCAGCGATATCCGGGCCACTTTGCGGGCCACCCTCACCCACGCCCAGGCCGAAGACCTCATCTCCAAGAACCCGGCGGCGTCGGTCACCCTGGCCACCGTCCGCCGGCGGCGGGGCAAGTCCTGGTCGAGCGATGAGGCGCGGAAGTTCCTGGGGTCCGCCCGCCGGGACGAGGGCCCGCTCTACGCCGCCTACGCCCTGGTCCTCGTCACCGGCCTACGCAAGGGAGAGGCGCTCGGGCTCACCTGGGCAGACGTCGACCTCGACGCCGGAGAGCTGACCATCGGCCGCCAACTGCAACGCGTACGCGGGCAGCTCCTCCACCGCGACACCAAAACCCAGGCGTCCGACGCCACCCTCCCCCTGCCCGACATCTGCCTGACCGCCCTCAAGCTCAGGCAGGAACAACGCGAAGAGGCGCGAGCAGCCGCCGGAAAAGCCTGGCACGAAACCGGCCTCGTATTCACCACCCGGTATGGCACACCGATCGAGCCGCGCAACTTCCAGCGCTCCTGGCAGACGAGATGCGAGAAAGCCAACGCCACTCCGATCACCGTCCATGACGCACGGCGCACCTGCGCCACGCTCCTGGCCGACCTCGACGTCCACCCGCGAGTCGCCATGCAGGTGCTACGGCACGCCCGCTTCTCCGTGACGATGGAGATCTACACGCACGTATCGTCCAAGGCCACGCGCGAAGCGCTCAAGCGCCTCGGGGATGTCCTCGACGGGTGATGCTGCAACCGTTCGCTACGGTCAGGTCGCGCTGTGAGGCTGTCCAGCGCACCAGGTCGCGAGAGCTTCCTCTGTGTAGGGGAGATTGCACTCTCCGATGGCTCGCGGCATCATCGCGCCCTGCCTCAGCAGACTGGCACCAATGACGACCCGAACAACCTCCTGCTGCAGAGGTGAGAGATCATCGAATGCGGTGCCGTCCCGAAGCGGACCGCCGGGAAAGGCCAGGCCGAGCAATAGCCGCAGTGCCAGGAAGTCATGCCGGTGCGGGTCTGGAACCCGCATCCGCTCCAGCAACAGTCCAGCGAGCTGTGGCACCGAGTTCGCGGTGAGACCGCCGAGGGCCGAGGCGACGGCATTGGCCATCGCGCCGGCCTGCGACTCCCAATCCTGAACCGGCTCCATCAAGCAGTCGGCAAGTTCGGCCAGAAGCGCCGTGTCGGGTGCCGGGAGGAGCCGCACCAAGCCGATCAGCGCCGCCCGGTGGAGAAGCCGGTCGGAGTTGCCACGCCATTGGCGTACCGCATCCACGATGGCACCGTCGGAGGGTTGGCCGGCGAGGCCGGCCGCGATGCACATCTCGGCGGCTACGGCCGGGTCGGTCTCGACTGGGAGCCGTTGGGCCAGAACGGGTGACACGGTTGCCCACTCCTGCGGGAACGCGGCGAGCAGATACGCCATCCCGAGCCGAAGGTCAGGGGCGGGATCCTGCAGGACCTGCAGGTACGTGGGGAGACCGGCCCGCACCGCCTCATACGCTGAGGCGTGGCAGGGATCGGTGACCGGGCGTTGAAATCCGCCATGCCTGCGCCACTCCGGCGACCTGGACAACCACCAGTCCGAGCGCTGCGATGCGAGGTAGCTGAGACTCGGAACGTCGGACGCCGGCCTCGGCGATTCGTACAGCTCGACACAATCGAGGATCGTCCGCAGGAGGCGGTAGGCCACCAGCCGATCCGGTGCCTCCTGGTCGGCAAGCAGATCGATCAGGTACGGCGCTGCGGCGGCAGCCGGCTCCTCCACCAAGCCTTGGTGCTGGAGATGGTCTTCGAGCTGCTCTTCCGCCTCGCCCCGCGCCGCTGGGTCGTGAGTTCGAAGCGTCTGCAACAGCCTTGGCACATCCGAGGCGGGTCCGTACGGACCTTGCAGCGATTCCCAGTCGACGGCGCGCAGGTTGTCATTCACGGCCGGCAAAGTAGCATCGCGGACCGACCGCCCGGCTGATCGAGAACCGCCAGCTGTGCCAACCCGCGTGCCCGCGCCGGGTGGGTCGTCACTCGCCCGCTGACCGTTGCTGTACTTCGCTGCTGTACGGGCAGCAAAAAGGCCACCCCCAATGAATGGGGATGGCCTTTGACTTGCGTGGGCGATGCTGGTACCGAACCAGCGACCTCTTCGGTGTGAACGAACGGCTCGGCTCAACCGGCGATGTCCACGACGACCTTGCCCTCGGCGGTGGCGTCGGTGACCAGGCGGTGGGCGTCCATGACCGTGTCGAGCGTGAACCGGCGCCCGTCCAGCCGGGGGCGCAGCGCACCGGCGTCGGCCAGCGTCGCGATCTCGCGCAGGATGTCGCCGTGGTGTTCACGGCCCCGCCCGGTGAGCATCGGCAGCAGGGTGAACACGCCGGAATAGGTCGCGCCACGGAACGAGAGCGGGGCGAGCGAGTGTGCGGCCCAGCCCAGCGCGCTGACGACGTGCCCGTGGTAGGTGCGTACCGCCGCGAACGAGGCGTCGAGCGTCGCGCCACCAACGTTGTCCACCACGATGTCGAACCCCTCGCCGCCGGTGTACCTCTCGACGTACTCCTCGACCTTGCTCGCGGTGTAGTCGATCGGCACGGCGCCCAGGCTCTCGATCACCCGCACGCTCGCCGGCCCGCCGGTGGCGTACGCCTCGGCGCCTCGCGCCTGGGCGAGTTGCACGCCCACGTAACCGACCCCGCCGGCACCGCCGTGCACCAGCACCTTCTGCCCGGCGTGGACCCCGGCGCGGTCGACCAGTCCCTCCCAGGAGGTGACCGCCGCCAGTGGCAACGCGGCGGCCTCCCGCATCGAGAGGCTGCTCGGCTTGGGGGCCAGCAAACGGGCGTCCACGGCGGCGTACTCGGCCAGCGAGCCCTGGAGGTCGCCGACGCCCCCGCACAGCCCGTACACCTCGTCCCCCGGTTCGAAGCCGGTCACGTCCGCGCCGACCGCCGCGACGACGCCGGCAAGGTCAAGGCCGAGCACCGCGGGCAGGTGGACGCGCGCGTGCGCGGCCTTCCCTGCCTGGATCTTCGTGTCGAGTGGGTTGACCCCGCTGGCGACGATCCGCACCAGCACCTGCCCCGCCTCGGGAGTGGGTTGATCGATCTCCTCGATCGTCAGCGGAACGTCGAACTCCCGCAGCACCGCAGCACGCATGGCAATCCACACTCTCCGTGGTCGAGACGTCACGTGGACGCTATCCGACCGGATTGCCGGCCCGGGCGGCTTCCTCGGTGACCCGCACCGGTGCCCGGCGGCGGCAAGACCGGTACGGCCCCTCGCGGCGGCGGTGTCGGCGCACCCGCCGCCGGCGCGGGGGCACACCGGGGAGTTCACGATCAACGTTCCCTGAGTCCGGAACTTTCTCCCAGCTGCGGCCGACCAACCTCCCAGCAGCAACCATCGGAGGAAGAACACATGCGCACCACCAGCCCAAACGCTTCACGCCGCCGCTCGGCCGCCATCCTCGCCGCCGCGATCCTGACGGTGGGCGTCGCCGGTTGCGGCTCGTCCGACTCTCCGTCGGCCGCGCAGGCGGGCCCGCCCGCGGCCTCGGCCAACCCGGACGCTGGTGTGCTCGGCATTCGTGACCCGTGGGTGAAGGCGGCCGACAAGGGCATGACGGCGGCCTTCGGGACCCTGGTCAACGACGGCGACGCCGATATCACGGTGACTGGTGCGACGACCTCCCTGTCACCGATGGAGCTGCACGAGATGACCATGAAGGACGGCAAGATGGTCATGCAGCAGAAGCAGGGCGGCATCGTGATCAAGGCAAAGAGCACGCACGCCCTGGAGCCCGGCGGGGACCACCTCATGCTGATGAACCTCACCAAGCCCGTCCAGGCCGGCGACGAGTTGACCTTCACCCTGACCTTCGCCGACGGCAAGACCCAGCAGTTCCGCGCGATGGCCAAGCCGTTCACCGGCGCGCAGGAGAGCTACGCCCCCGGGCACGGCGAGCCGATGACCGGCATGAGCGCCACGCCGGAGATGAGCATGAGCCCGGCGTCGTGACGCAGACGCCGTCTGTTCGGCCGGTGAGCAGGCGTGGCCTGCTCACCGGCGGAGCCCTGGCCGCCGGCGGAGCCCTGGCCGGCGGTGCCGCGATCGCCGCCACCCGCTCGGGGAGGACCGGACCACCGTCGGTGCCGGCTGCCGACACGACGCTGGCGGCGACCGTCGGCGGCCTGGTCGAGCCGTTCCACGGCGCCCGGCAGGCCGGGGTGGCCACCGAACCACAGGCACACGCGTCGTTCGTGGCGCTCACCCTGCGGACCGGCGTCGACCGGGCCGCGCTGGGTCGAATGTTGCGGCTGCTCACCGACGACGCCGCCCGGCTCACCCAGGGCCGGCCCGCGCTGGCCGACACCGAAGCCGAACTCGGGCTACTGCCGGCACGGCTGACCGTGACCTTCGGCTTCGGGCCCGGCCTCTACCGCGCGGCCGGCGTCGACGACCGGCGGCCGGCATCGGTCACCGACCTCCCGTCGTTCCGCATCGACCGACTCCAGCCGGCCTGGTCCGGCGGTGACCTGCTGCTGCAGATCTGCGCCGACGACGCGCTCACCGTCGCCCACGCCCAACGGGTCCTGGTCAAGGACAGCCGACCGTTCGCCACCGTGCGGTGGGTCCAGCAGGGCTTCCGGCGCAGCCCCGGTGTCGAACCGGGCGGCCACACCCAACGCAACCTGTTCGGTCAGCTCGACGGCACCGCCAACCCCCGACCCGGCGCGCCCATGGACGCCGCGCTCTGGGCGCCGGACGGCCCGGCGTGGCTACGCGACAGCACCACCCTGGTGATCCGGCGGATCAGCATGAACATGGAAACCTGGGACCTGCTCGGCCGGACCGACCGCGAACTCGCCGTCGGGCGGCGGCTCGACACCGGCGCCCCGCTCACCGGCACCGCCGAACACGACGAACCCGACTTCGCCGCCACCGACGCCGACGGCCTCACCGTCATCCCCGACTTCTCTCATCTGACCCGCGCCCACGTCACCGACGACCGGCTGAAGATCCTGCGCCGGCCCTACAACTACGACGGTGTGCCGACAGCCGAGGGTCACGCCGACAGCGGCCTGATCTTCACCTCGTACCAGGCCGACATCGCCCGGCAGTACCTGCCCATCCAACGCCGCCTGGCCGAACGGGACCTGCTCAACGAATGGACCACGCCGATCGGGTCCGCCGTCTTCGCCATCCCGCCCGGATGTAAACCGGGCGGTTGGGTCGGCGAGCAGGTGCTCGGATGACCCCAACCGGAGTTTCGTCATGACCGTACCGTCGTCCCGGCCCACCGCCGTCCGGCTCGGCGCGGCGGTGCTCGCCGTCCTCGTGGCGGTGCTCATCCCGGGCAGCCCGGCCTGGGCGCACAACTCGCTGCGGACGGCCACGCCCGCTCAGGACGCGACCCTGCCGAACGCACCGACCGAGGTCACGCTCGAATTCACGCAGAGGCTCGACCCCACGTTCACCACGATCGTGCTCACCGACGCCGCCAAGCGGAAGCTTCCCACCGGCGAACCGGTGGTCACCGGAGCGACGAGCGCGGTCCGGGTGACCGACCCCCTGCCGAACGGGACGTACACGGTCGCCTACCGGGTCGTCTCCGTCGACGGGCACCCGGTTCAGGGGTCGTATCCGTTCACGGTGGCCGATCCCACGTCGAGCGCCGCGCCGGTCGCCGCCGTCAGCTCGTCAGCGCCCGCCCCGTCCGCCGCCGCAGTGGAGTCCGGCAGCGGTCCGAGCGCCGGTGTGCTCGTCTTGGGTGCCGCGCTGGCCTTCCTCGTCCTGACAACGGCTGGGCTGCTGCGGCGGCGGGCGGCCCGGCGCTGATCCGACCCGCCGCCGTGCCGTCGGGTCACCCCATCACCTCACCGATCAAGGTCAACACGTGTCCGACACAGCACCACGGCAGTTCGCCACCGACGGTCCGAGCGGCGCCCGCACCGTCGCCACCGCCTCGACAACCCCGGCCGGTCCATCCTCATCCGGCGACCGACGCAAGGGTCCCAACGGCTCCGGCTGGTTGATCACGGTTGTCGGCGTCGCATCGGGGGCCACCCTCCTGGTACTCGGCCTGCGGGTGGGGGGTGCGCTCACGGCGGCGATTCCGGGCCTCCCCGACGCGGGACCGATGACGACCCGGGCACTACCCGTGTTCCGGCTTCTGTCCGACGGTCTCGCCACCGTCACCGTCGGCATGCTGGTGACCGCCGCGTTCCTGCTACCCGGCGACGGAGGCAGCGTCTCGCCGCACGGCTTTCTGCTCCTGCGGCGGGCCGGTGTCGCCGCGCTCGGTTGGTCGGTGGCGGCGCTGTCCCTGGTGGGGCTGACCGCCTCGGACCTGCTCGGACAACCACTGGCGACGCTCGGGCCCGCGACGGTCGTCAGTTTCGCCACCACCATCTCGCAAGGCCAGTCGCTCACACTGCAGGCCGGACTGGCCCTGGCCGTGGCACTGCTGGCCCGGTTCGGAGTGTCCCGTGGGCTCGCCGCGACCGTCGCGGTCCTGGCCCTGGTGGCGGTGCTACCCCCGGCCTTCACCGGGCACTCCGCCGGGGCCGGTAACCACCAGATCGCCGTCACCAGCCTGGCCCTGCACATCCTCGCCGCCGCTGTGTGGATCGGTTCTCTCATCGCCCTGCTGGTGGTACGACGCAGTCGGCTGCTGGCCCACGCCGCCGCTCGGTACAGCCGCCTCGCCCTGGGCTGCTTCGTCGCCGTGTCGGTCAGCGGGGCGGCCAACGCCGCCGTCCTCCTCGGCTCGGTCGACCAGCTCTGGCAATCCCGCTACGGCTGGTTGGTGCTCGGCAAGCTCGCCGCCCTGCTGATCCTCGGCGCGCTCGGCGCGACACACCGCTCCCGTACCCTGCCGGCGTTGCGCGCCGGAAGGCGGTGGGCGTTCGGCCGGCTGGCCGCCGGTGAACTTATCGTGTTCGCTGCCACCGTGGGGTTGGCGGTGGCTCTCTCGCGCAGCCCCACTCCGGTCGCCGAAGCCGGTGTCGACGCCGATCCGATCACCGAGCTGCTCGGCTTCCCGATGCCCACCGCACCGACCGTGGGCAACCTGCTCGGGCAGCCGCTGCCGGACATGTTCTTCCTGACCCTCTGCGCTCTCGGTATCGGCGGGTACCTGGGCGGTGTACGACGGATGCGCCTCGCGGGGCACGGCTGGCCGCTCGCCCGGACGGCAAGTTGGGTGGGTGGGCTGCTGCTACTTGCCGCGAGCACCAGTCTCGGCGTCGCCCGCTACGCGTACGTGCTGTTCAGCGCGCACATGGCCCAACACATGGTGTTGTCGATGCTGGTGCCGATCCTGCTGGTCGGCGGCGCGCCGGTCACCCTCGCCCTGCGGGCACTGCGTCGACCGGCCGACCCTGGGGTACGCGGTGCCCGGGAGTGGCTGCTGATCGCGGTGCACAGCCGGCTCACGAAGCTGCTGACACATCCGCTCGTCGCGCTGGGCATCTACACCGCCAGCCTGTTCGGCCTGTACCTCAGCGACCTGCTCGGCGTGTTGATGCGCTCCCACGTCGGTCACCTCGCGATGCTCACCCACTTCGTGGTCGCGGGCTGGCTGCTGTTCTGGGTGCTCATCGGTGTCGACCCGGGCCGCCGACGCCTCCCCCATCCCCTGCTGGTGATCATCCATCTGGCGTCGATGATGGCGCACGGCTTCTTCGGCCTGGTCCTCATGCAGACGACCACCGTCATCGCCCCCGGCTGGTACCTCGCCGTGCACCCCACCTGGGCGTCGCCACTGCTGACCGATCAGCAGCTCGGCGCCGGCATCGCCTGGGCGTTCGGCGAACTACCCGCCGTCGTCGTCATGATCGTCCTGATTCGGCAGTGGATTCGCGCCGACCAGCGCGAACAGGGCCGCCTCGACCGGGCCGCCGACCGGGCCGACGCCAGCGGAGCAGAGGACGACCTGGCCCGCTACAACGCGTTTCTCGCCGTCGCCGGACGGACCGACAGCGATCCGGGTCGCGCGGCCGGGCCCGACCAGTCCTGAGACATCGGGGGACCCGATCTGCCGCCTCCCGGGGAACCACCGGTGTCTCTCCCCCGACTACCAGTCAGGGCCGACGCGACACCTCACCGGGCGACCAGACCAGTACGGGAAAAACCTTCAGGTGCTTCCCGACTCTTCCGATCGGATCACCATGTCTCTCACCGAACTGTCCGGCACGTCGACGCCGGAGCGCGCCACCACCGCCGAGAAACCGGCCCGGCCGGCCCGGAGCACGTCACCGTTCGGCGCGCTGCTGCTGCGGCTGCACTTCTACGCCGGCATCCTCGTCGCCCCGTTCCTGGTGGTCGCCGCACTGACCGGCCTGGCCTACACCACCACCCCGCAACTCGACACGATCCTCTACGGCGACCAGCTGACCGTCGCCCAGGTGGGTGACCGTCAGCTCCCGCTGGCCGAGCAGATCGGCGCCGCACGCAACGCACACCCCGACGGCAGCATCACCACAGTGCAACCCGGCGACGGCGACCGGACCACGACTGTGGTGTTCTCCCTGCCCGAACTCGGCGAGAAGCAGCACACCGTCTACGTCGACCCGTACACCGCGCAGGTCAAGGGGCAGCTCACCACCTGGTTCGGGTCCACCCCGGCCACGACCTGGCTGGACGACCTGCACCGCCACCTGCACCTGGGCGTGGTGGGCAGGCACTACTCCGAGCTGGCCGCGAGTTGGCTGTGGGTGATGGCGCTCGGCGGGGTCGTCCTCTGGTGGCGTCGACGCGGTGCCACCCGCGCCGCCGCTCGGCACCTGCTCGTGCCGGACCTGTCCACCGGCAAGGGGGTCCGCCGTACCCGAGGATGGCACGCCACCACCGGCATCTGGCTCACCGTCGGACTCCTCTTCCTCTCGCTCACCGGCCTGACCTGGTCCCGCTACGCCGGCGCGAACTTCGACGCCGGCCTCGACGCGCTCAGCGCCCGCACTCCGGAGATCTCCACAAGCCTCACCGCCGGCACCGCCGCCCCTGCCGAGACCGGCGGCGGCCACGAGCACGGTGCCGTCGGAGCGGGCGGGGTGGTCGAGTCGGCTGCCTTCGACCGGGTCCTTGCGGTCGCTCGCGACGCGGGCCTCTCCGGCCCGGTCGAGATCACCCCCGCGCCGGAGCCGGGCTCCGCGTGGACCGTCACGCAGGTCGACAACACCTGGCCGGTCAACAAGGACCGCATCGCCGTCGACCCGGCCTCCGACACGGTCACCGCCCGCAGCGACTTCGCCGACTGGCCCCTGCTGGCCAAACTGAGCGGCCTCGGTATTCAGGCCCACATGGGGGTCCTCTTCGGCCTGGTCAACCAGATCCTGCTCGCCGCGCTCGCCCTCGGGCTGCTCTGCGTCATCTTCTGGGGCTACCGCATGTGGTGGCAACGCCGACCCACCCGCGCCGGCCGCCGTGCGATAGCCGGCACCCCGCCGGCCCGCGGCGGCGTACGCGGCCTGCCGCTCTGGGCGCTGCTGATCGGTGTACCGGTGACCGTGGCGATCGGCTGGGCGCTGCCCCTGTTCGGGCTCACCCTGCTCGCCTTCCTCGTCATCGACGTCGTGCTGGGGAACGTTTCTCGCCGCCGACGACCTGCCGCGGTTCCCACCTCGCCGGCACCCGCGGGGAGCTGACCCACCGGTCCGGCCGTCCGCCAGGCGACGGACGGCCGGACGCCTTGCTCAGATCACGACCTGTTTGGTGTTCGGCAGGCTGTCCACGATCGACTTCTGCACGTTGATCGTGTCGGCGATGACCTCGTGGGGCGTGTTGGCCATCCACTGCATCACCGAGATGTCCTCGAATCGGGGATGGCGGAACATCTCCAGGAACACCAGCGGCTCGTCGCCGGTGTTCTCGATGTAGTGGCCGTACGCGAAGGGGACGTAACCCACGTCGCCGGCCTGGAAGTCGAACGTCCGGGCGGCGGCCTGCGAGGCGAAGACGCCCATCCGCCCGGTGCCGGAGATGTAGTACTGCCACTCGTCGGTGGTGGGGTGCCAGTGCAACTCGCGCATTCCTCCCGGCTCGACCTCCACCAGGGCCGCGGCGGTGGTCACGGAGGCGGCGAAGTTGGTCGAGTCGGTGATCCGAACCGTTCCGCCGCGGAAACGCTGCGGGGTCTGCGCGTGCATCCGGTGCTTGAAGCTTCGTGGGATGTCGCCGGTCGGGCTGACCACCCGGTCCTGTTGCAGGGGCGGTGGGACGTCGCCCTGGAAGATGTACTTCTCCCGCTCGGGCAGGTTCTCCATCTGTTCCAGCGTCCAGCCGAAGTTCTTCGCCAGGACGTGTCGAGGGGTGTGTGCGAAGAAGTCGCTGAGCAGGAAGGTGTTGTTCTCCGAGAACGCGCCGTCGTCGAAGACCAGCAGGAACTGCGCGCCGTCCTCCAACGCCTGGATGTTGTGCGGCACACCCTGCGGAAAGAACCACAGGTCGCCCGCCTTGACGTCCTCGATGAAGTTGCGGCCCTCGTGGTCGACGGCGCTGATCCGGCAGCTGCCGCTGAGCATGTACGCCCACTCCGACTGCTGGTGCCAGTGGATCTCCCGGTACGCGCCCGGCTCGAGACCGAACTGGACGCCGGACAACTGACTGGCGATCGGGAGGTCACGGCTGGTGACCTCCCGGGTCCAGCCACCCTTTTCCACCCGGGTGTGCGCCTGGGAGAACGAGAACTTGAGGTTGGGCACCAGCCGACTGTCGGTCGTCGGTGGGACCAGGAGATCCGGGTTCTGCCGCTCCAGCTCGACGTTACGGCCCGCGAAAGGCGCGGCGCCCTGGTCGCCGCGCCGCGGCTCGGGATCGCTGTTCGCCATGATCGCTGTCTCCTCACTCGGGTTGGATCGGACTGGGCGCGGGAACGGACCCGCCCCGCAGCCGTAGCCGGGACGAGATCCCCAGCAGGGCACGCACTCCGGGCCAGCCGTACTGGACCGCGATCGCGACCGGAACCGCCGCCGCGGTCGCCATCAGCACCAGGCGGGTCCACGCCGGAACGTGACCACCCACCCCGGTGCCGGCGTAGAGGACGAACATCAGCAGTACGACCCGGAGCCGGTGCAGACCGGGAAGTTCGGTGAGCTGAGCCATGATTCGATGATCGACGCCGAACACCGGCCGTCGCATCACGTGATCGCGCCATTACCGCACATCAAATGCCGGACGGCGTGGGCCATTCGGCGCAATCCCGCCGGTTCGTCCATCTGCTCGCCCGTACCTGCCGCCATCGCTAGGCTCGGTCGCAGGACGGCCTTTCGACGCGCCTGGTAACAACCGGGGAGAACGCCATTGTCCGAATCACCCTTCAACGCTGGAACGATCCCGGGCGACGACACCGCCGCCGACGCCGAGCAACGACGCCACCGGCTGTTCGGCACGGCGGATCAGCTCCGGCTCGCCGGACGCGGGATGGAGGCGCTCCACGTCCTGGCGGCGGAGATCGCCACGAGTCGCAGCGGGGAGCGTCACCGCACCCTCCTGCTCGGGCGCCTGGCGCAGATGGTGGCACTGGAGCAGCCGACCACCGCCCTCGCCGGTCTGCGGGAGGCGCTGAACCTCCGACTGGACGCCCGGAGCCGCGGGACCCTGCTCGCCCTGGTCGCCACGATCGCGGCCCGCACGGGACATCCCGACACCGACGCCCTGCTCCGCGAGGCGGGCACCGCGCACGCCGCGTCGGGTGACCAGGCGTCCGCTCGCCACCTCGCCCTCGGCCGGGCCGCCCGCTCGCTCGCGCACGGTGACCTACCGGGCGCCCAGGCCGTGCTGGCGGCCCTGGACCCGGACTCCTGGGCGGCACGCGCCGACGCCCCGTCCATCCGGACGGAACGGATCCTCGTGCAGCTCGGCCTGGGCCGGCACCAGGACGCGCGGGCCGCGACCCGCCAGGCGCCCGACGAGACCGACGTTTCGCTCACCGGGCTGACCGCGCTGGACTGTCTGCGCATGGTTGCCGTGGGAGAGCTGCCCGAGGCGGCCGCGCTGGCCGTCACGACGCTCAGCTCCGACTCGGCGGACCTCAGCAGGGAGGTGCGTGCCCTGTTGGTCGCGGTGATCGGCGAGGTCCGCTACCGCCGTGGCGAGCACGACGACGCGCGCGCCATCCTCCGCGCCTGCCTCGCCGAGGATCAATGGCCGGACCGCACGATGTGGAGCTTCGCGTTCTGCGTGGCGGTTCGCGACCCCGCCCTCAGCACGCCGGCCGGCCTGCTCACCAGGGTCGTCGCCGACCTGCACCGGTCGGTCCGGTCACTGCTGCCCGTGCCGCACTTCGGCCCCCGACTGGTACGCGCGGCGGTGGCCGCCGACGACACCCGAGCCGCCCGCCGGGTCACCGAACTGGTCGAGCTGGTGTCCACCCGCACTCCGGTGCCGCTGTGGCACGCGCTGGCCGACCAGAGCCGAGGGTTGCGCGACGGTGACCCGGACGCGCTCCGGTCGGCGGTCGACCAGCTGCGCACCACCGCCGCGCGGCCGGCGCTGGCCGACGCGTTGCTCGACCTCGCGAACAGCCCACGGGCGCCACCCAGATCGGAAGAACC
>NZ_JAKKFF010000136.1 GCF_022229015.1 Micromonospora foliorum
CACCGTGCTGGCGGCCTGGTCGGTGCCGTACCTGCTGGGTGTGGCGCACGCCGACGGGCGGCTAAACGGCCGGCGCGCGGGCGCCACGTTGGCGGCCGGTGGGGCGGTCGCGCTGGCGGCGCTGCTGGCGCTGGGCTACCCGGTGAGCGCGGTCGGCGTGCCCGGGGCCGGGGTGTCCAACCTCAACCCGCCGTCGCTGCTGGTCGTGGCGCTGGCGGTCACCCAGGTCGGGCTGGGGCTGCTGGCGCGGCCGGCGCTGCACCGGCTACTGACCCGGCCGCTGCCGGGCCGAGCGGTGACCGAGGTGAACCGGTACGCGGTCCGGATCTACCTGTGGCACCAGCCGGTACTGGTGGCGGTGACCGCGCTCACCGCCCGCAGCGGGCTGGCCCTGCCCGGTCTGCACACCATCCCGGAGGATCCGGGCTGGGTGCTGGCGCGCTTCTGCTGGCTGCCGCTGCTCGCCGCGGTGCTGGTCACGGTCGTGCGGGTGGGTCAGCCGAGATCGCTGCTCCGCCGAGGCGTACCCGGCGGTGGTGAGCGGCGTCGTCAACCGGGCGGTGGAGGGGTCGCCGGCCGGTCGGCCGAGTGCGTTCCGTCGGCACCGCAGGTGTACGATCATCGACGTTCCGGCCCGCCCGACTTGCAGGAGGTGATCGCTGTGCGAGATAGCGATCCTCCCAGTCGTGGCCGGGCCGATGGTCAGTCCCGCTGAGCCACGACTCAGTCTGGTGAGCTGACCCCGCTCCGCTCCCCACCACCTGGGCACCTGCCGAGGTGAGTGTGCCGCGCCGCCCGATCCCGGGCGGTCGCCGGGAGCCGCCCGGTCACGACTTCGTGTGCGCGTCCCCACCCCCTGCGGTCCGCCCCCGCACGCGGACCGTCCAGCCGCCACCCGGAGCCGTCATGAGCCGCTACGTCGCCCCACTGGGCTTCACCCTCGCCGCCGTCTGGGTGGCCATCGTCTTCGTGCTCGCCGGCGGCGGTCACTGACCGCTCCGGGCCGGCGGCTGACGCCGCCTCGTGCCGGCGCCGGCGGCGGTCGTCGACCGCCGCCGGCGCAGCGGTTCACAGCATCCGGGACGACCAGAGCAGACTGAACGCGCCCGCGCAGAGCGCCAGCAGCAACGCCACCCCGGCGTACCACTGGGTCACCTCACGCGGCTCGGTGCGGAACCCGATCGAGCTGCCCATGTCCTGGTAGACCTGCTTCAGCTCGCTCACCGAGGCCGCCTCGTAGAAGTAACCCTCGGTGGTCTCGGCCAACTCGGCGAGGGCCAACCGGTCCACCGGCACCCGCTGCAACTGCCCGCCGATGTCGACCTGGCCGGTGTCGGTGCCGAAGGCGATGGTGGAGACCGGGACGTTGGCGGCCTGCGCGGCCGCCGCCGCCTCCTCCACCGCCCGACCGGAGGTCCGGAAACCGTCGGAGAGCAGCACGATCCGGGCCGGCGGAATACCCGCCGCCCCGTCGGCCGGCACCGACCGGATCGCCTCCAGGCAGGTGAACACCGCCTCGCCGGTCGCGGTCGCCTCGGCCAGCACCAGCCCGTCGATGGCGCTGGTCACCGCGTCCCGGTCCTTGCCCGGCGGCACCAGCACGTTGGCCGCCTTGGCGAACGACACGAGGCCCAGGTTGTAGCTCTCCGGCAGCTCACTGACGAACTGCTTGGCCGCCTCCTGCGCCGCCTCCAGCCGGTTCGGCGCCACGTCGTCGGCCTGCATCGACAACGACACGTCGATGGCGAGCATCACGGTGGCCCGCTCCAGCGGCTCCTTGGTGTCCACCGCCGGGCGGGCCAGCGCGGTGGCCAGCACCAGCAGGCAGAGCAGGAACGCGGTCGCCGGGACGTGTCGACGCCAGCCCAGGCCCTTCGGCGCCACCGTACGCAGCAGGTCCACATTGGTGAACCGCATCGCGTACGCCCGGCGGTGCAGCTGCCGCCAGACGTAGAACGCGGCGAGGGCGAACACCGGCAGCACGGCCAGCAGCCACCACGGTTGCAGAAAACGGATCATCGTGTCGTCCCCCGGGTACGCGCGTGCCGCTGCGCGGCCACGAATCGCACCATGTCCAGCAGCCAGTCTCGGTCGGTACGCAGACGCAGGTGGGCCGCGCCGGCACCGCGCAGGGCGGCGGCGATCGCGGCCCGTTGGGCGGTGGCGGCCTCGGCGTAGCGCTGCCGCAGCCGCGGGTCGGCGGTCTGCACCTCGTGCAGCTCGCCGCTCTCCGGGTCGACCACCGGCAACACGCCCACGTCGGGCAGCTCCAGCTCACGCGGGTCGACCACCTCGATGGCCAGCACGTCGTGGCGGACGCGCAGCTTGCGCATCGGCCGCGCCCACTGCTCGACCGGCGCGAGGAAGTCCGAAACCACCACGGCCACCCCGCGACGGCGGGGCGGACGGTTGAGCATCTCGATCAGCGCGCCCAGGTCACCACGGCCGGGTTGGATGGCGGTGCCGGCGACGGCACGCAGCAGACCCTGCGCCTCCTTGCGCCCGGAGCGGGCCGGCAGCCGGGTGAGCACCCCGGGCCCGACCGGCGGTGCTCCGCCGCGCCAGCGTCGGGCCGGCGCGGACACCCCGCCGCCGGTGCCGATCACGGCGCCGATCCGGTTGCCCCCGCGCACGGTCAGGTGGGTGATGGCGGCCGCGGCGGCCACCACCACCTCCCGCTTGAGCCACTGCCCGGTCCCGAAGTCCAGGCTGGCGGAGAGGTCCAGCGCGAGCCAGGTCTCCAGCTCCCGGTCGGCGACCGTACGCCGCACGTGTGGTGTGGTGGTCCGGGCCGTGACCGGCCAGTCCATCCGGCGCACGTCGTCACCGGGGCGGTACTCCCGGGACTCTCCCGCCTCACTGCCCGGCCCGGGCAGCAGGCCGGCGTAGTCGCCCTGGAGCAGACCGTCGAGCTTGCGGGTGACGAGCAGCTGAAGCCGGGACAGCACGGCCTCGCTACGGTCGGCGAGGGGGGCCGGACGAGGGGTGGGTGAGGTCACGGCCGCTGCCCGGGCCAGCCGGCGCCCGGCGGCGGCGCGATCGACGGTGGGGTGGCCTGCTGCCGGGGAGCGACCGCCGGGAGCGGGATCGTCGACATCACCCGCTGCACGATGTGGTCGGCGGGCACGTCGTCGGCGAGCGCGTCGTAGCTGAGCACCAGCCGGTGCCGCAGGATGTCCGGCGCGATGTCCTGCACGTCCTGGGGCAGCGCGTAGTCACGCCCGCGCAGCAGCGCCAGGGCGCGGGTGGCCCGGACCAGCCCCAGCGAGGCGCGCGGGCTGGCCCCGTACTGGATCAGTTGCGCGACGTCGGGCATGCCGTGCTCGGCCGGGGCGCGGGTGGCCAGCACCAACCGGACCGCGTAGTCGACCAGGGCGTTGTGGACGAAGACCTGGTCCGCCTTGCGTTGCAGGGCGATCAGCTCCGGGGTGTCGAACACCGCGGTCGGCTCGGGCGCGGCCACGCCCATCCGGTAGACGATCTCCCGTTCCTCCGCGTCGGTCGGGTAGCCCACCACGATCTTCATGAGGAACCGGTCCCGCTGCGCCTCCGGCAGCGGGTAGACGCCCTCCTGCTCGATCGGGTTCTGGGTGGCCATCACCAGGAACGGGTCCGGCACCCGGTGGCTCTCCCCGCCGATGGACACCTGCCGCTCGCTCATCACCTCCAGCAGCGCGGACTGCACCTTCGCCGGCGCCCGGTTGATCTCGTCGGCGAGCAGGAAGTTGACGAAGACCGGGCCCAGCTCGACGTCGAACTTCTCGCTCGACTGCCGGTAGATCCGGGTGCCCATGATGTCGGCCGGCACCAGGTCCGGGGTGAACTGCACCCGGGCGAAGGACCCGCCGACGACCTTGGCGAGAGTCTCCACCGCCAGGGTCTTGGCCACCCCGGGCACGCCTTCGAGCAGGCAGTGACCGCGGGCGAGCAGCGCGACGAACATCCGCTCCACCATCCGGTCCTGCCCGACGATCACACGTTTGATCTCGAACAGGCCCTTCTCCAGCAGGGTGGCGTCCTGCGCGGGTGTGGTCACCGGCGCGGGCGCCGCTCCGTTCGGCGTCGGGGCGTCGGGCATGGTCGGCTGGGCCACCGGTCCTCCACAGCGTTTCTCGGTCGTCGCGGCTCGTGCGGTATCAAGACTCGCACGCCTTGCTGAGTGTCGAGGTGGGGAGAAGCCGATTTTGGCCGCGCCGTCCCCAGCACCGAATCGCGCGTCTCGGGAGTGCACGGACCGGCCCGCCGCGTGTACGATTCACCCCGTCGCCGGGCGGCTCCCCCCGTGGTCGCCCGGCGCTCAACCTCTCCGTCCCGCCGCCCTAGACTGGCCGGGATGAGCATCCCCTCCCCCGCCGAAGAGTCCCTGGTCTGCTCGGCCCGGGGCTGCCGGTCCGCCGCCGTCTGGTCGCTGGAGTGGAACAACCCCCGTCTGCACGACGCCGATCGGCGCAAGACCTGGTTGGCCTGCGCCGAGCACCGGAGCAGCCTCGGAGACTTCCTGGACGCTCGGGGCTTCCTGCGTACCGTCACTCCGGTGCCCGGATCGCCTACGCTCGACCTGTGAGCGGCGACCCTCCGGCTTCCCCCGGCCCCACCTCCCCGTCCTGGCCGCCCACCCCGGCCACCGCACCACCCGGCGTGGAGCCGCCGCCCGGCGCGTTTCCGGCACCCGGCACGCTCGGCCCGGAGCCCGCCGCACCGGATGTCTCGACGCCCGCCGCGCTGCCACCAGGCGCGCTGCCACCCGGTCACCGGCCGGCACCCGCCGCCGACCAGCGCCCGCCCGACCTGCCCTCCCCCGGCCTCCTGCCGTCCGACCCCGTCGCGCCCGGCCCTCTGTTGACGGCTGCGCCGGGTGGTCGGGGTCCGCTGGAGCCCTGGCCGGACACGGTCAACTGGCAGCCGATCTCCACCGACCTGATCTGGGTGGAGCTGATCCGGCTGGCGATCGTGGTCGCCATCGGGCTGGCGGTGACCGGGGTCGGCTGGGCGTTGAGCGGGCACTGGCTGTTCGGGCTCGCCGTCGCCGCCGTGCTGGTGCTCGGCGCGTGGCGGGCCGTCGCGATCGTCCGCGCGGTCCGGGCCTGGGGGTACGCCGAGCGGGAGAACGACCTGCTGGTCCGGCACGGGCTGCTGGTCCGCCGGCTCTCCATCGTGCCGTACTCGCGGATGCAGTTCGTCGACGTGAGCGCCGGGCCGTTGGAGCGAGCCTTCGACCTGGCGACGGTGCAGTTGCACACCGCGGCGGCGGCGAGCGACGCCCGGGTGCCCGGGCTGCGTCCGGCGGAGGCGTCCCGGCTGCGTGATCGACTCACCGCGCTCGGCGAGGACCGGGCGGAGGGGCTGTGAGCACCTGCGCGGGCAGCCGCCGACCACGTCGAGGGCCGCTCC
>NZ_JAKKFF010000137.1 GCF_022229015.1 Micromonospora foliorum
CCGTTCTTTGTTGTTTTTTTAATGATCCCGCGACCCCCGCGATCTGCCTCGTTACGCTCCACGACGCTCGTCCGATCTCCGCGGGTGCGGGCTCGGTGCCGACGCGCTGGCCGCCGCCCGTGCCGGCATCCGGGTGTACGGGGTGGAGGCCGACCCGGTGACCGCGGCGATGGCCGCCGCCAACGCCGAGGCGGCCGGGCTGGCCGAGCTGTTCACTGTCGAGTGCGGCGACGCGACCGGGTTCGACGTGTCCCGGGTCGACGGGGTCTTCTGCGATCCGGCCCGCCGCACGACAGGCACCGGGCGGCGGATCTTCGACCCGCGCGCCTACTCGCCACCGTGGGACTTCGTCACCGGGCTGGCCGAGCGGGTGCCGCGCACCGTGGTGAAGGTGGCGCCGGGCCTGGACCACGCGCTCATCCCGGCCGGCGCGGAGGCCGAGTGGGTCGGCGTGGACGGCGATCTGGTCGAGGCCGCGCTCTGGTGCGGTGAGCTGGCGGAGGTGCCCCGCCGCGCCACCCTCTACCGCCAGCGGGGCACCGAGGCCCACCACCACCAGCTCACCGGCTCGGGTGCCGCCGAGGCGCCGGTCGGGCCGCCGCGCCGCTACCTGTACGACCCGGACCCGGCGGTGGTTCGCGCGCACCTCGTCGCCGAACTGGCCACCGACCTGGACGCCACCCTGGGCGATCCGAGCATCGCCTATCTCTACGCCGATCAGCCGATCCGCACCCCGTACGCGCGCTGCCTGGAGATCACCGACGTGCTGCCGTTCTCGCTCAAGCGCCTGCGGGCGCTGCTGCGCGACCGTCGGGTGGGCCGCGTGGAGATCCTCAAGCGGGGTTCGGCGCTCACCCCGGAGCAGCTCCGGCGGGACCTGCGGCTGGCCGGGGACGAGGCGGCGAGTCTGGTGCTCACCCGGGTCGGCGGCGCACCGACGGTGCTTGTCGGCCGGCCGGTCGATTAGGACCTGACACAGGCACTAGCCTCGTCGCTGTGGCGGGACAGGGCACGCCGGCAACGGCACTGTTGGTCAAGCGCGGCATCGCGCATCGCACCCATCCGTACCGGGTGTCGCCGGACGCCCCGAACTACGGCGCGTTGGTGGCGGTGGCGCTCGGCGTGGCACCGGAGCGCGTGTTCAAGTCGCTGGTGACCGAGGTCGACGGCGCGCTCACCGTGGCGGTCGTTCCGGTCACCGGCGAGTTGGATCTCAAGGCGCTCGCGGCGGCGGTCGGCGGCAAGCGGGCGGCGTTGGCCGACCGGGCGGTGGCCGAGCGGGCCACCGGCTACGTACGCGGTGGGATCAGCCCGCTCGGGCAGCGTCGACGGTTGCCCACCGTGCTTGACGAATCCGCGCTGGATCTTCCGACGATCTACGTCTCGGCTGGTCGGCGCGGTCTGCAACTCGAACTGGCCGCGGCGGATCTGGTGGCGCTGACCGACGCCCGCACCGCGCCGTTGCAGACCCGCTGACGACAGTCGTTACGTCGACTCCCCCGTGGGATACCCGGGGAGTAACAGTCGCGTTGCTGAATTGTTATCGCTCCCAACAAACTATGCACCTGCGCGGTCTTGTGGAGCCGGTGTGACGCGAAATACGTTGCCGGGCACAACAAAACAACACCTCCCCCACCTCCGAAAGGACCCTGCACATGCGTAAGGGGATCCTCACCATCGCCGCCGTGGGCCTGCTCACGACCGGCGGCTTGACCGCCTGCAGCGATGACTCCGGCTCCGGCTCGGCCAACTCCGCCAAGACCCCCAAGATCGGCGTGATCCTGCCGGACAGCAAGTCCTCGGTCCGCTGGGAGACCGCGGACCGCCGGTTCCTGGAGGAGGCGTTCAAGGCCGCCGGCGTCCAGTCCGACATCCAGAACGCGCAGAACGACAAGACCGCCTTCCAGACCATCGCCGACCAGATGATCACCGGCGGCGTCACCGTTCTGATGATCGTCAACCTGGACTCCGGCACCGGCAAGGCCGTGCTCGACAAGGCCAAGTCGCAGGGCGTCGCCACCATCGACTACGACCGGCTCACCCTGGGCGGCTCCGCCCAGTACTACGTCAGCTTCGACAACGAGACCGTCGGCAAGCTCCAGGGCGAGGGTCTGTCGAAGTGCCTGACCGAGAAGGGCGCCAAGAACCCCGTCGTGGCGTACCTGAACGGCTCCCCCACCGACAACAACGCCACCCTGTTCAAGAACGGCTACGACTCGGTGCTCAAGCCGAAGTTCGACGCCAAGGAGTACGTCAAGGGCCCCGAGGACGCGGTGCCCGCGTGGGACAACGCGCAGGCCGCGACGATCTTCGAGCAGCAGCTCACCAAGGCCAACGGCAAGATCGACGGCGTGCTGGCCGCCAACGACGGTCTCGGCAACGCGGCCATCTCGATCCTGAAGAAGAACAAGCTCAACGGCAAGGTGCCGGTGACCGGGCAGGACGCCAGCACCGAGGGCCTGCAGAACATCCTCGCCGGCGACCAGTGCATGACCGTCTACAAGGCGGTCCGGGAAGAGGCCAAGGCCGCTTCCGACCTGGCCATCGCGCTCGCCAAGGGTGAGAAGAAGGACACCGGCCAGACGGTGAAGGACCCGGAGGGCAACCGCGACGTCCCCTCGGTGCTGCTCACCCCGAAGGCCATCACCAAGGAGACCGTCAAGGACGTCATCGCCGACGGCTACGTGACCAAGGAAGAGGTCTGCACCGCGGCGTACGCCAAGTTCTGCGCCGAAGCCGGCATCAGCTGACCGACGCCGCAGTACCCGCCGGAACGACCATCGCCGCCCGGCACGGGAGCACCCTCCCGTGCCGGGCGGCGCCCGCCGGACGGGCCCCGACCCTCCCTTAAGAAGGAGACCCCCGTGTCCGCGACCCCCCTGCTGGAACTCCGCGGGATCGACAAGAGCTTCGGTCCCGTCCAGGTGCTCCGCGACGTCGCCCTGACCGTCCACCCGGGCGAAGTGACCGCACTTGTCGGCGACAACGGCGCCGGCAAGTCGACCCTGGTGAAGTGCATCAGTGGCATCCACCCCACCGACGCCGGCGAGTTCCTGTTCAACGGCGAACCGGTGCACATCGGCAGCCCCCGCGACGCCGCCACGCTCGGCATCGAGGTCGTTTACCAGGACCTCGCGCTCTGCGACAACCTGGACATCGTGCAGAACATGTTCCTCGGCCGGGAGAAGCGCAGCGGCATCGTCCTGGACGAGCCGACCATGGAACAGCTCGCCGCCGAGACCCTGGCGGGGCTCTCCATCCGCACCGTCACCTCACTTCGCCAGCACGTGTCCAGCCTCTCCGGCGGCCAACGCCAGACCGTGGCCATCGCCAAGGCGGTGCTGTGGAACAGCAAGCTCGTCATCCTGGACGAGCCGACCGCAGCGCTCGGCGTGGCCCAGACCGCCCAGGTGCTCGAACTGGTCCGCCGCCTCGCCGACAACGGCCTGGCCGTGGTGCTCATCTCGCACAACATGAACGACGTCTTCGCCGTCTCCGACCGGATCGCCGCGCTGTACCTCGGCCAGATGGTCGCCCAGGTGAAGACCACCGACATCACCCACGCCCAGGTGGTCGAGCTGATCACCGCCGGGCGCTCGGGCGGGCTCGGCCTCGCCACCGACCCGGGCAGCAACGGCGACGGCCCGCAACCGGCCGACTCGATCTCAGGAGGCGTCCGATGACCACCACCGCCGTGCGGAAGGACGGTCCCGCGGCCGTCACACCGACGCCGACCGTCGGGGGGCACGCCCGCAACTACCTGAGTCGGGTACGCGGCGGCGACGTCGGCGCGCTGCCGGCCGTCCTCGGCCTGATCGTGCTCTGCACCGTCTTCGCGGTCATGCGGCCCTCGTCGTTCCTGTCGGCCGGCAACTTCGCCAACCTCTTCACCCAGGGCGCGGCGGTCACCCTGATCGCGATGGGTCTGGTCTTCGTGCTGCTGCTCGGCGAGATCGACCTCTCCGCAGGCTTCGCAAGTGGCGTCTGCGCGGCGGTACTGGCCAATGTGGTCACCGTGCTCGGCTACCCCTGGTGGGTCGCCGTACTCGCCGCGATCGCCACCGGTCTGGTCATCGGCACCACCATCGGTTTGCTCGTCGCGAAGATCGGCATTCCGTCCTTTGTGGTCACCCTCGCCGGCTTCCTCGCCTTCCAGGGCATCGTGCTGATGCTCGTCAAGGATGGCACCAACGTCTCCGTCCGCGACGAGGTGCTCATCGCCATCGCCAACCGCAACCTCACCCCCGCGCTGGGCTGGGCGCTCACCGCCCTCGCGGTCGTCGGCTACGCGGCGGTGCAACTGCTGCGCCACCGCAACCGGGTTGCCCGCGGTCTGATCACCGACCCGATCACCGTGGTGGCGCTGCGGATCGTCGGGCTCGCCGTCATCCTCGGCACCGCGGTGTACGTCCTCAACCTCGAACGCAGCCGCAACGTCCTGATCAGCTCGCTCAAGGGCGTGCCGATCGTGGTGCCGATCATCGCGGTGCTCCTGATCGTGTGGACGTTCGTGCTCCAACGCACCAGCTACGGCCGGCACATCTACGCGGTGGGCGGCAACCGCGAAGCGGCCCGCCGGGCCGGCATCGAGGTCGACCGGATCCGGATCTCGGTCTTCGTCATCTGCTCCTCGATGGCCGCCATCGGCGGCATCGTGGCGGCCAGCCGGGCCAACTCGGTCGACCCGAACACCGGGGGCAGTAACGTACTGCTCTACGCGGTCGGCGCAGCGGTAATCGGCGGCACCAGCCTCTTCGGTGGCAAGGGCCGCGTCCTCGACGCCATCCTCGGCGGCGCGGTGGTCGCGGTCATCGAGAATGGGATGGGCCTGATGGAGTACAGCGCGGGAGTCAAGTACGCGGTCACTGGCGTCGTGCTCCTGCTCGCCGCCAGCGTCGACGCGCTCTCCCGCCGCCGCGCGGCAGCCACCGGCACCCGCTGACCGCGCGGGAGGTAGCACCAGCATGCGCCCAGGACCAAGCCAGGATGACGTCCGACGGCAGAACCTCGGGGCCCTGCTGCGGCACGTGCACGTCCACGGGGCGACCACGCGTGCCGAACTGACCACCACGCTGGGTCTCAACCGCAGCACCATCGGCGCGCTCACCGCCGACCTGTCCGCGGTGGGGCTGGTCAGCGAAGGGGCACCGAAGGAGACCGGCCGGGCCGGACGACCGTCACTTGTCGTCCGGCCCGAGTCGGCCCGGGTCTACGCGTACGCGTACTCGGTGGAGGTGGACCGACTGCGCGCGGCCCGGATCGGGCTGGGCGGCGCAGTCCTAGACCGCCGGGACCTGGACCGGCCGCGCGGCCTGCTGGCCGCGGAGGCCGCGCCGCTGCTGGCCGGCGCGGTCAAGGAGATGCAGCAACTGGTGGCGGCGGACGCGATCTGCGTCGGTGCCGGCGTCGCGGTCTGCGGCATGGTCCGCCGGGACGACGGCCTGGTCCGACTCGGCCCCACCACCGGTTGGGTGGACGAGCCGATCGGCGCGGCCCTCGCCGACGAGTTGGGCATCGACGTACCGATCACCGTGGGCAACGTCGCCGACGTTGCCGCGTTCGCCGAGCACGCACGGGGTGTGGCGGCGGGTTGCGACAACGTCCTCTACCTGTATGGCGACGTCGGCGTGGGTGCCGGCATCATCGCCGGCGGCCGCCGACTGACCGGGCACGGCGGGTACGGCGGCGAGGTCGGCCACATGAAGGTGGTCCGCGACGGCAGGCCCTGTGAGTGCGGCTCCCGAGGTTGCTGGGAGACCGAGATCGGCGAGCACGGTCTCCTGCGCGCGGCCGGACGCTCCGACGCCCGTGGCCGCGAGGCGCTGCTGGCCGTCTTCGACGCCGCCGACCGGGGGGACGCCCGAGCCCAGACGGCGGTCCGCCAGGCCGGCGACTGGCTCGGCTTCGGGGTCGCCAACCTGGTGAACATCTTCAACCCCGAGATGGTCATCTTCGGCGGGACCATGCGTGACCTCTACCTCGCGGCGGCGGCCCAGATCCGCAGCCGGCTCAACTCCAACGCGCTCGGCGCCTGCCTGGAGCACGTCCGGCTGCGCACACCGAAACTGGGTGCGGACGCGCCCCTGATCGGTGCCGCCGAACTGGCCTTCGAACGGCTCCTCGCCGACCCCCTCGACGTGGGCTGATCCGCGTACGCTGTCCGGCGTGGATGTCGAGCTGCGCGCCTCCGACGACGACCGCAACCGGGTGGTCGCCGCGCTGCACCAGCACACCGCGGCGGGCCGGCTGACGCTTGACGAGTTTTCCGATCGGGCCGGTGCGGTGTGGACGGCACGCACCCTCGGTGACCTGGCCGCGCTGACCCGCGACCTGCCGGCCCTGCCCGACCCGGCCGTCGGCGTCGGCCGCGTCGAGCGCGGGCGTCAGGAGTTGCTGATGGTCTTCGCCGCCGCGGCGCTCACACTGCTGCTGCTCGGCGGCCTGCTCGCCGTCACCCGCTGATCCGGGTCGCTTCGCGGTGAACTGATCGCGCGATCAGTCCGTACCAGTGGGCGGACGGGCAACCGGCAGGGTACGGCTGCCCGGTCCAGACGCGTTCCGGTCCGGACCGAGGAGGCACCACAGACATGGCACCGCTCAGATCCGCCCATCGCCGACTGGGCACCCGGACCCACCGAGCGGCGATGCTGCTCATCGCGATCATCGCGGGGGTCGGTGTGCTGCCCGGCGTGGCCGTCGCCGCGCCCGCCGGTGGTGGCCAGCAGCTCAACGCCGCCGACATGACGCTGCTCAACGGGGTGCGGCTGGCCGGGCTGTGGGAGATGCCAGCCGGCCAGATGGCCGCCGAGAAGGGACAGTCGGCGAAGGTCCGGGAGATCGGCGCCGGCATCGCCAACGAGCACCAGCGGCTCGACCAGTTGGTCGTCGACGCGGCCAACAAGTTGGGCGCGAGCATTCCCAGCGAGCCGACCGCCGAGCAGAAGGGCTGGCTGGCCGAGATGCAGAAGGCCTCCGGCGCTCGGTTCGACCAGATCTTCGTCACCCGGCTCCGGGTCGCCCACGGCAAGATCTTCCCGGTGATCGGGGCGGTGCGGGCCAGCACCCGGGACGCCACCGTCCGCAAGCTCTGCGACGACGCCAACGGCTTCGTGATGCACCACATGCAGATGCTGGAGAGCACCGGCCTGGTCCGGTGGCCGGAGCTGCCGCCGGCCGCGCTGCCCGCCCCGGGTGAGGACGGGCTCCTGGCCGCCGCCTCCGCCAACGCCGGCCCGCAGGTCGGAGTCAGCAGCACCGTCGTCTGGCTGGTCTTCCTCGCCGCGCTGGGCACGGGCGGAATCGCCACCTACCGGATGTTGCGCCGCAGCTGACCAGTCAGCCAGCGGTGGCCTGGATGGTGGCTCGCGTCAGCGGTCGACCTGGGTGAAGTCCCAGGAGTGCGGGGCGCGGGCCACCAGCAGGGCTGGCGGGTCCGGCAGCGGGCGGGGGTTGCTGCGCCACTTGGAGATGACCACCACCCGGTGGTCGGTGGAGGAGAAGACCTCGCTGGAGACGTGCAGCGGGTCGTGCTCCAACTCGGGCAGGGCGGTGTCGCACACCCAGGTGATCAGGTCGGCGACCCCGTACGCCTCGGCGCGCGCCTCCCACATCCGCACGATCATGTCCGCCGCGCCCGTCACACGCTGACCGTGGTCAACGGCAGTGCCGAGTCGGCTGGCAGGTCCAGTCGGCTCGGAGCGACCCCGGCGGCGACCAGGTGCGAACCGAGCGCGGCCACCATCGCGCCGTTGTCGGTGCACAGCTTCGGCCGGGGTACCCGGACCTGGATGCCGTACTTCTCGGCTCGCTGCTCGGCCATCGCCCGCAGCCGCGAGTTCGCCGCCACTCCCCCGCCGATGACCAGGGTCTCGATGCCCTGCGCGCGGCAGGCGGCGAGGGCCTTGCTGGTCAGTACGTCGCAGACCGCCTCCTGGAAGGACGCCGCCACGTCGGCCACCGGCACCGCCTCGCCGGCACGCTGACGGGCCTCGACCCACCGGGCCACCGCCGTCTTCAGGCCCGAGAACGAGAAGTCGTACCGGTGGGCGGCGAGATCCTTCGCGGCGGTCAGGCCGCGGGGGAAGGCGATCGAGGCGGCATCGCCGGCCCGGGCTTCCCGGTCGATGGGCGGACCACCCGGGAACGGCAACCCGAGCAGCCGGGCGACCTTGTCGAACGCTTCCCCGGCCGCGTCGTCGATGGTGGCGCCCAGTGGGGTGACACCCCGGGCCAGGTCGTCGACGAGCAGGAGGGACGAGTGGCCGCCGGACACCAGGAGCGCGATGGCGGGTTCGGGCAGTGGGCCGTGTTCGAGGGTGTCCACCGCGACGTGGGCGGCGAGGTGGTTGACGCCGTAGATGGGTTTCTCGGCGGCGACCGCGTACCCCTTGGCGGCAGCGACGCCGACCAGCAACGCGCCGGCCAGCCCCGGCCCGGAGGTGACCGCGATGGCGTCGATGTCGGCCAGCGTGACGCCGGCCTCGGTCAGTGCCCGGTCCATGGTCGGCACGATGGCCTCCAGGTGTGCCCGGCTGGCCACCTCCGGCACCACACCCCCGAACCGGGCGTGTTCCTCGACGCTGGAGGCGAGCGCGTCGGCCAGCAGGGTGTGCCCCCGCACGATGCCGACGCCGGTCTCGTCGCAGGAGGTCTCGATTCCCAGGATCAGTGGTTCGTCAGCCATGGTCGTGTGGTCCGTCCCCGGTCGGCTCGGCGTCGCGCCGCATGACCAGCGCGTCGGTGTTGCTCGGTTGGTAGTAGCCGCGGCGCACCCCGATCGGCTCGAACCCGTACGTCGCGTAGAGCCGCTGGGCTGCGGCGTTGTCCACGGCGACCTCCAGCAGGGTGCTGCGGGCGTCGCGCCGGACCGCCTCGGCGAGTAACTCCTCCAGCAGGGCGCGGCCCACGCCGCGCCGCTGGGCGTCCCGGCGGACGGCGATGTTCTGCACCCACACCTCGTCCGGCGGGACGCCGGCGAGCCCGGCGTAGCCGAGCACCGAGCCGTCCGCGTCGACGGCGACCCGGTAGTGGTGTCCGTTGGCGAGTTCGCTCCAGAACATGGCGGGTGACCATTTTTCAGCGCCGAAGAGGTCCGCCTCGATCGGCAGCACGTCGTCGATGTGCCACCAACGGAACGGTTCGAGCCGTACCGCAGTCATGGCAGGACCGGTTTGTGGCCGGTCGCCGCCACCGCGTCGGGGCGGCGCAGGTAGAGCGGGGTGAGCCGCTCGCTGGACGCGCCGGACCGGATCCGCTCGGCGGCGAGCAGCGCCAGCACGGTCGCGTCCGGATAGCGCGGCTCGACCCGAACGGGCAGGTCCAGGACCTCGGCGTACCGGTGTGCCCCGTCGCCGACCGCGATCGTCGCGCCCAGTTCGCGGGCGCGTGCCGCGGCGACCGCCGGCGCGGACACCTCAGGCCCGACGATCCGCTGGCCGGCGCCGTCGTAGACGGCCCAGTAGAGCTCCTTGCGTCGGGCATCGCTGGCGGCCAGGACCGGCGCGCCGGACGCCGCCGGGTAGCCGATGGCATCGAGCGAACAGACGCCGTACGTGGGGATGTTGAGCACCTGACCCATGGTCGCGGCGGTGACCAGGCCGACCCGCAGCCCGGTGAACGGCCCCGGGCCGAGCCCGGCGACGATGGCGGCCAGGTCACGCGGGCGCGCGTCGGCGTCGGCGAGGACCGCATCCACCTGGGGCGCGAGCAGCTCACCGTGCGCGCGGGCGTCGACCGTGCACCGGTGCGCCCGCGACGCCACGCCGTCTGCCGAGACCTCCACCAGGGCCGCGGTGACCGCGGGGGTCGAGCTGTCCACCACGAGTACGAGCACGGTAAGCCAGCCTAGCCGCCCCGCCGCAGCCCTCGGTCACGCCCCGCCCCGCCACCGCCCAAGGCCCTGCCCCGCCGCAGGGCTGCCCCGTCGCCGTAGCCCCTCCCTGCGGCCGGGCCAACCGCCTAGCGCCCGGTCCGTGATCTGGCGGCGGATGGCGGGCCGCCTTACTTCAATGAGCGTGATGTCTGTGAGTCATCGTGATGACTCACAGACATCACGCTCATTCAGGGATGTGGCTCCACCGCTCGTTCGGGGATTCTCGGGGGCCGGATCGACGGCAAGCCGCCGATCTGCCGCAACGGGATCGCGGACGTCTCGCCCTTGGTCCACCATGCCGGGATGTCATCCACTCGCCTTGTCACCCTTCTCGGCGCTGCCGTGCGGCAGCAACGACATCTGCGCGACCTGAGTCAGCGTCAGTTGGCCGCGCTGGCCGAGGTCGACCAGGCAGCGGTGGCCCGGTTCGAACGCGGTGAGCGAGCGCCGACCATCGCCGTGCTGGAGCGGTTGCTTGCAGCGATGGATGTCCAGTTGGTCATCGGGGTTGAGCCGTTGGACGCGCACCTCGACGCCCGGATCGACGGCTTGGCCGCCCGGCCGATCGCCGAGCGAATCGACGGGCTGGGGTTGGATCGGCTGCTGGATCGGCTCACCGACTTCCCGCAGGTGATCACCGGATGCGCCGCGGCGCTGCTACAGGGCGCACCGGTGCCGGCCGACACGCTGGAGATCGCCCTGCGCTGGCAGGACGCCAAGCTGTTCACCCGCTGGCTGGAGACGAACTACGGCCAGCGGTGGAACGCCCGCTGGGGTGAGTTCGGCGGGGTGTGGTTGGAGCCCGAAGAGCCGGGCGAACACCTGTGGTCGACCCGGTACGGGGATATCAGGGCCACCATGTGCGACGAACTGCCCGAGACGATCGAGGTGCGCCACGGTGGGCGGAGTTACCAGGTGGTGCCGCTCGTCGAGCTGGAACTGAGCGAGCCACGCGCCGCCGAGTTGCTGCGCCGCTACCGGGACCGGCAGCTGGCCAGCGACGGCTGAGCCAGTGCCGGTCCACACCAGCAGCAGGACGTCGACGAGCGGCTCAGCCGGCGGTGCGCTCCCAGTCGATGGTGGGCAGGCCGGCGTCGGCTAGTGCCTTGTTGGCGGCGCTGAACGGGCGACTGCCGAGGAAGCCGCGCGGGTTCATCGGGCTGGGGTGACCCGCCTCCAGCACCACATGCTGCGGATTGGTGACCAGCGCGGCCTTCTTACGGGCGTAGCCACCCCAGAGCAGGAAGACCACCCGGTCCGGTGCCGCATCCAGTGCCCGGATGGTGGCGTCGGTGAACTCTTCCCAGCCGGCGTTGCCGTGCGAGCCCGGGGTGGCCTGCCGGACGGTCAGCACCGCGTTGAGCAGCAGCACACCCTGGGCGGCCCAACCGTCGAGGTTGCCGCTGCGCGGCTTGGGGACGCCCACGTCCTCGCCCAACTCCTTGAAGACGTTGCGCAACGACGGCGGCACCGTCACCCCGTCACGAACGCTGAAGCTCAACCCGTGGGCCTGCCCGGCCCGGTGGTAAGGATCCTGCCCGAGGATGAGCACCCGGGTGCCCTGCGGTGGGCAGAGCCGGTATGCCGAGAACAGGTCCTCCAGCGGCGGGAAGACGGTCTGCGTCGCGTATTCCCGGGCGACGAACTCGCCCAGCGCGGCGGTGCGTGCCGGGTCGAGGTGCGGGGTGAGCACGGAACGCCACTGCTCCGGCAGGAGGGCCAGCAGATCCAGGGCGGGAGCGTCGTCGGGCATCAGAAACCTCTCACAGCGCGGGTCGGTCCCCCGCACTCTAGGCACCGGGTACGACACCCGCCGACCTAGCCCAGGTCGGCGAGCCGCCGGGCCCAGTCGCCGCCGACCGGGTCCAGCTCGACGATGCGGGTGTCGTCGTCGCGGCGGTCGATGCGAACCCGCAGGTGCGCGTCCACCAACTGCTCCACCAGGCCCTCGCCCCACTCCACCACGGTCACCGAGTCGTCCACCGACGCGTCGAGGTCGAGGTCGTCGATCTCGGCACGCGGGTCGGTGGCGTCACCCAACCGGTACGCGTCGGCGTGCACCAGTGCCACCCGGCCGCCCCGGGCCGGATCGGGGCGGTGCACCCGGGCGATCACGAAGGTCGGCGAGGTGATGTCCCCGAGGACACCGAGCCCGGCACCGATGCCCTGGGTGAGCGCGGTCTTGCCGGCGCCCAGCGGGCCGGTCAACAGCACCAGGTCGCCGGCGCGCAGCAGCCCGGCCAGCCGCCGGCCGAAGTCCCGAGTGTCCTCGACGGTAGGCAGCTTGACGACGTGACTCACCGTTCCTCCACGCTCTGCAATGACTCCAGGAACCGCGCCAGCGCGGCGTTGACCTCGTCCGCGTGCTCCAACATGACCACGTGGCCGCTGTCCTTGATCTTCACGAACTCGGCGTGCGGCAACCGGCGGACGATCTCCTCGGAGTGGGTCACCGGAGTGATCATGTCCTTGTCGCCGACCACCACCAGCACCGGAGTCGCCGCCAGCGCCGCCAGCGCCGGAAAGCGCGAGTGGGTGGCCAGGGTACGCAGGTAGCGGGTCACCGTGTCGGCCGACGTCCGGGAGTTCATCGTCTCCACGTAGGACACCAGCGACGGGCTGGGCTTGCGGGTGCCGAAGCCGTACTTGCGGGTCAACAGCCAGGCCACGTTGGACGTCGACTTGCGGGCCTTGTCGATCACCGGCCCGCCGTACCGGGTGGCGTTGCTGACCATGTAGAGCACCGGGCCACCGACCCGGCCCAGCAGCGCGGGCGCGACCAGCTTGGTCTCCGCGATGAGCCCGCCCGACGTGGCCATCAGCACGGTACCCACCACCCGGTCACCGAACAGCTCCGGGAACAGCTCGGCGAACGCCATGATGGTCATGCCGCCCATCGAGTGGCCGACCAGCACCAGCGGCCCGTCCGGGGCGGTCCGGTCGATCACCTGGCGCAGCGTCCGGCCGAGCACCGTGAGGTCGTACTCCCCGGTCTCCAGCCGGCCGGACCGGCCGTGACCGGGCTGGTCGTACGCCACGATCCGGTAGTCACCGCGGGCGGCGAGCATCTGCCGCTGGAAGTGGAACGTCCCCATGTCCAGGCAGAAGCCGTGCACCAGCACCACCGTCGGGTGCCCCGGCACCGGCCGGGTCGGCTCGACCACCTCGACGTGGATGTCCGTGCCGTCCGGCAGCTCCAGGCGGAACGCCTCGTCGTACCGCTGCTTGTCGAACGTCTCGTGCGCGTAGCGGTCGGCCGGGTCGGCCTTGAGCCGGCGGACCAGGGTCCGCTCGGTCGCGACCCCGGCCGCCAGCCCCGCCGCGGCCACCCCGACGGCCGCGCCGACGATCCCCGCGACCCGGCCCGCGGCCGTCCGCGGACGCGGAATGCGGTAACTCATGGTTTCTCGCCGTCATAGACCCGGGGCACCCGCGTGCCGCCGAACCGGGTGACGATCTCGTAGTTGATCGTGCCGACCGCCTCGGCCCAGTCGTCCGCGGTCGGCTCGCCGTCGGCGCCGCTGCCGAACAGCGTCGCCACGTCGCCGTCGGCCACCGGGTCGTCGCCGCAGTCGAGCACGAACTGGTCCATGCAGACCCGCCCCGAGATCGTCCGGCGTACGCCGCCGAGCTGCACCGGCCCGGTGTTGGACGCGTGCCGGGGAACCCCGTCGGCGTAGCCGAGCGGCACCACGGCCAGGTTCGCGTCGGCTTCCGTCGTGTAGGCGTGCCCGTACGAGATGCCGGTGCCGGCGGGCACCCGCTTGGTGAGCATCACCCGGGCGCGGGCGGTCATCGCCGGCCGCAACCCGTACGTCTCGCCGGCCACCGGGGAGAGCCCGTAGATGGCCAGGCCGGGGCGGACCAGGTCGAAGTGGGTGTCCGGGCGGGTCAGGGTGGCGGCCGAGTTGGCGAGGTGCCGCCAGCGCGGTCGCAGCCCGGCCCGCTCGACCATGGCCAGACCCTCGTGGAAGACGGCCAGTTGACGGTCGGTGGTGGGGTGGCCGGGCGAGTCCGCGTACACGAAGTGGCTCCACACGCCGACCACCTCGACCAGGCCGTCGGCCTGTGCCTTCGCGGCGGCGTCCAGCAGCGCGGGCCAGTCGGCGACTGTCGCGCCGCCCCGGGACAACCCCGTGTCGATCTTGAGGTGCAGGCGGGCGGGACGCCCGGCGAGGCGACCCGCCTCGATCATCTCGTCCAGCTGCGCCAGGCTGGCCGCGCCCAGATCCACCCCGGCGCTGACCCCCTCGTGCAGCGGCAACCCGGGCGCGAGCAGCCAGGCCAGCACCGGCACGGTCACGCCGGCCCGGCGCAGGGTGAGCGCCTCGTCGAGGGTGCAGACGCCGAGCCAGTCCGCGCCGGCGTCGAGCGCCGCGCGGGCGGCCGGAAGCATGCCGTGGCCGTACCCGTCGGCCTTCACCACCGCCATCAACTCGGCGGTGGTGCCGGAGCGGAGCCTGCTCACGTTCTCGCGGATGGCGTCAAGATCGACGCGTACCTCGGCCTGCCACATGCGCCCAGCCTACTTTCCGCCGTGATCACCGCGGGCGGCGACGCACGTCCCGTCGCGGCGATCCGGTCACCGCACCCGGAACCGACCGTTCAGCCCAGCCGGGCCAGCACCGGACGCAACGCGGTCGCCACGTCGGGCGCGGTCACCGGCCCGCCCCGGGCCGCCTCCCGCCCGGCGAGCCCGTGCAGGTACGCGGCCGAGGCGGCGGCCCGATCGGCGGGAACCCCGGCCGCCAGCAGCGAGCCGAGCAGCCCGGCCAACACGTCGCCGGTGCCGCCGGTGGCCAGCGCCG
>NZ_JAKKFF010000138.1 GCF_022229015.1 Micromonospora foliorum
CCCGCTCTGCTCCCTGTGTCCACCCCTGGCCTGTTTCGGCTGGGGTCCACGTGGGCCGCCGTGTGGGGGGGGGGGCGTGGGCTGCTGTGCCTCCCGTCGCTCGGGGCTGCGACCTGGCCGGCTGCCACCCCGTGCGCCCGCGGAGTACCCCACCCGGCCACCCCCCCCGCCAACCACCCGCCCCGAACCCAACCCGACGGCACCCGCCCCGACGGCACCCGCCCCGACGGCACCCGCCCCGACGGCACCCGCCCCGATGACGCTTGGCACGGTGACGGCGGCCGTCCGGGAGGCGTCGCCGAGTCGGACGCGGCTGGGGGTCGCCGCGGTGGTGCGGGTGCTGCTGCCGAGCAACTGTTGACAGCGCCGTTGGCGGGTCGGCAGAAGGGCACCTTTGTGCTCGCGGATGGGTTGCCCTCGTTCGAGCTGCGGGTGGCCGAGTTGGGCGATGACCTGTACCGGATCAGTACCCCGGCCGGCTCGGGTGTGGCGGGCCGACCGGCCGTGCAGGGGGAGACCGTGCGGCTTGACCTCGTGGAGTCCGGGACGCGCGGGCCTCGGGCCGTACGGGTGTTGCTCAACGAACGGGTCGCCTGGCGTCTCCACCTCTTTGGCGGGGTGAGCAGTCAGGTGTTGGACCTGACCCGGGCCCGGCTGCTGGGCGTGGAGCTCGCCGGCGGCTCCAGCCGTACCGAGGTTCTCCTGCCACCGATCACCGCCGCCGGCCCCGGCAGCCCCGCCGGCTCGCGTTCGGACAACCCGGTCGGCAGCCTGACCGTACGACTGACCGGCGGGACCAGCCAGCTCGACGTCCGGGTCGCCGGGGAGACTCCGGTACGGGTTCGGGCGGGAGCCGGTGCCGGCTCGGTGGTGGTACGCGACGACCGCTGGGATGGGGTGGCCGCGGGCACGGCGTTGGGCACGCCGGGTTGGGACCGGTCGGCGGAGCGCCTGTACCTGGACCTGGTAGCCGGCGCCAACAGCGTGATCGTGTCCTCCAGCAACCGGTGAGCCCACGCCGGGCCAGCCCAC
>NZ_JAKKFF010000139.1 GCF_022229015.1 Micromonospora foliorum
CCTCGGCACCGGACCGGCACGCCGGCCCTCGGCGCCGGACCGGCACCTGAACGGACCCGGCGCCGTCGGATCAGCCCGGCTCGCCCACCGTCGGCTGGGACGCCGCCAGGGTGTCCCGCGCGGTCAGCACCGCCTCGGCCAGCTCGACCGGGTGGCGGGTGCTCACCACCCAGAACGGGGTCGGATCCGCGGGGTCGTCGAGGATCACCTGCACGGCGCCGCCGATCCAGGGTCGCTGCACCACGAAGGCGAGCGGGTCCGCGCCGACGCCGAGCACCTCACGTCGACCGGCCACGTCCAGCGGCACCACGTCGGCCACGAAACGGACCGGCAGCCGGGCGTCGTCCACCCGCAGCTCGGCGTCGGCCACCCCGACCCGGATCCGGCCCAGCCACCACAGCCCGGCCGCGGTGAGCGGCACCAGCACGGCGAACGGCAGCCAGGCGCGGACGCCGGAGGCGCCCATCCAGATCTCGACGGCCAGCAACGCGGCGGCGACCAGCCCGGCCAGCCACAGCCACCAGGGCAGATCCAGCCGCTCGGTGTACGCCGAGCGGGCGGCGACCGGCGGCTGATCGGCGGACGGGGAGGGCGACATGCTCACTCCTGCGAGGGTACGGCGCACGGCGGCTCGACGAACCGGCAGGATGGCAGGGTCACCCCGCGAACCGGACGGAAGAGGGGACCCGTGACCGACGTCGTACCCGTGCCCGTGCAGCTGCTCGACCCGGAGCTGCCGTTGCCCACGTACGCCCATCCTGGCGACGCCGGGGCCGACCTGGTGGCGGCCGCGGACGTGGAGTTGCCGCCCGGCGGCCGTGCCCTGGTGCCCACCGGCGTGGCCGTCGCGCTGCCCGAGGGGTACGTGGGCCTGGTTCATCCGCGCTCCGGTCTGGCGGCCAGGCTCGGCGTGACGGTGCTCAACGCGCCCGGTACGGTCGACGCCGGCTACCGGGGTGAGATCCTGGTCAACCTGATCAATCATGATCGGGATGTGCCGGCGAAGATCTCCCGCGGCGACCGGATCGCGCAGCTCGTGGTCCAGCAGGTCGCACGGGCGCGGTTCGAGCCGGTGGTCGAGCTGCCCGCGTCCCGGCGCGGGACCGGTGGGCACGGGTCCACCGGTGGGCACGCCGGGCTGGTGCCGTCGCCGACGGGCCAGGACCGGGTCGAGCGGCGGCCGAGCGAGCCGGGCCGCGGGCAGACGGAAGAGGTGGCAGGGTGAGTGTGAACAGCGGAGGGCAGGCGCAGTGATCTTCTCCCGAAAGCGGGCCGATGCCGAGCGGCAGACCCGTGACGAGCGGGCCACCCCGGTCCCGGACCAGGGCGATGCGGCGCCGACGCTGGAGCGCGGCCCGTACGACATCTCCGAGAGCTACGACGACGTGCAGCGACTCGACCTGGGCAGCCTGCACATCCCGGCGATCGCCGACGTCGAGGTCCGGGTGCAGGCCGACCCGCAGGGTGTGATCCAGCAGGTGGTGCTGGTGCACGGCGACAACGCGCTCCAGTTGGGCGTCTTCGCCGCCCCCCGGTCCGAGGGGATCTGGGACGAGGTGCGCGAGGAGATCCGGCAGTCGCTGCTCCGCGACGGCGCGAGCGCGCAGGAGGTCGCCGGCGAGTACGGCCCGGAGCTGCACGCCCAGGTGCGTACCCCGGACGGCTCGACGAACCTGCGGTTCGTCGGGATCGACGGGCCGCGCTGGATGGTCCGTGGCGTGTTCCAGGGCCCGGTGGCCACCGACCCGGCCATGGCCGGGCCGCTCGTCGAGTGCCTGGACGGCCTGGTGGTCGACCGTGGGCAGGAGGCGAAGCCGGTCCGTGAGCCGCTGCCGCTGCGGCTGCCCCGGGAGATCGCCGATCAGGCCGAGGCCGAGGCGGGCGACGCCGCCGCCGCGCCGCGTCAGGTCTGACCCGCGCGCACCGGCCCGCCGGAACCAGCCCCGTCGGCGTACGCTGGCGGCACAGTTCCGGCGCCGCCGGGGCCGGCCGGGGACGGCGAGCGTGGAGAGGGTGACGCGGAGGTCATGACGACCGACGAGAGCCGGGTGTCGCTGCGGCGCATCCTGCAGAAGTTCACCGCCAGCGAGGCCGAGATCGACGCGCAGGAGCTGCGTCGGGAGAGCGCCGAGTGCGGCGGGATCCCCGCCCAGCAGTGCTCCCGGGGTCAGCTGGTGTCGGTGGCCGGGCGGCTGCGCACGGTGGTCTACACGCCGCGCACCAACCTGCCCACCCTCGAGGCCGACCTGTACGACGGCAGTGACGTGGTCACCCTGGTCTGGCTGGGTCGACGGCACATCGCCGGGATCGAGCCGGGCCGGCACCTGACCGCCCGTGGCCGGGTGGCCGTGCGGGACGACCGCAAGGTCATCTACAACCCCTACTACGAGCTGGACTCGCCCAAGTGACGGCACTGCGGACGGAAGGCCGGCGATGACGACGGGACAGCACCGGGCGGCACAGCCGGAGACCGGTCCTCAGGACGACGACGAGCCGCTGCCGACGATCGCCGAGCAGATGGCCGACCAGCTCGGCGGCTGGCGCGGGCTGGTCGAGTCCAGCATCCCGGTCGTGGTCTTCGTCCTCGCCAACATCATCGGCGAGCTGCGGCCGGCGGTGATCGCGTCGGTGTCGGTCGCGGTGCTGATCGCCGGGGTGCGGCTGGCCCAGCGTCGGCCGATCCGGCACGCCGTCAACGGGCTCTTCGGCGTCGGCGTCGGCGCGGCCATCGCGTGGCGCACGGGCGACGAGCGTGACTTCTACCTCCCCGGCATCCTCTACGGCATCGGGTACGGCGTCGCCCTGCTGATCTCGGCCGCGATCCGGCAGCCGCTGGTGGGTTGGATCTGGTCGGTGTTGGTGGCCAAGGGCCGTTCGGAGTGGCGGGCCGACCCGAAGCTGGTGCGCACCTTCACCCAGCTGACCGTGCTCTGGGGTGTGGTCTGGCTGGCCAAGGTGGGCGTGCAGGCCGGGCTCTACCTGGCCCACCAGGACACCGCCCTGGGCGTGGCCCGGCTGGCGCTGGGCTACCCGCCGTACGCGCTGCTGCTGCTGATCACGGTCTGGACGGTGCGCCGGGTCACCCGGGAGTCGCCGTCGGCCCCGCTGCCCAGCGCCTGAGCGACGCCGAGCAGCCACCGGACCGCTCGACGCGCCCGTCGGGGTCAGCGTGAGCCGCGGGTCCGTTCGACGCTGTCCGGTCCGAGGATCACCGCGCGGACCTCGTCCTCCACCTCGGCGGTGCAGACGAAGATCAGCTCGTCGCCGGCCTCGATCGGGTCGTCCGGGCTGGGCACCAGGACCCGCTTGCCGCGCAGGATCGCCACCAGGGCGGAGTCGCGGGGCAGCGGCACGGCGTGGATCGGCTGACCGACGTAGGGGGCGGTCGGCGGCAGGGTGATCTCGACGAGGTTCGCCTCGCCCTGTCGGAAGGTCATCAGCCGGACCAGGTCGCCGACGGTGACCGCCTCCTCGACGAGCGCGGCCATCACCCGCGGCTTGCTCACCGCGACGTCCACGCCCCACTGCTCGGTGAACAGCCACTCGTTCTCGGCCCGGTTGACCCGGGCCACCACGCGGGGCACCGCGAACTCGGTCTTGGCCAACAGCGACAGCACCAGGTTCGTCTTGTCGTCGCCGGTCGCCGCGACCACCACGTCACACCCGGCGATGTTCGCCTCCTCCAGGCTGGCCACCTCGCACGCGTCGGCCAGCACCCAGTCGGCGGCCGGCACCCGGTCCGGGCGAAGCATCTTGGGCTGCCGTTCGATCAGCATCACCTGGTGGCCGTTGTCGATCAACTCCTGGGCGATCGAGCGGCCCACGTTGCCCGCGCCCGCGATGGCGACCCGCATGGCTCAGTGCCCTCCTTCCGGCGGCGTCGCCGCCACCGACGTGACCGTCGCCACGATGTCATCGCTGACCAGCATGAACACCTGGTCGCCCTCCTGCATGACGGTGGAGCCGGTGGGCAGCGTGCCGATGCCGAAGCGGATCAGGTAGGCCACCCGCGCGCCGGTCGCGTCCTCCAGCGTCCGCACCGGTCGGCCGATCCAGTCCTTGTGTACGGGCACCTCGACGATCGACACCGTGCTCGTGGGGTCGCGGAAGATCTCCACGTTGCCCTCCGGCACCAGGTGTCGCAGCATCCGGTCCGCCGTCCACCGCACGGTCGCCACGGTGGGAATGCCCAGCCGCTCGTAGACCTGCGCGCGGCGCTGGTCGTAGATCCGGGCGGCGACCCGGGACACGCCGAACGTCTCGCGGGCCAGCCGGGCCGAGATGATGTTGGAGTTGTCGCCGCTCGACACCGCCGCGAAGGCGTCCGCGCGCTCGATGCCGGCCTGCCGGAGCACCTCGCCGTCGAAACCGGCCCCGGTCACCGTGATCCCGGCGAAGTCGGGGCCGAGCCGGCGGAAGGCGTCGGCGTCCTGGTCGATCACCGCCACCGAGTGCCCTCGGGACTCCAGGCTGTGGGCAAGGGTCGACCCGACCCGACCACATCCCATGATCACGACGTGCACGCTGTCCCTCCCAAAGGTGCGTACCGCTCCCGCTGCCGGTGGCCTTACGAGTGCGAGCCTGCCACGTCCCGGTGGCGAGCGGGGACCGACCGTACCCCGCCGTCCGGAGCAGCGGTGATCGCCCACCCCCGCGCCCCCGCCGTGGTGGTCGTACTCTTGGCGTTCGTGGCCAGTCCCACCTCGCTGCTGAAGCGGCTTCTTCTCGGTCGACCGTTCCGGTCCGACCGGCTGCAGCACACCCTTTTGCCGAAGCGCATCGCGCTGCCCGTGTTCGCGTCCGACGCGCTGTCCAGCGTCGCGTACGCGCCTGACGAGATCCTGCTGACCCTCTCCATCGCCGGCGCCTCCGCGTACGTCTTCTCGCCGTGGATCGCGCTGGCCGTGGTCGTGGTCATGCTCACCGTGGTGGCGAGCTACCGGCAGAACGTGCACGCCTACCCGTCCGGCGGCGGTGACTACGAGGTGGCCACGGTCAACCTGGGGCCGAAGTTCGGCGTCGGGGTGGCCAGCGCGCTGCTGGTCGACTACGTGCTCACGGTGGCGGTGTCGGTCTCCTCCGGGGTGGCCAACCTGGGCTCCGTGGTGCCGTTCGTGGCCACCCACAAGGTCCTCATCGCGGTGACCGCGGTGGTCCTGCTGAGCGCGGTCAACCTGCGGGGGCTGCGTGAGTCGGGCACGGCGTTCGCCATCCCCACCTACGGCTTCGTGATCGTGATGGGCGGGATGCTGCTCACCGGGCTGTTCCGGGTCTTCGTCATGGGTGACGATCTCCGCGCGCCGAGCGCCGACCTGGTGATCCAGGCCGAGCACAGCGTGACCGGTTTCGCGCTCATCTTCCTGCTGCTGCGGACGTTCAGCTCGGGCGCCGCCGCGCTCACCGGTGTCGAGGCGATCTCCAACGGCGTGCCGGCGTTCAAGGCGCCGAAGAGCCGCAACGCCGCCACCACCCTGCTGCTGCTCGGCACCATCTCGGTGAGCATGCTGGTCGGGATCATCTGGCTGTCCCGGCTGACCCACCTGCAGTTCGTCGAGGACCCGGCCCTCCAGATCATCTCCGGCCCCGAGGGGTACGTGCAGAAGACGGTCACCACCCAGCTCGGGGAGACGGTCTTCGGTTCCGGGTCGATCCTGCTCTACGTGGTGGCCGGGATGACCGCCCTGATCCTCTTCCTGGCCGCGAACACCGCGTTCAACGGCTTTCCGGTGCTCGGCTCGATCCTCGCCCAGGACCGCTATCTGCCCCGCCAGTTCCACACCCGGGGCGACCGGCTGGCATTCTCCAACGGCATCGTCTTCCTGGCCGTGTTCGCGATCGTGCTGATCGTCGGCTTCCAGGCGGAGGTGACCCGACTCATCCAGCTCTACATCGTCGGGGTCTTCGTCTCGTTCACCGTCTCCCAGGCCGGCATGATCCGGCACTGGAACCGGCACCTGCGCACCGAGCGGGACCCGGAGGCGCGCCGCCGGATGCACCGGTCGCGGGCCATCAACACGTTTGGCGCGGGCCTGACCGGCGCGGTGCTGGTGATCGTCCTGATCACCAAGTTCCTGCTCGGCGCCTGGATCGCGATCGCCGCGATGGCGGTGATCTACGTGCTGATGCTGGCCATCCGCCGGCACTACGACCGGATCGCCATCGAGCTGACCCCGCCGGACGAGGGCCGGGCCGTGCTGCCCGCCCGCAACCACGCGATCGTGTTGGTCAGCAAACTGCACCAGCCGACGCTGCGGGCCATCGCCTACGCCCGCGCCACCCGGCCGGACACGCTCACCGCGGTGACCGTCAACGTGGACGAGAAGGACACCCGGGACCTGCAGGCCGATTGGGAGCGCCGGGAGATGGCCATCCCGCTCACCGTGATCGACTCGCCGTACCGGGAGATCACCCGGCCGATCCTGGACTTCGTGGCCTCCACCCGCCGCAAGTCGCCCCGGGACGTGGTCACCGTGTTCATCCCGGAGTACGTGGTCGGCCGCTGGTGGGAGAACCTGCTGCACAACCAGAGCGCCCTGCGCCTCAAGGGTCGGCTGCTCTTCGAACCGGGGGTGATGGTGGTCAGCGTGCCGTGGCAGCTCGCGTCGACAGCGAGCAAGAACCTGGACCGGCTGGACGCCACGCTGTCCCGTACCCCGGCCCGGGGGCCCCGGAGCACCGTGCCGCCGCTGGTCGCCGCCCCGCCGGTGGCCTCCGCGCCGCCCGGCGAGGGCGGGCCCGAGAACAGCGAAACGATGGGAAACACCCGTGACTGAGTCGGGCGGTCAGCAGACCGCGACACCTCGGACGCCGTCGGCATCGGCATCGGCCTCGGCTGCCGCGTCGCCGTCGGCCTCGGCTGCCTCGTTGCCGTCGGCCTCGGCTGCCTCGTCGGCGTTCGAACGGGGCCTGGCCGAGGCTGACCGGGTCGAGCTGACCGTCGACGCGGTCGCCCCCGGCGGGCACTGTGTCGCCCGGGTGGACGGGCAGGTGGTGTTCGTCCGGCACGCGCTGCCCGGTGAGCGGGTCATCGCCGAGGTCACCGAGGTGCACCGGGGGTTCGTCCGGGCCGACGCGGTGACCGTGCTGGACCCCTCACCGGACCGGGTCGAGCCGCCCTGCCCGTACGCGAAGCCGGGTGCCTGCGGGGGCTGCGACCTCCAACACGTCGCCCCGGCCGCGCAACTGGCCTGGAAGACCGCCGTGGTCCGCGAGCAGTTGGTCCGCCTCGGCGGGCTGACCGACGTCGAGCTGGACCGGCTCGGCGTCCGGGTCGAGGCGCTGCCCGGTGGGCTGCTCGGTTGGCGCTCCCGGGTCCGTTACGCGGTCGACGCCGCGGACCGGGCCGGCCTGCTCAAGCACCGCTCGCACGAGGTGGTGCCGATCGACCGCTGCCGGATCGCCCACCCGGCCATCCAGCAACTGCCGGTGCTCACCCCGACCGGTGCGCGCTGGCCGTCCGCCGAGGCGGTGGAGACCATCGCCAGCACCGGCGGGGACGTGACCGTCACGGAGATCCGCGAAGGGGTGCCCACCCCGGTCAGTGGCCCGACCGAGGTCCGCGAGGTCGCCGCCGGACGGGACTGGACGCTGCCCGCGTCCGCGTTCTGGCAGGTGCACCCGGCCGCCGCGGACGCCCTCTGCACGGCGGTGCTGGAGTTGCTGGACCCGCAGCCGGGCGAGACCGCCTGGGACCTCTACGGCGGGGCCGGGCTGTTCGCCGCGGCTCTCGCCAGCCGGGTCGGCGACGCCCGGATCACCCTGGTCGAATCGAGCCGGGACGGGGTGGACGCGGCCCGGGCCAACCTGGCCGACCTGCCCCAGATCGAGGTGGTCGCGGCCCGGGTGGAGACCGCGCTGACCCGCCGACGGATCACCGGCCCGGTCGACGTGGTGGTGCTCGACCCGCCGCGCTCCGGCGCGGGAGCCCAGGTGGTGCGGGACATCGTCGCCGCCGGCCCGCGCGCGGTCGCGTACGTGGCCTGTGACCCGGCCGCCTTCGCCCGGGACGTGCGCACCTTCGCCGACCTCGGTTGGCGGCTGGCGGCGCTGCGGGGCTTCGACCTCTTCCCGATGACGCAGCACGTCGAGCAGGTCGGGCTGCTGCTTCCGCCGGACGAGCGGTAGCACACGCGCGTCGGCGCCTGACCGGGTGCTCAGCTGCCCACTCCCCGCCCAGCCCGGGGGCGGGGGGCTCCGGGCCGGGCTGCGGAGTACCGGGCGGCCGATAGACTCTCCGGTCATGAGCGTTGAAGAGGACACGGCCAACCACGGCCGGCTGCTGGGGACGGTTCGCGGTCCGCAGGATGTCAAGCGGATGTCCGGCGAGGAACTGGACGTCCTCGCCGCCGAGATCCGGGACTTCCTGATCACCAAGGTCTCCCGTACCGGCGGGCACGTCGGGCCCAACCTCGGTGTGGTCGAGCTGACGCTCGCCATGCATCGCGTCTTCGACTCCCCCCGGGACCGGCTCCTGTTCGACACCGGCCACCAGGCGTACGTACACAAGATCCTTACCGGGCGTCAGGCCGGCTTCGACAAGCTCCGCCAGCGCGGTGGCCTCTCCGGCTACCCCAGCCAGGCCGAGAGCGAGCACGACCTCATCGAGAACTCGCACGCCTCCACTGCGCTGTCCTACGCCGACGGCCTCGCCAAGGCGTACGCCCTGCGTGGTGAGGCGCGCAGCGTCGTGGCCGTGGTCGGTGACGGCGCGCTGACCGGCGGCATGTGCTGGGAGGCGCTGAACAACATCGCCACCGCCGGCAACCCCCTGGTGATCGTGGTCAACGACAACGGTCGCTCGTACGCCCCGACCATCGGCGGGCTGGCCGACCACCTCTCCTCGCTGCGGCTCAACCCCGGCTACGAGAAGGTCCTCGACACGGTCAAGGACGCCCTCGGCTCCACGCCGCTGGTCGGCCGACCGATGTACGAGGTGCTGCACGCGGTCAAGAAGGGCATCAAGGACGCGGTCGCCCCGCAGGCCATGTTCGAGGACCTCGGCATCAAGTACGTGGGCCCGGTAGACGGGCACGACGTGACGGCGGTCGAGGCGGCGCTGCGCGCGGCGAAGAACTTCGGCGGCCCGGTCATCGTGCACGCGGTCACCCGCAAGGGCTACGGCTACCGTCCCGCCGAGGAGGACGAGGCGGACTGCCTGCACGGCCCCGGCAGCGCCTTCGACGTGGAGACCGGCGCGCTGCTGGCCGCCCCGTCGGTGAAGTGGACGCACGTCTTCGCCGACGAGCTGCTGGCCGTCGCCGACGAGCGCCCGGACGTGGTGGGCATCACGGCCGCGATGGCCGAGCCGACCGGCATCGCCAAGCTGGCCCGCAAGTACCCCGAGCGGGTGTACGACGTGGGCATCGCCGAGCAGCACGCCGCCACCTCGGCGGCCGGGCTGGCGCTCGGCGGTCTGCACCCGGTGGTGGCGGTCTACGCCACCTTCCTCAACCGCGCCTTCGACCAGGTCCTGCTGGACGTGGCGATGCACAAGCTGCCGGTGACCTTCGTGCTGGACCGGGCGGGCATCACCGGCCCGGACGGGCCCAGCCACTACGGCATCTGGGACATGTCGGTCTTCGGGGTGGTGCCGGGCCTGCGGATCGCCGCTCCCCGCGACGCCGCCACCCTGCGTGAGGAGCTGCGCGAGGCGGTGGCCGTCGACAACGGGCCGACAGTGGTGCGGTTCCCGACCGGCGCGGTCGCCGCGGACCTGCCGGCGCTGCGCCGGGTCGGCACTGTCGACGTGCTGGCCGAGTCCGCCCGTACCGACGTGCTGCTCGTCGCCGTCGGCTCGTTCGGCCAGTTGGGCATGGAGGTGGCCGCCCGGGTCGCCGAGCAGGGCTACGGGGTCACCGTCGTCGACCCCCGCTGGGTGCGCCCGGTCCCGGCGGAGCTGGTCGACCTGGCCGCCCGCCACCGGCTCGTGGTCAGCGTCGAGGACGGCGTCCGGGTCGGCGGGGTGGGCGACGCGCTCGCCCAGGCGATGCGCGACGCCGACGTCTGGGTGCCGCTCAAGGACCTGGGTGTGCCGGCCGACTGGCACCCGCACGGCACCCGCGCGCAGATCCTCGCCGACCTGGGCCTGACCGCCCAGGACGTGGCCCGCAACGTCACCGGCTGGATCTCCGGCCTGGACGCCACCCCGGACCGCCTCACCCCCAGCGACGCGGCCGCGCAGAACTGACGAGAACGAACAACGGCGGGCGTCCCTAGGGGCGCCCGCCGTCCTGCACCCAACCCAACCCAACCTCCGCCCCGCCCCGCCCCGCCCCCCGCCGAGCCCAGCCCGCCCTCCCTCGTCGATCAAGGACTTATGGTGGGCGGTGATTGATGATTCGCGCCTTTTGCGGGGCACCACAATTCCATGATCGACCAGGTCAAGGTGCGGCGCGTTGCCCCGTCGATCTTGCACTTTCGGTTGGCGTGATGCGCCTTGAGCCCCGATTTGTCGGTGCAGAAAGTGCAAGATCGCGCGGGTGGGGGGTTAGCGGGGGGAGATCGAGCGGTAGTGGGTCTTGTCGGTGTTGGCGAGGCTGTAGGTCTGGGAGCGGGACGGGGTGGGGATGACCACCAGGCCGGGGCGCTCGACCAGCAGGGGAGTGCCCGGTGGGACGGAGAGGGAGCTGTCCCGGGTGGCCCGCCAGCTCAGCACCACCAGCGGCTGACCGGGCACCGGCAGTTGGTACGCCTGCAACGGGGTGGCCCGGTCGGCGGGTGACACGACGGGCGCGCTCCCGTCGGCCGGTCGGTAGATCACCGCGGTCATCGCGCCGGCGTCGGTGTCCCAGCTGAGCTGCTGCAACTCGGCCGGCTCGCCACCGCCGAGGGCGACTTCGCCGAGCGAACGCACGGTGAGCTTCGCCATCGGCCAGGACGTCGGCACCGAACGCGGGGCGTCCCGGTCCCCGATCCGGCGCGGGATGCTGCCGAACGGGCCCCGATCGCCGGCCAGCACGCAGGTGTCCAGGCCGGTGAGCGCCCGCCGGCCCGTGCCGGACTCGTCGCGGACCAGCGGGTAGCGCGGATCGACGGTGCCGGTGCCCAGGTCGAGCAGCCGGTCGGCGGCCCGCCCACGGGGCAGCGACTCCGTGGTTCGCAGGGTCGCGGTCACGGCGACGGCCGTGCAGGACGGGACGTTGACCGGTGCGCTGAGGCCGTCCGCGATGGCCAACGTCCGGTCCTGTGGCCCGAGGAGGGTCTGCACCCGGGCCGAGACGAGGTAGCGCCGGCCGCCTGCCGTCTGCACCGGCAGCACGTCGGAGTAGACGAGGTAACCCGGGTCGGTGTACTCGGTGGCGCGGGTCACCACGTACCGGTCGCCCTCACGGGTCAGTTGCAGCAGCCAGGACGCGCTTTCGCCGGGCACGTCGGCGGCCACCAGCGCCACCGGGGCGCCGTCGACCCGACCGGAGAAGAGGATGCCGGACGAGGGCAGGTGCGCGCGGTCGTCGGCCGGCGACCGCCAGCCCCGGACCGCCGCGGTGACCGCAGCCGTCGCCGTGGGGTCGCCGGAGAGGTCGCCGCGGGGCGGCCACACCGCGAGGGTGCCGTCCAGGCTGTCGTACCCGACCCGCAGGTCCTGCGGCTTCCGCTCGGCTACCGGACCGCAGGCCGTGGTGGCCAGCAGCGCGCTCAGCAGGACGGGAAGCGCCCTGCCGTACCGACGGCCTGGAGTCACCTGGCCCGCCCCCGATCGCCTCGCCGTCGCTGTCGGAAAGCGCCATAGTACGAGATGTCCGGTGCGATGCCTCAGCTGGCCGGCACCCGACCAACCACAGTGGACACCACCGGGGGTTTAGGACGTTTTGGTTGCTCCGGTAGACTCCGCCGACTGTGACGCCTGCCGAGTCCCGCGCCCTGCCCGCGCCGCACCCGGAGGCGGTAGCCGACTCCGCCGAGCTGGTGAGCTACCGCACACCGGCCGGCCTCTTCGCCGGCCCGCCCGCGCTGACCGCCCCCACCACGAACCCGGTCGAGCCCAAAGCGCCGGCCGAGCCTGAAGCGCCGGCGGAATCCGAGGCACCGGCCGGGAGCGCGGTGCCGACGCGGGCGCGGTGGCGTCGGTGGACTCGGCGTCGGCAGCACCTGGCGGTGGGCGGGCTGTTCCTGCTCGCCGCGCTCTGGGTGACCAGCCGGATCTGGCTGGACCCGTCCGGCCGGGTGGCCTCGCTCTACACCGGTGACCCGGCCCAGGTGCAGTTCTTCCTCGCCCACTCGGTACGCGTGGTGCTGCACGGCGAGTACCCGTTCTACACCGAGCAGTTCAACTACCCGGACGGCGTCAACCTGATGGCCAACACGGCCGTGCTGGCGCTGGGCATCCCGATGGTCCCGGTGACGCTGCTCTTCGGGCCGGCGGTCTCCTTCGTGGTGCTGGTCACGCTCGGCCTCGCCGGCACCGCCATGGCCTGGTACCTCATGCTCTCCCGGCACCTGGTGCGTACGCCGCTCGCGGCGGCCGTCGGCGGCTGGTTCTGCGGGTTCTCGCCCGCGATGCTCTCGCACGCCAGTTGGCACCCGAACATCATCAGCCAGTTCCTGCTGCCGTTCATCGTGTGGCGGGTGCTGGTGCTCACCCGCTCCGGAAGGCCGGTTCGGGACGGGGCTGTGCTCGCCCTGCTCGTCACCGCGCAGGCGTTCATCAACGAGGAGATCCTGCTCTTCACGGCGCTGGCCTGCGGCGTCTTCCTGTTGGCGGTGCTCGCCCAGGAGCCGGCCCGGTGGCGGGCGGCGTGGCGGCCCGTGGGCGTCGGCGTGGTGACCTGCGCACTGCTGGCCGGGTCGCTGCTGGCGTACCCGCTCTACGTGCAGTTCGCCGGGCCGATGGCCTACCACGGGCTCAGCGACGCGGTGCAGGACTACGGCAACGACATCGCCGCCTTCTTCGCCCCCGGCTCGCCCACCTTCGGTGGCAACCAGCGAGCCAACATCAACCTGGCGCCGAACTACTCGGAGGAGAACGCCTTCTTCGGCTGGAGCCTGTCGATGCTGGCCATCGGCATCGTGGTCTGGCTGCGCCGGGAGCTGATCGTTCGGGCGCTCGCGGTGACCGGCGTGTTCTTCGCCGTACTCTCTCTCGGCGAGCGGGTCTCCTGGTGGGACCGGGAGCTGATCACCGGGCCGTGGCAGTGGTTGGTCCACCTGCCGCTGCTGGACGCGGTGGTGCCGACCCGGTTCGGGCTGATCACCAGCGTGGTGATCGGGCTGCTGCTCGCGCTCGCCGTCGAGCGGGCCTGGGCGCTGCGTCCGGCCGACCGCCGTACCGTCCACGTGCTGACCGCCGCGGGCCTGGCCTTCGCGCTGCTGCCGATCGCACCGATGCCGCTGCGGATGGTCTCCCGGCCGCCGGTGCCGGACTTCATCACGGCGGACCGTTGGCGGGCGTACGTCGGGCCGGACCAGACGTTGGTGCCGATCCCGGTGCCCAGCATGGGTAACACGCACGGCATGCGCTGGGCGGCGGCCACCAACCTCGACTTCAAGATCCCCGGCGGGTACTTCCTCGCCCCCCGCAACGGCAACACCGGTGACGCGGGCCGGTTCGGCGGTCGTCCCAGCGGGGTGGGTCAGATGCTGGAGGAGGTGGCGACCACCGGCCGTACGCCCAAGCTGGACGACCGGCAGCGTCGGCGCTTCACCGACGAGCTGCGGCACTGGCGGGCGGCGATCCTGGTGCTGCCGGTGCGGCAGCAGAACGCCGAGCCACTGCGGCGTACGGTCGAGGAGCTGGTCGGCCCGGGCCGCCAGGAGTTGGATGTCTGGGTCTGGGACGTCCGGGCGCTCAGCGACCGTTCGGTCTGATGACCACCGGGACGACGTCCCCGAACACCTCGTCCCCGACGACGGTCGACACGTCCCGTCCGGCCTGGCTGCGGGACGCGCTGGTGGTGGCCGGCTATCTGGGCCTCGCCGTGGTGCTGACCAGCGGGCAGTGGGGTCGCCCGTGGCGGCTGTTCCACCAGGCGGGTGACCAGATCCTCTTCGAGTGGATGTTGGCCCACGCGGCGCACGCGGTCGTCGAGGGGGAGAACCCGCTCTACAGCACCGGGTTGAACGCGCCCGACGGGGTCAACCTGATGGCGAACACCTCGGTGCTCGGCCTGGGTGTGCCGCTCACCCCGGTCACCCTGCTCTTCGGCTCGCAGGTGGCGTTCTGCGTGGCGGTCGTCTGCTGCCTCGCCGGGACCGCCGTCGCCTGGTACGTGCTGCTGCGCCGCCGGCTGGTCGGCACCCGGGCCGCGGCCGCGGTGGGCGGGCTGATCTGTGGCTTCGCCCCCGGCATGATCGCTCAGGCGGGCGCCCATCTGCACATCGCCGCCCAGTTCCTGGTGCCCGCGATCCTCGCCCTGGTGTTCCGGCCCGCCTCGGCTGCGACCCGGCCCGGCGTGTGGCGACCCGGCGTCGGCCTGGGGCTGCTGCTCGTCTGGCAGGTCTTCATCGGCGAGGAGGTGCTGGTCTTCCTGGCGCTCGCGGCCGGCGTCTTCGCGCTGGGTTACGCGCTCGCCGACCGGGTGGCCGCACGGCGGCTCGCGCCGGCCCTGTTCGGCCGGCTCGCGGTGGCGGCCGGCGTGGCGGTGGTGCCGCTGGCGTACCCGCTGTGGTTCCAGTTCCACGGCCCGCAGCACTACGCCGGGATGGCGTTCGCCACGCAGGCGTTCCAACTGGACGTCGCCTCGTTCACCGCGTCGGCCCGGCAGACCGTGCTGGGCGACGACTGGCTGCCGGGGTTGCTCTCGCCGAACCCGACCGAGGAGAACT
>NZ_JAKKFF010000014.1 GCF_022229015.1 Micromonospora foliorum
GGTGGCGGTGACCTGCGCCGGGCGGCCGAAGCCGCCCGCGGCGTGCCGGCCGGCGACGAGCCCGCCGGCCTGTTCCTGACCGGCCTCACGGCGTGGACCCTAGACGGGTACGCGGCCGCCGTGCCGCATCTCCGCCGGGCCCTCGACACGATGACGGCGGACGAGAATCTGCACCTGCTCTGGCTGGCCGGGCCGGTCGCGCACGAGGTGTGGGACGACGCGGCCTGGTATCGGCTCACCGAACAGGCGGTCGGCTTCGCCCGTACCACCGGAGGGCTGTCGCTGCTCCCCACGGCCTTGACCTTCCGCGCGGGGGCCCTGGTGTTCGCCGGGCGCTTCGCCGACGCATCCGACCTGCTCGACGAGGCCGATGCCCTCGCCCAGGCCACCGGGATGGCGCCGCATCCGTCCGCATCGCTCACCCTGGCCGCGCACCGGGGCCGGGAGTTGCCCGCGATGGAGCTGATCGACGCGACCATCAAGGACGCCGAGGCGCGCGGCGAGGGTCGCCTGCTCGGCCTGGCCGGCTACGCCAGGGCGGTGCTGTCCAACGGGCTCGGCCAGTATCCGGCCGCGCTGGAAGCCGCACGTCAGGCTACCGAGTACGAAGACCTCGCCGTCTTCAACTGGACGCTCGGCGAGCTGGTCGAGGCCGCCGTACGAGTCGGGGACGCCGACGTGGCCGCCGAGGCCCGCGAGCGCCTTGCGCAGCGGGTCGGCGCATCCGGCACCGACTGGGCACTCGGCGCGGGGGCCCTCGCCGACGCCCTGGCAGGACCGTCCGGGCAGGCCGAGGACCGGTACCGCGAGGCGATCGAGCGGCTGGCCCCGGGCCAGCTCAATCTGCAACTGGCCCGGGCCCGACTGCTGTACGGCGAGTGGCTGCGCCGGGAGAACCGCCGCGCCGATGCCCGGACCCAGTTGCGCGCCGCTCACGGGGCGTTCGCCACGATGGGTGCGCAGGCATTCGCCGAGCGGGCGAGCCGGGAACTTCTCGCCACCGGCGAGACCGTCCGCAAGCGGACGGTTGGCGTACCTGTCGAGCTCACTCCACAAGAGGCACAGATCGCGCGACTCGCCGTGGCGGGGCGGACCAACCCGGAGATCGGCGCCGTGCTGTTCCTCAGCCCGCGTACGGTCGAGTGGCACCTGCGCAAGGTCTTCACCAAGCTGGGCATCGGGTCGCGCAGGGAGTTGGCGGCGGCCCTGCGCGACCGCTGACCCCGGCCGGGCAAGCGGACATGCGGCTGGCGAGGTCGACCGCGACAAAGCGGCGATTCCTGCTCGGGTCCATGTCAGGCGGAACCCGAGGAGCTTTCCGGGATGAATCTTCCGCGATCGACGCCGCATTCGGCGTCATCGCCGAACCGCCGCCCACACGCCCGTCGATATGGTTCCACGGGCGTGTGGGCGATCGACCCACCGCGCTCCACTACTGTTGGCGCACGCTCGATGGACCGCGCTCAGTCGAGCGGTCGGTTGTATTCGTGAAAGCCCACGACCTTGCCGTTTCGGACCATGACATGAATGCAGTGCCGGGCCGCGTACGGCTCGTTGAAGAAGACACCCCGAGCCCAGTCCTCGAAGACGACACGGTCCTCGGCGACGGTCTTGGAAATCACCTCGACCTCGTCGAACCGGCTGGCACCGGGTGTGAACACGCTGAAGAACCCGACCAGTTTCTCCCGCCCCTCGACCCCGGTGAAGTGACCGGTCTGCGGGGCCGGAAGGATCACGTCCACCTCATCGTCAAACAGGTCGAAGAAGCTCTCCCACGAACCAGTCTGGAACCCCTGAATAAGGGCGTCATACGCCTTGTCGGCGATCACCCGAACATTGTCGCTCATCGTCTATTCCCCTCCGGGCTGTTCTTTGCCAGATCCAAGATTAGCTTCTAGGGTTGCCCGAAACGCATGCGAGAAGCGCCAGAATTGTTTCGCGATCGTCCCGGAGTCGAAATGGATCCCCTGTCCCATGTGCTGGCCCTGTCGAACATCGAAGGTGCCGTCTGCGCGGAGCTGCGAGCCGGCGGTGAGTGGGCGATCGCCTTCCGCGGTCAGATGCACGTGAAGTTCGGAGTGGTGATCTCCGGAGCCTGTTGGCTCACCGTGGAGACCGTCAAGGCACCGCTGCACCTGCGGCAGGGCGACTGCTACCTGGTGGTCGGCGGTCAGGATTACCAGCTCGCCAGCACTCCAGGGATCACCGCCATGCGTTCGGAGGAGGTCTGGACGTCGGGCGAGGACCTCGGCTACTGCGGCAACGGCCATGACACCACCCTGGTCGGCGGGCGCCTGCATTTCGACCGCGCCAACGGCGAACTGCTGCTCAACGCACTTCCGTCGGTCGTACACCTCGCCGCCGACGCGGACCCCACCGGCGTGCTTCGGGCGACGATTCAACTCCTGACGTACGAGACGGCCGCCCCCCGGCCGGGACAGACGCTCATGCTCGACCATCTGGCGCGCATCATCCTGCTGCACGGGCTCCGCGCTCATTTGACCGCCAGCACCGTTGGACCTCCCGGTGAGCGCGCGCATGTGGCGACGCTGCTCGATCCCGGGGTGGACGCGGCCCTGACGATGATGCACGACGACGTCGCGCGCACCTGGTCCGTCGACGAGCTCGCGAGAACGGCGCGGATGTCACGCTCGGGCTTCGCGGAGAAATTCAAGGCGGTCGTCGGGGAGAGCCCTGGCAGGTACCTGCTGAGCCTGCGCATGCACACGGCCAAGCAGATCCTGCTGAAGTCCGACCGGACAGTCTCCTCGGTCGCCGCCGAGTTGGGCTACCGCTCGGAGGCCGCCTTCAGCACCGCCTTCAAGCGGGTGATGGGAGTGCCCCCTCGGGACTACCGGGCCTCCCGTGCCGCCGTTGACATCGATCCTGCCGGCCACTGAACGCTCCGCGCTATCAAACAGGGCTGAGGGCACGGTTCGAGGTTCTAGCGACTGGTGATCAGATGACCGCGCGCAACCCGGATCCGGCCGTCCACCTACTGGCACTGGATCGACTCGGGCTGCCGGCACAGGAGCCGGTCGCGCTGGAGGACACCGCAAATGGGGGCGCTGCAGCGCAGGCGGCCGGTTTGCCTTGCGTGGCCATGCCGGACCTCGTCGCCGCCCTGGCCGGAACCCGGAGCGGAGGCAGTCCTCGGTCCGGTCCTGCACCTCGTCGGGATTTACCTCCGAGCCGGTTCGACGCGTACTACCCCTGACCTCTAACCAACTGGCCGCATTCAGGCACACGCGACCCCGACCACGGCAGCCGCCCACGATAGGTTGATCATTGTGACAGCCCTCAGCGCTCTGTGGTCCTTTGTCATCGTCGTGGGCCTGCTCACCATGACTCCCGGGATGGACACCGCCCTCATCCTGCGCACCGCAGCCCTCGGAGAAACCCGCCGTGCCTGGGGAGTCGTTCTCGGCATCCAAACTGGAACCCTGGCCTGGGGCGCGCTCACCTCCGCTGGTGTCACCGCGTTGCTGACGGCCTCGCACCTGGCCTACGAGGTGCTGCGATGGGCTGGCGCCTGCTATCTGATCTGGATGGGGCTGAGCATGCTGTGGGCCACCCGCCACCGCCGACCAGACAAATCGGACCCATCGATCAACGAACCCGTGACGGCCGGCAACGACTTCTACCCAGGGTGGCGTCGCGGCGCACTGACAAACCTGCTGAACCCGAAGATGGGCGTGTTTTACGTCGCGCTCCTACCACAGTTCATCCCCTCCGGCGCTTCCCCGTTTGCCTTCGGTGTGTTCCTGGCCTGCGTGCATATCCTCCTGGGCACTGCCTGGTCGGCCGTGCTGGTCGTTCTGGCACGTCGGCTGCGCACGGTGTTGCGACGTCCCACGGCGCGCCGGCTGTTGGACCGCGTCACCGGGACTGTGATTACCGGATTCGGGATCCGGCTCGCTAGCAGCAGCCACTGACCTCGCCGAACCCCTCCGGCTGCGGCGACGACTACGCTGCGAACGTGACCGCTGCTGGACTTCTACGGCACGGTGGTCGAAGACGACGACTCGATCATGCAGGCGATAGCTGAGCAGCTCGACGGCCGGACATGCCGCGCTGCGCTAGGCGTGGTGGGGGCAGCGAGAGGTGACCACTTCAGATGTCACTGGGAGGCCACGCTGCACCGCTCAATCTCCATCACCACAGGTCAAAGCCCCTAGTCTCCGTCCGCCGTCGGTGAGCACTTCGGGCGCGGAGACCTCTTCGCCAACCTGCACCCAATCTGCTCCCAGTTGCAAGGCCGGCCAACCAACGGCTCCTACCGCCTTGGCCTGCGCACACTCCCCTGTCAGGCAACATAGATGGCTATCGCCTGCTGGGCAGAACCGCAGAGCGCTCCGTGTGAAACAGGACGCCGCACCCTCTGGCCCGGCGAAACGTAAAGCCGCAGGCACGGGTGGGTGCAGTTGAGCGCCGTTCGACGCCGTTGTGTGCAGTTCAAGACCGTTCAGGGCACCCCGCTGCTCCCAACCTGCTCCCCCAAACGGGCTCGTGCCGGACCGGTGACGCTTCCTCTCACGAGCCCGCAGCGCGGCAGGTCAGTGCGTCTGGACTCAGTCAGACACACCTCGGACGTACATCCTCTGTCCCAATTGGCGGCCTTCCAGTGCGTCGGCCTGGCTGCGCAGCTCTGCCGCAAGGTCGTCCCAATCAGGACCGTGCAGGTACAGGCTGTCGGCCGCAAGGTCGACTCTTCGACGAAGCAGTGCTCATGGTGGTCCCGACCACACGGCGACGCGGGCCGATAATCGTCACCGTAAATGCACCGAGCATGCTCTCTGTCAGGGTGCTATGCACGACTGTGGAGCCTACGGTTACTGGAGCCGCCTCCGTGACTGCCGGTGCTTAAGGACCCCCTCGGCGCATCCATGGCCTCCGACCCGAGGAAGACACGAGACACAAGCCGTGGCGCCGACTATTTTTCAACAGTTGATCCAGCGTGCTGGGCGCAGTCGGGAGCCGTTGATGGAGCCTACGACGAGGCCGTTATCGGCGATTCCCCAGCCGAAGGAGGCTTGGACACCGGGGATGGCGCCGCCTAGGGCGACGAGCCGGTCGCCGTAGTCGACGGCTCGGTCGCCGAGCACTGTGCCCCGACTGTTGACGTCCTGCGTTGATACCAGCGCCGGGTTCACGGCGGCCGCCACGCCAGTCCGCAGGTCCCAGCGCACCAGGGTGCTGTCCCCGTCCTCACTGCCGGTGCCGATGCGGCCAACTGCCCAGGTCCCCTGGGCCGCGGAGATCCCCGACCACAGGGCGCCGGGGGCGGTGAGCCGGTCGGTCCTCGCGTCGGGATGGCGTACCCAGCCGGAGTTGCCGGCGGTGCCGATGATAGTGCCGTCGTCGAGGATCTCCCTCGCGCTAGCGTTGGACGGGGCGTCGATCACCTCGAGGGTGCCCGGCCGGTCGGCGGGCCAGAGCAGCGGCAGGGACGTCTCGGTCTGCTCAACGGCGCCGTGGCCGACGATGTCGCCGCGCGAGTTGATCCCCAGCGCCGAGGTGTTGGAGACCGTCGGCAGGACGGGTAACCACTCCAGGCGCCCGTTGCGGTAGCGCCAGGGGCGGTAGACGTTGTCGACGAAGGCATTGCCGACGGCAACGCCGTACCGATTGATGTCTTCGACCTGCTGCGGCGCTCCTATGGTGACGACGGTGAGGCGGGGTTGGCCCCACACCCCAGGCCCGGGTCGGCGCGGCGTTCCGGCCCAGAGCAGCAGTAGCGGCTGCGAATCGTCGTCATCGATTCGGTAGCCGATACCGGCGATGAACCGACCAGTCGGGTCGACCGCCAAAGCTCGACCATTCATGTCCGCTGGTAAGGGCAGTGGTCGTAGCGCGCAGACCGGGACGGGCCGGTGCTTCGGCTCGGCCGTGGCGACGCCGGGCAGGCCCAGCGTTGCGGTGAGGGCGCCAGCGGTCAGACCGACCAAGAAGCCGTTCCGAACAGTCCGGGTCATCTCTACTCCCAGTGACGTGCGGTGGTGGTGTGCTTACCGAAGCACGTCGATGTCACCATCGGAAGTGCTGCCTACGGCTAGGCGCCGCTGATTTCCGACATTGCACAGCCGCGATGTTGCGGAAGCCGCCGTTGCATCGGGCTGTTGAGGTGGTGAGTCCGCAGTGAGGGGATCGGCGGGCGCGCCCCGCCCTATCCCACGGCTATGCGCGGGAAGCGGGCGATGACCGAGCCGGTGCATGCCGCTGGTCTCCGTTTCGTCATCCGGGCCCTCGGGGCTACGGGCTACGACCCGAGTGCGTGGGCGGCATCCGTCATGGTGCCTTTGACGTCACGAGGACATGCGGCGTCTCGACCTGCGCACGCTCCCCTGCTCCCAACCCGCTCCCCCAAACCGGGCTCCCACCGGGCCGCCGACCGCCGACCGCTCGTGAACTGCCGGCCAGTACCTTGGTGGCGCCCAGCGTGCCCATCCCGTAGCGCTGCGCGGCCGGCAGCACCTCGCTCTCGATGCTGCGGTGCACCGCGTGTGCCTGTCAGTTTGTCCGTCCGGCCGGCAGCCGGGCCATAGCCTGGCTTCATGACCGAATCGGACGGGCAGTCGCAGAGCGTCCGCACGGTGATCGTGGCCGGTGCCGTCAACGTCGCTGTCGCCGCGGCCAAGGTGGTTGCGGGTCTGCTCTCGGGTTCGGCGGCCGTGCTGTCGGAAGCCGCGCATTCGTTCGCCGACACCACAACCGAGGTGCTGCTGTTCGTGGCGCTGCGTCGTGGCGGCCGCCGGGCCGACCCCGGGCGCCCGTTCGGCTACGGTCGGGAGAGCTACATCTGGGCCCTCCTCGCTGCGGTCTTCACCTTCGTCAGCGGCGCCGGCTTCTCCATCACCCACGGCGTGCACGTCATCGCATCGGCCAAGGAGACTGGAGATTACACCGTCTCGTACGTGGTGCTGGTCGTCTCCTTCGTCCTGGAGTCGGTGTCCCTGATGCGGACGGTGCGGCAGGTACGGCACCGGGCCAAGCGCTGGGGTATCAGTCCAGCCAGGGTCCTGCGGCGCACGCCCAACACCGCCATCAAGGCGGTGTTCCTGGAGGACAGCGCCGCCCTGATCGGCCTGGGATTGGCCGGTGCAGGCCTGGGGCTCGCCGAGCTGACCGGGGACCCGGTTTGGGATGGCATCGCATCGGTAGCCATTGGTGTACTGCTCCTCGTGGTGGCCACCATTCTGGCCCGCAACAACCTCGCTCTGCTCGTCGGCCGGTCAGCAAGGGAGCCAGTTCAGGACGAGATTCGCCGGGAATTGTCCGCCCTGCCATACGTGCGAGGCATCGTGGAGCTGCTGACCCTGCAGCTCGGTCCCGACGACATTCTCGTTGTCGCGAAGATCGACTTTGCGGACCACGTCATGGCCGCTGACGTTAAAAACGTGGCCGACGAGGCCAGACGACGGCTCACCGCGCATAACCCAGCGATCCGATTCGTCTTCCTCAACCCGACCAGCGCCGGCTCCTAGCCCGCTATACCCACGGATCGCCCAACGCATCGAGCAACAGCTCATCCTCGGATCAGGGCTGAGTGCGATCTTGTTCTTCCTGCTCGGTCTCGCTGTCCGGAACGGTCCAACCGGCTAGCTTGTCCTCCAGGGCCACCCCGCACTCCAATCATCGGGCGCCGTGCGAGTCGCTCGGCGACCGCGAGGCCGAACAGCAGGTAGCGGTCGAGGCAGTCCTTGCAATGCCACTGGGGCGAAAGCAACTGCAGGTAGTAGGCGTGCGCGGGCTTGCTGGTGCGCAGATCGGTGCCCCGCTGCCACCGATTCCGACATACAACCCAGCTGGCAGCGTGTTGGTTGGTATCCCTATGAGGTGGCGGAGCAACCGGACGACGAACGGCCCAACCCGAGCCAGCAGCCGGCGCAGAGCGGCGAGCCGGCATCGCGGACAGCGTCTACGAGTCGCCGCACTGCCGGGCTCGGGCTGACCCTGGGCGCGTTGGGCGTGGTGTACGGCGATATCGGGACAAGCCCGCTCTACGCGCTGAAGACAGTGTTCACCCTCGATCGTGGTCTCGTGCCGACCACGCCGGACGTATTCGGCGTGATCTCGCTGGTGTTCTGGTCGATCATCCTGATCGTGTCGGTCAAGTACGTCATCTTCATCCTGCGGGCCGACAACGAAGGCGAGGGCGGGGTCATGGCCTTGGCCGCGCTCGCCGGAAGAGTTCTGCTCAAGAGCAGCGAGAGGCGCGCCGCCACTGTGCTGGCGCTGGGCGCCCTGGGTGCCGCACTTTTCTACGGCGACAGCGTGATCACTCCGGCGATCTCCGTATTGTCAGCGGTGGAGGGCCTTGAGGTCATCTCACCGGCGTGGACGGCGGCGGTGCTCCCGGCGTCCGCGGTGATCCTCACCCTGCTGTTCGCCATCCAGCGGTGGGGCACCGGACGGGTCGGATCGGTGTTCGGGCCGATCATGCTGCTCTGGTTCGCTTGTCTGGGCGTCGCTGGCGCGGTTGAGGTGATACGCCATCCAGGCGTGCTGGCCGGGCTGTCCCCCACCTACGCTGTCATGTTCTTCGTCGAACACCCCGTCATCGCGTTCATCGCGATGGGCGCCGTGGTGCTGGCGATCACCGGCGCCGAAGCGCTCTACGCCGACATGGGACACTTCGGTCGCTCTCCAATCCGCCGGGCCTGGTTTGTGATCGTGTTCCCCGCCTTGACGCTCAACTACCTCGGACAGGGCTCGTTGATCCTGCGGGCACCCGCTAGCCGCGAGAACCCGTTCTTCCTCCTGTTACCAGACTGGGCGCAACTGCCGATGGTCGTCCTGGCCACCGTGGCCACTGTCATCGCATCCCAGTCGGTGGTGTCCGGAGCGTTCTCGGTGTCCCGGGAGGCCATGCGGCTGGGCTTCCTGCCGCGCTTGACCATCCGGCAGACCTCGCGCCACCAGTACGGCCAGATCTACGCGCCGGGTGTGAACTGGGCTCTGTTCGTGGCAGTGCTCGTGGTGGTGTTCGCGTTCGGCTCATCCACCAACCTCGCCGCCGCGTACGGGGTGGCGGTCACCGGCACGTTCCTGATCACCACGACCCTGTTCCTCGTCGTCGCGCGGGTCCTCTGGCACTGGAGCACCTGGAGACTGGTCCTGTTCGGGGTCGTCTTCGGCAGCCTCGAGTTGACCTTCTTCACCGCGAACCTCGCCAAGGTCACCCACGGCGGTTGGCTGACGCTGCTCATCGCGCTTGTCCTGTTCACGATCCTGCTGACCTGGCGGCGCGGCGCCAAACTGGTCACCGCCCGCCGCATCGAGCGTGAAGGCCCCTTGCGCGACTTCATCGACGGCCTGCACGCCGCCAACATTCCACGGGTGGCGGGAACCGCAGTGTTCCCCCACCCGAACAAGGAGACCACTCCCCTGGCGCTGAAAGCCAACGTGGCGCACAACCACATCCGCCACGACACGATCGTCATCGTCACCGGCAGCACCGCGAACGTCCCCCACATCCCGTGGGATCAACGTCTGACTATCGACGACCTCGGCGACCCAGACGACGGCATCATCCACATCAGCGCCGTCTTCGGCTTCCAAGATCCCACCGACTTCCCCGAGGTCCTGCGCCGCGCCGCCACTCATCCCCTCGCCGAAGGCATCGACTGCGAACAGGTCTCCTACTTCGTCTCGCGGATCACCCTGCGCTGCACCCGTAGCCCGGGAATGGCCACCTGGCGTAAACGGCTGTTCATCGCTCTGGCCCACAACGCCGCCAGCCACGCCGAATTCCTGCACCTGCCGGAGGACCTCACCATCGTCCTCAGCGCCGAAGTGCCCGTCTAGACGCCGCCTCGGGAATGCCCCTGCGGATGACACCCCACCGGCAGGTCATCGCGTCGATGCCATGATCACGGATCCTCCGAACGTCGCGGGGCATGGAGTGCGTCACCCGCCGACGTGGATGCCCGGACGGCGGGCAGGGTCGGGTTCGACCTTGCGGATGATCTCCCGCACGACCGGTGGGGTGTCGCCGCGGCCGAGCAGAAGGTAGCGCAGCAGGTGCGCCACCGGGTTGCCTTCGGACCATTCGAAGTGGGCGTGCGGCCGTACACCCGTGGCGTCGCGCAGGGCGAGCAGGATCGCGGCGATGGCGTTCGGGGCGGCCGGGGCGGTGGTGCGCAGGACCCGGTAGCCGCCGACGTCGACGCCGGTGACATGCAGGACGCCGCTGAACTCCGACGGGTCGACCACGTCGATTTCGAGGAACAGCACATCAGCGGCTCCGGGGACGGGGTTGAGGCCACGCTGGGCGCGTTCCTTGAGGCGGTACTCCTTCGCGTCACCGCCCTGGCGGCGGTTGGCGATCAGGTGCAGCCGCCCGTCGTGGGCGATCGAGTCGGCGATGAACCGGCGGGCGTTGGCGTCGAACTCGATGTGCTCGGCGCGCAACTCCGTGGTGCGTGAGATCCGGGAGATAAGGGAGACGGTGATGATGCCGGCGATGAACAGTCCGGAGATCGCGATGCCGTCGGGCTTCTCGATGACGTTCTCGACCAGCGCGTAACCCAGCACGGCGGTCAGCGCGGCGAACCCGGCAGTGGCGGCGCGTTGCCGGCGGCGCAGCGCGGAGATGGTGACCGCGACGGCGCCGGAGACCATCATTGCCAGGATCCCGGTGGCGTACGCGCCGGCCTGGGCGTCGACGTCGGCGGCGAACGCGACAGTGATCGCGATGCTGATCAGCGTGTAGACGATGACCACCGGCCGCACGGCGCGTCCCCACTCCGGGGCCATGCCGTAGGAGGGCAGGTAGCGGGGCACGATGTTGATCAGCCCGGCCATCGCCGACGCTCCGGCGAACCACAGGATCAGCACGCTGCTGACGTCGTAGACGGTGCCGAACGCCTCGCCGAGACGCTCGTGGGCCAGGTAGGCCAGCGCCCGACCGTTGGCTGCCCCGCCGGGCTGGAACTCCTCGGCCGGGATCAGCACGGTGGTGACCAGCGTGGTGGCTATCAGGTAGCCGGACATGACCAACGCGGCGGTGGTGAGCAGCTTGCGGGTGTTGCGGATCCGCGCGGCCATTCGCTGCTCGGCGTCGAGACCGTCACCGCGCACGAGGGGCATCATGCTCACCCCGGTCTCGAAGCCGGACAACCCGAGCACGAGCAGCGGGAAGGCCAGCACGGCAGGGCCGATGACGTCGCCGACGCCGCTGGTGCCGGCGGTCAGCGCGTCGGTCCACCCGGACAGCAGTGCCGGATCGCGCACGATCGCCATCAGGCCGGCCACGACAACCGCTGCGTTCAATCCGAGGAACACCACGACCAGGGGGATGGCCACACCGACGGCCTCGTTGAAGCCGAGCAGGAACACCCCGCCCAGGACCAGCAGCAACACCACCGTCACCACTACCGCCGCGGTTGTGCCGTGCGGGAACCCGTCGGGCAGTACGGGGTTCTCCAGCAGGTGCACCGTGGCGTCCGCGGAGGACAGGGTGATCGTGATGATCCACGATGTGGCCACGAACCCCAGCAGGACCAGCACGAACAGCTTGCCCTTCCAGAAGGGCAGAAGACGTTCCAGCATCGCCACCGACCCCTGCCCGTGCGGGCTCTCCCCGGCCACCCGCCGATACATGGGCAGCACCCCGAACAGCGTCAACGCCACGATCAGCAGCGTCGCCAGCGGTGAGAGCGCCCCCGCCGCGAGGGCCGCGATGCCAGGCAGATACGACAGGGTGGAGAAGTAGTCCACCCCCGGATCGAAAGAGCGTCGTGGAAGGAAAGGGGGTAGGTCTCGGTGGGCGCCGCATACGTAACAACAAAAAAGTGAACAAAAAGGTGATGCAAAGTATGA
>NZ_JAKKFF010000140.1 GCF_022229015.1 Micromonospora foliorum
CTCTGCGCGCCGCGGCGCGCGAGGCCGGCGTCACCGCGCTGGTCGGCGCGGCCGTCCGGCACCCCGACGACCGGCGGACCATCGCCGCGCTGGTGGTCGACCACGCCGGCGAGGTGCGGGTCGGGTACGACAAGCAGCAGTTGTGGGGCGACGAACGGGAGTTGTTCACCCCCGGCGGTCGGGGTGCCACGCTGCTCGTCGACGACTGGCGGCTCGGGCTGGGCATCTGCTACGACGGCTGTTTCCCCGAGCACGGCCGGGCCGCCGCCCTCGACGGCGCACACGCCTACCTGTGCCCCAGCGGATACCTGGCCGGCTCCGAGCACCGCCGGGACCTGTACTACGCCGCGCGTGCCCTGGACAACACCATGTTCGTGGTCTTCGCCAACGCGGTCGGCGGCGTCGACCCGTGGCGGTTCAACGGCGGCGCGGCCATCTACGACCCCGAGGGGCGGGTGCTGGCTCGCGGGGCCGACGACGGCACGGAGGTGCTGGTGGCGACGCTGGATCCCACCGTGCTCGCGGCCACCCGGGCGGCCCACTCGATGCTCGTCGACCGGCTGTCGGACCAGGGCGGCCCGCGGCTGTCGATGGCTGGCTGAGCCCTTCGTCAGGTCGACACCCGCTGCATCTGTTGGCGGACACGTCGGTCCCGTAGGGTGCCCGAGTGCCACTGCTCCTGCTGGACCTGGACAACACCCTGCTGGATCGGGCCGGGCCGTTCCGCCGCTGGGGTGAGCGCTTCCTGGACAGCATCGGCGCGCCCCACACCGACATTGATTGGCTGGTCTCGATCGACGCCGATGGTCTGACCGACCGTTGGGACCTCGCCGACGCCATCCGGGACCGTTACGAGCTGCGCATTCCCTCGATCGACCTGGTGGAGGAGCTGCACGACGGCGTGGTGGCGCAGACCCGGCTCGACCCGCTGACCGCCTGCGCGCTGCGGATCGCCGACGACGCCGGCTGGGTGCCGGTGGTGGTCTGCAACGGCACCGTACGCGTCGAGGACGCCAAGATTCGCCAGACCGGCCTGGACCAGTACGTCGCGGACTGGGTGATCTCCGAGGAGGCCGGCGTCAGCAAGCCCAACCCGAGGATCTTCGCGCTCGCCGCCCAGCGGGTCCGGATGCCGCTGCGGGGAGCGTGGGTGATCGGCGACAGCCCGGAGGCGGACATCGGTGGCGCCGCCGCGGTCGGGCTGCCCAGCGTCTGGCTGCACCGGGGGCGCACCTGGTCGGACACCCGGTTCGCGCCGAGCCGCACCGTGGACGGGTTGATCGCCGCAGTCGCCACCGTCCTGGCCCGCTGAGGGTTCCCGGGCTGGTAGTCGCGCGTCCGAGCGGCCGTTCGGGTGGTGGCGCGGTAATTCGGTTGACCAGCCGCCGTGGTGGTACCAACATTGTCCGCGCATGGTGCATCCCGGGCGTGTGCCCGGTCGAGGAGAGGGGGTCGGTCATGGCCGTCTTTGCAGGTCGCTTCCAGCTGCCTATCTCAGCCTCGACCAAGGGAACCTCACCACAGTGCGCGATCATGACCTTCCGGCGCTCGAGCGCCGTAGCCGCGGCAAGAGCCGCTTTGACGACGACGAACCGCAGTTTCTGAAGCGCGGGCGGCCCACCGAGCCGCTCGCAGACCCGGACAGCGAGCCCGACCCGGACACCGGCGAGCGCTGGTCGTCCTGGGACGACGCAGTGCACGGGCCGCAGCCGCACCCGGCCTGGCTGGTCACCGAGTTGGCCGCCAAGGACACCGAGCTGGGTGTGCTGAAGACCGGCAAGGAGGCGGACGTCCACCTGGTCCGTCGGGCGGTGCCCGACACCGACCGGTCCTGCCTGCTCGCGGTGAAACGCTACCGCGATCCCGAGCACCGGTTGTTCCACCGCGATGCCGGCTACCTGGAGGGCCGTCGGGTGCGGCGGTCCCGGGAGAACCGGGCGATGGCCAGCCGGACGGCGTTCGGCCGGCAGATGATCGCCGGGCAGTGGGCGGCGGCCGAGTTCGCCGCGCTGAGCCGGCTCTGGGAAATCGGCGCCGGGCACGACCGGATCGCCGTGCCGTACCCGGTGCAGTTGCGGGGCACGGAGCTGATGCTGGAGTTCGTCGGTGACGCCGAGTCGGGGGAGGCGGCGCCCCGACTGGCCCAGCTGCGCCCCGACCCGGCCGAGCTGCGTGACCTGTGGGCTCAGCTGGTGGAGGCGCTGCGGGTGCTGGCTCGGGCCGGCTACGCGCACGGCGACCTGTCGCCGTACAACCTGCTCGTGCACCGGGGTCGGCTGGTCGTCATCGACCTGCCGCAGGTGGTCGACGTGGTGGCGAACCCACAGGGGCCGGAGTTCCTGGCCCGCGATGTGCGGGTGGTCGGCGCCTGGTTCGCGGCCCGGGGTCTCCCCGCCGAGCAGGTCGACCCCGCCATGGTGACCGGAGAGCTGCTGCACGAGGCGGGCCTGCGCTGATCGGAGCGGGTCGGGCGGTGCGGCCGCCCGACCCGCTCTGTCGGCTATTGCAGGTAGCGCTCCACCTCGGGCTTGGGGCGTTCGCCCTGGGCGTCCGGGTCGCCGTGGGTCTCCCGGGCGGCCCGTCGACGGCGCAGCAGGTCCCAGCACTGGTCGAGGGACTCCTCCAGAGCGCGCAGTCGCTCGCTGGCCTCGCCCTCGGTGCCCGACTCGTGGGCCTGGGCGTCCGCACGCAGCTTGTGTTCCTCGTCGACCAGCTCGGTGATCCGGTTCAGGATGGTCTTGTCGTCCATGCCACAGAGCCTGGCACAGGGTGCCGGGCATCGCCCGGATTCGGGGGTACCGGTGCGTCCCGGATCACCAACCCGCACTGGCCAGCCCGACGCCGCCCGTCTGGTGTCGATGCCGCAGTCGGCTCGGCAGCACGCGGCCGTTCCGCCCGTCGCGCTGGTTGGTCGGCTCGCCCGGCGCGGTGTCGTGCCTGACCATCCATTCAGGATCCGACCAGGTGACGAACATCGACGGGCGTGCGTGCGCTTAGATGGAAATTGCGCCGTCCGCAAGTCTGGAGGTGCCCCTCGTTTGGTGAGATGCTTCCGTCGGCCCAGAAGGTGAAAGTTTCATCAACCTGCCCGACCGAAGTGGACCACTGCGGTCGCCGGGACGACGAGGAGACGTGGTTCGATGTCGCAGGTGTCCGAGGCACGCCCCGCCAGCGTCAGCACCGAGCCCCGGACGATCCCGTTACGACGCGCTCTGCCGGCACTGGTTCGCGATCCGCTGGGCGCGCTCGTCGACTTCGCGCAGGACGCCGACGGCGACGTCATCCGGCTGAATCTCGGCTCGTTCCGCCCCTATCTGGTCAGCCATCCTGAGCACCTGCAACGCGTGCTGCGGGACAACGTTGCCAACTACACCCGGGACGGCGAAGGGTTGCTCTGGCGACCCGTGCGTCGGATCGTCGGGGACGCCATCCTGGTCGCCGAGGGTGAGGTCTGGGAGTCCAGCCGGGGCGCCCTGCAACCGTTGTTCACCGCCAAGCGGGCCGAGACGCTCGTCGACAGGATGGCCGAGGCGATCAACGAGGCGGTCGACGAGTGGCTCGAACCGGCCCGCGCCGGTCGCCCGGTCGACGGCGGCGCCGAGCTGACCCGGATCGTCCTGCGCACCACCATGCGGGTGCTCTTCGCCGACCGGATCTCGGTCCCCGACGCCCTACGGATCAGCGCCGCGCTGGACACCGTCACCACCGCGATGCTCCCCCGACTGCTGATGCCCGCCGTGCCGTACGCGGTGCCGATGCCCGGCGACCGGCGCTTCCGCGACGCGGTGCGCACCATCGACGAGGTGGTGCTGCCGATCATCCGGGAGGCCCGGGCCCGCCCCACCGACGGCGACGACATCATCTCCACCCTCTGCCGGCCGCGCGCCGACGGCAGCGAACCCGACGAGTACGCGATCCGCGGCGACGTGGTCGCGATGTTCTCCACCGCCACCGAGACCACCATCGCCCTGCTCTCCTGGCTCTGGCCGGTGCTGGCGTCGCGGCCCGACGTGGCCGAGCGGATGACCGACGAGATCGAGCAGGTGGTCGGCGCCGAACGGGTCGGCCGCGAGCACCTGCCCCAACTGCGCTACGGCCGGATGGTGCTCGACGAGATGCTGCGGCTCTACCCGGCCGGCTGGATGATCCCGCGCACCGCGGTCGGCGACGACGTGCTGGGCGGGGTGCGGATCAAGGCCGGCGGTACCGTGCTGGTCAGCCCGTACGTCACCCAGCGGATGTCGACGTTCTGGACCGACCCGACGCTCTTCGACCCGGAGCGGTTCGCGCCGGAGCTGCCCCGGCGGCGCTACCGCTACTCGTACTTCCCGTTCGGCGGAGGCCCGCACCAGTGCCTCGGGCAGTACCTGTTCCTGCTGGAGGCGCAGCTCATCGTCAGCACGGTGCTGAGCCGCTACCGCTTCCGACTGCGCGAGCCGGTCGACCTCACCCCCCGGATGGGCGCCTCGCTGCAACCCAAGCAGCGGGCCGAGCTCATCCTCACCCCGGTCGAGCGCCCGGCCGCATCGTGACCGAGGCCCCGCGACCGGCGCGGGCCGGTCAGGACGCGGTCGCCGAGCAGGGCCGGGTGTGCGCACTCGCCGTACGAGGCGTACGCGACCTGCAGGACGTCACCGCCGCCCACCCGGAGCTGTTCGACGCCGCGCCCTTCGACGCGGCGCTGCTCAGCTCGGTGGCCACCGCCATCGCCTTCACCGCGCCGTGGCACACCGCCGCGGAGCTGCGGATCACCACCCGTACCCTGCTGTGGGTCTTCGCCGCCGACTGGCAGGTCGACTACCTGGCGCGGTCCGTCGACGACGTCCGGGAGGTGGTGACCGACTGCCTCGCGGTGGCCGACGGCGCGTCGCCGCCGCCGGGGCGACACCTGGCCCGACTGCTGGCCGACCTGCGCGACGAGCTGACCACCGTGCCGGCGTTCGTCCGGCTGCGGCCGCTCTGGCGCGACGAGCTGGCCCGGATGCTCGCCGCCGTGGCCCGGGAGTGGGACTGGAAGCACCTGCCGACCGACCCGACCACCGGGCGGCGACTGCCCGACCTGGACCGCTACCTGGACAACGCCGACAACCTCGCCTGCTCCTTCGTCAACGTCACCCACTGGATCGCCACCGGCGACGAAAAGACCCTCGCCCAGCTGACCGACCTGCTCGACGCCGGTCGTGGCGTGCAGCGCGTACTGCGGTTGGTCAACGACCTGGCCACCCACGGTCGGGACGCCGAGTGGGGTGACCTGAACGCCCTCCTGCTGGTCGACGACCCGGCGCAGGTGCACGACCGGCTGGCCGAGCTGACCGCCCGGTGCCGGGGCGACCTGGCCGCCCTCGCGGAGCGGTGCCCCCGCCAGGCGGACTACCTCAACCGGCAGATCTCCTTCACCGGCGGCTTCTACCAACTGTCGGACTTCTGGGGGTCGCGCGATGAGTGACCGCGGCACCCGGGTGC
>NZ_JAKKFF010000141.1 GCF_022229015.1 Micromonospora foliorum
CCGGTGGCGCCGGCGAGGCCGGTCCGCGCCCGGTACTCGCCGAAGACCTGGCGCAGCGCGCCGGCCCACTCGCCGGTGGTCACACCGGCCCGCACGCACTCCAGGGTCGCCGGCATCAGGTTGGTGGTCGTCGCGGCGTCCGCGCGGAGCCGGGCCAACGCCGCGTCGACGACGGCCGCGTCCCGGTCGGCCCGCCACCGGCGTACGCCCTCCGTGGCGGCCGCCTCGACGGCGGGATCGACCTGCTCGACGGCGCCCGCACCGGCGGCGGTCAGCGGGGAGGACTCGGTCTCGGTGTACCGGTTGACCCCGACCACCACGTCCGCGCCGGACTCCATCCGCCGGCGGCGTTCGGCCAGCGACGCGACAAGCGCGCTCTTGAGGTAGCCGGTCTCCACGGCGGCGACGACACCGCCCAGCTCCAGCACCTTGTCCAGCTCGACCCGCGCCCCGGTGACGACCTCGTCGACAAGCGCGGTCATCACGTGCGAGCCGGCGAAGAGGTCAGGATATTCGAGCAGATCCGACTCGTACGCCAGGACCTGTTGCATCCGCAGCGACCACTGCTGGTCCCACGGGCGGGGCAGGCCGAGCGCCTCGTTCCAGGCGGGCAGCTGGACCGCGCGGGCGCGGGCGTCGCGGGACATCGTCACGCCGAGCATCTCCAGCACGATGCGCTGGATGTTGTTCTCCGGCTGCGCCTCGGTGAGGCCGAGCGAGTTGACCTGCACGCCGTAGCGGAACCGTCGTTGCCTCGCGTCGGTCACCCCGTACCGGTCCCGGGTGATCTCGTCCCAGAGCACGCCGAACGCGCGCATCTTGGCGATCTCCTCGACGAAGCGCACCCCGGCGTTGACGAAGAACGAGATGCGCTGGACCACGTCGCCCATCCGCTCGGCCGGCACCTGACCGGAGTCACGGACCGCGTCGAGCACGGCGACCGCGGTGGCCAGCGCGAAGCCGACCTCCTGCACGGGCGTGGCGCCGGCCTCCTGCAGGTGGTACGAGCAGATGTTGACCGGGTTCCACCGGGGCATCTCGCGCAGCGTGTACGCCACCACGTCGGCGGTCAGCCGCAGCGACGCCGCCGGCGGAAAGATGTAGGTGCCCCGGGACAGGTACTCCTTGATGATGTCGTTCTGGGTGGTGCCGGCGCAGCGGGCCAGGTCGGCGCCCTGCTCCAGCCCGACGGTGCCGTACAGGGCGAGCAGCCACATCGCCGGGGCGTTGATGGTCATCGAGGTGTTCGTGTCGGCGAGCGGGAGACCGTCGAAGAGCGCCCGCATGTCGCCGAGGTGGGCCACCGGCACGCCGACCCGTCCGACCTCGCCGGCGGCGAGTTCGTGGTCCGGGTCGTACCCGGTCTGGGTGGGCAGGTCGAAGGCGACCGAGAGCCCGGTCTGCCCCTTCGCCAGGTTGCGGCGGAAGAGGGCGTTGGTCGCCGCGGCCGACGAGTGGCCGGCGTAGGTGCGCATCACCCACGGGCGGTCCCGCTCGGGCAGTCGCCCCGGGAATGCCGTCTCATCCATGGCCGGAGTCTAAGTTACCGTTCAGTAAAAGGAGCTGTGGAAAACCACACAGGTCCATGTCGGGGACGTCCGGGTGTCAAGCGCCCGCAGTGGCGCGGACCGCCACACCCCGGGCACCGCCCGGCCCAGGCCAGGACGCACACTGGACGGCATGGATGACGAGCTGGCCATCTCCGTCCGAGGGCTGCGTAAGGCGTACGGCGACAACGTGGCGGTGGCGGGCGTGGATCTCGACGTCCACCGTGGCGAGGTGTTCGCGTTGCTCGGCCCGAACGGCGCCGGCAAGACCACCACGGTGGAGATCCTGGAGGGTTACCGCCGCCGCGACGCCGGCGAGGTCAGGGTCCTCGGCGTGGACCCGGCCCAGCCGGATTCGCACTGGCGCTCGCGGGTCGGCATCGTGCTCCAGGGCACCGGCGAGTTCGACGAGCTGACCGTGGCCGAGGTGGTCCGGCACTTCTCCGGCTTCTACCCCGAGGCGGACGACCCGGCCAAGGTGATCGAGCGGGTCGGGCTGGCCGACAAGGCGAAGGCCCGTACGCACACCCTCTCCGGTGGGCAGCGGCGCCGCCTGGACGTGGCCCTGGGCATCATCGGCCGCCCCGAGCTGCTCTTCCTCGACGAGCCGACCACCGGCTTCGACCCGGAGGCCCGCCGCGAGTTCTGGGAGCTGATCCGCGACCTCGCCGCGGCCGGCACCACAATCGTGCTCACCACCCACTACCTGGACGAGGCCGAGGCCCTCGCCGACCGGGTCGGCGTGATCGCCGGCGGTCGGCTGGTCGAGGTCGCCGCTCCCAACCGGCTGGGCAATCGGCAGGAGGCCCTCGCGACGGTCTCCTGGCGTACCCCGGAAGGGACGTTGCAGAGCGCGCAGAGCGCGACGCCGACGGCCTTCGTGGCCGACCTCGCGGCGCGCTACGGCGGCGAGGTCCCCGGGCTCACGGTGACCCGGCCGACCCTGGAGGACGTCTACCTCACCATGATCGGACACGCGCGATGACGACCACGACGAAGCCGGCGACGCCGGTCGCCGCGACCCCCAGCCGACGGCCGGGTGCCGGCGCGCTCGCCCTGCGCCAGGGCCGGCTGGAGATCACCCAGTTCCTGCGCAGCCGGGAGTCGGTGGTCTTCACGATGGGCTTCCCCATCATCATGATCCTGATCTTCGCGTCGATCTTCGACGGCACGATCGGTGGCGGGGTCAAGTTCACCCAGTACTTCATCACCGGCATGATCGCGACCGGCCTGATGACGGTGAGCTTCCAGAACCTCGGCATCTGGATCCCCATCGAGCGGGACCGGGGAGTGCTGAAGCGCTACCGGGGCACGCCGATGCCGAAGTGGGTCTGGTTCGCCGGAAAAGTGATCATGGTGGTGGCGATCGGCATCGCCGAGACGGCCCTGCTTCTGGCCGTCGCGGTGGCGCTGTTCGACCTCGACCTGCCGGGCACCGCCGAGAAGTGGTTCACCTTCGGCTGGGTCGCCGTGCTCGGGGTGACCGCCTGCACCCTGTGCGGCATCGCGATCTCGTCGCTGGCCCGCACCGCCCGCAGCGGCTCGGCGGTGGTCACCCCGGTCGCCCTGGTGCTCCAGTTCATCTCCGGGGTGTTCTTCGTCTTCACCGACCTGCCCACCTGGATGCAGCAGGTGGCGGCGCTGTTCCCGCTCAAGTGGATGTGCCAGGGGCTGCGGTCGGTGTTCCTGCCGGAGAGCTTCGGCGCCCAGGAGCCGGGCGGCTCGTTCGAGCTGGGCCGGGTGGCGGTGGTGCTGGCCCTGTGGTGCGTGATCGGCGTGGTGCTCTGCCTGACCACCTTCCGCTGGACCACCAAGCGCGACGGCTGAGCGGTCGGCCGGGGCGGGCGTCCGCCCCGGCCGCCACAACTCAGTACGTGTAGAAGCCCTTGCCGGTCTTGCGGCCCAGGTCGCCGGCGGTGACCATCCGCTGGAGCAGCTCCGGCGGGAAGAACTTCTCGTCGGCGGTGTCGGTGTAGATGTTCTTCGAGGCGTGCAACAGCACGTCCACCCCGGTCAGGTCGGTGGTGGCCAGGGGGCCCATCGCGTGCCCGAAGCCCAGCCGGCAGGCGGTGTCCAGGTCCTCCGCGGACACCACCCCGGACTCGACCAGCTTGACCGCCTCCATCACCAGGGCGGAGATCAGCCGGGTCGTGACGAAGCCGGCGATGTCCCGGTTGACCACGACGACCGTCTTGCCGATCTCCTCGGCGAAGGCCCGCGCGGTGTCCAGCGTGGCGTCGCTGGTCTTGTAACCGCGCACCAGCTCGCAGAGCTGCATCATCGGCACCGGGGAGAAGAAGTGGGTGCCGACGACCGCCTCGGGCCGCTCGGTCACCGCGGCGATCTGGGTGACCGGGATGGCCGAGGTGTTGGTGGCGAGCACCGCGTCCGACTTGCAGATCTTGTCCAGGGCGCGGAACACCTCGTGCTTGATCTCCAGCCGCTCGAAGACCGCCTCGACCACGATGTCCGCGTCCGCCGCCGCCTCCAGGTCGGTGGTCGGGGTGATCCGGCCCAGCGTCGCCTCGACCTCGGACGCCTCGATCTTGCCCTTCTCGGCGAACTTCTCCAGTGACTTCCGAATGCCGCCCAGACCCCGGGTGGTGGCCGCGTCGTCCAGGTCGCGCAGCGTCACCTGCCAGCCCGCCTGCGCCGCCACCTGGGCGATGCCGGAACCCATCAACCCGGCCCCGACGACCGCGAGTCGACCCGCCATCTGCTTCTCCCTCGCTGCGATTGAGTGCCTGCCTGCACCCTAGTCGGCGAGCCTGAACGATGGCTAAGTGGCGGTCGGGCCGGATCGCGGCGGGCGGCCTCAGATCTCCAGTGCCGGCTCCTCGGGAGTGGTGCCCCGCTCGACCGCCACCCCGAGCGCCCGCAGGTCGGCCACGAAGTCCGGGTAGCCCCGGTCGACGTGGTGCACGTGCGAGACCTCGGTGACCCCCTCCGCGCAGAGCCCGGCGATGATCAACCCTGCTCCGGCCCGGATGTCGGTGGCCCGCACCGGGGCACCGGAGAGCCGGTCCCGTCCCCGGACCACCGCGTGATGCCCGTCGGTCTTGATGTCCGCGCCGAGCCGCATCATCTCGTTGGCGAACATGAACCGACCGTCGAAGATGTTCTCGGTGATCAGGGAGGCGCCGTCGCTGACGGCCGCCAGCCCGATCGCCATCGGCAGCAGGTCGGTGGCGAAGCCGGGGTACGGCAGCGTCACCACGTCCACCGCCCGGGGCCGCTCGTCCATCCGTACGCGGAAGCCGTCCCCCCGGGTCTCCACCAGCCCGCCGGCGGCCACCACCTTGTCCAGGGCGACCTCCAGGAAGGCCGGGTCCAGCCCGGTCACCGTCACGTCGCCCCGGGTCATCGCCGCGCCGAACGCCCAGGTGCCGGCGACGATCCGGTCCCCCACCGTGGCGTGACGCACCGGACGCAGACCGGGCACCCCGGTGATCCGCAACATGGACGTGCCCGCGCCGACGATGCGCGCGCCCATCTGGTTGAGCATCGTGCAGATGTCGACGATCTCCGGCTCCCGGGCCGCGTTGTCGATCATCGTGGTGCCCTGGGCCAGCACCGCCGCCATCACCAGGTTCTCCGTCGCCCCGACGCTGGGGAAGTCCAGCACGATGTCCGCGCCGCGTAGCCCGTGCGGGGCGGAGGCGATGACGAACCCGTGCTCACCGGAGATCTCCGCGCCCATCCGGGTCAGCCCGGAGATGTGCATGTCCAACCCCCGCGACCCGATCGCGTCGCCGCCGGGATGGGCCACCCGCACGTACCCCCGACGGGCCAGCAGTGGGCCGAGCACGCAGATCGACGCGCGCAACCGTCGGACCAGGTCGTAGTCGGCCTCCGCACCCGGCTGTTCGGGCACGTCGATCGTCACCGACCGGGACCGGGCCACGCCGCCCCGGGCGACCATCGGGTCGACCGGGTCGTCCGCGTCGAACTGGACGTCGCAGCCCAGCCGACGCAGCACCTCCCCCATGATCGCGATGTCGGTGATCCGGGGAACGTTGGTGATCACGCTGCGGCCCGGCGCGAGCAGCGCGGCGGCCATCAGCTTCAACGCCGAGTTCTTGGCACCGACCACGTGCACGGTGCCGGCCAGCCGGGCGTCACCGTGGACCCGGATGACGTCGACATCGTTGACCGCCGGATCGCCGGCGTCCCCGGGGCCCACCACCACCGGCCAGCCGGCGGTGCTGTCCGGCCGCGTCGGGATCGTCAGGTCGGGAATCCGTAGGCTGTGCGTCATGGCCGTCCACCTCACGCGCATCTACACCAAGGCCGGCGACGCCGGCATGACCAGGCTGAGCAACAACGAGCAGGTGCCGAAGACCGATCCACGGATCGCCGCGTACGCGGACGTCGACGAGTGCAACGCGGCGCTCGGCGTCGCGCTCGCGCTGGGGAACCTCGACGAGGAGCTTCGCGGCGTGCTGGGGTCGGTGCAGAACGACCTGTTCGACGTCGGCGCCGACCTGTCCACCCCGGTCGAGCCGGAGCCGAAGTACCCGCCGCTGCGGGTGACCGAGGAGTACGTCGAGCGCCTGGAGGGCTGGTGCGACGAGTACAACGCACGCCTGAGCAAGCTCGACTCCTTCATCCTCCCCGGCGGCACCGCAGGCGCGGCGCTGCTGCACGTGGCGCGGACCGTCGCCCGGCGTGCCGAACGGGCAGCGTGGGCGCTGGTCAGCCACGATCCGGAACGAACCAGCACGCTCCCGGCAAAGTATCTCAACCGGCTCTCCGATCTGCTCTTTATCCTGTCAAGAACGGCAAATCCGGCAGGAGATGTGCTATGGGTGCCGGGCGGCAAGCGCTGAACGTCGGCGCTCCGCACCACGTCGAGGTGTGGGTTCCCACTCTGCCCGCCACCACGCGTAGCCAAGGCTTGATCCACTGGGCGAGCTGGGATCAACGCCCGCACCAAGGACTCGCGACCCCATGATCCACTCGGGCTCCTGAAAACCGGGGCCTCCACACCAGCAGGACACCCCGACATCAAGGAAACCGAGTCGATCAACCCGCCCCAACGCCGAGGAGGCGGGACTCGGCTGAATCGGTAACGGCAGGTGAGAGAAACCGCGCCGGAACGGCGGACAGTGCCCGACGAAGGGTTTCCGGGGGAGCCCGCCCGGCGCAGGGATCAAGCCTGACCGCCCGGAGCCGGGCGGGCTCCCCCGGAAACCCAGCAAGAGCGACCAGGACGGCTCAGGCAGCCGGCCAGTCCTGGGAGGCCATACGCGGCGAGACCGCCCCCGGAGGGGCGGCCTCGAGCCAGGAGAGGAAACCGGTCACGGTCGATCGCGCCATGGCGATCTCCACCGGTGCGTGGTGACTGGTACAGCGGAGGATCACCCAGTCGGCCGGCATGGAGAACCGTTCCTGGCCTTCGGGCAACCGGCGGCGCTCCACGGCCAGCCCCTTACGGGAGAGCACCCGCTTGGGTCGGATCGCGAAGCTGAACATTCGGTACCAGCGCAGCTCGTCACCGGCGAACCGGCCGAAGCCGGGCGACCAGCCGCGGCCGTCGAGCATGGTGGAGACCCGGACGCTGAGCCGGATGATGCCACCGCTGCGGGTGACCAGAGCTCGCCGGACGAAGAGGATCAGAAGCGCGCCGAGGATGACGACGACGCCGATGCCGAATCCTTCGACGATCTCCATCCCCGGTGTGGCTCAGCGGCTCTGCGCGGAGACCGGGGTTGCGCTCTCGGCCAGCACGGTGACACCGTCGGCGCTTACCGAGAGGAAGCCGCCGGCCACCTCGTAGGCGACCTGCTCACCACCGGCGAGCTTGATGCGGACCTGGCCGGGCTCGGCGAGTTGGCCGAGCAGCGGCGCGTGCCCCGGCAGGACACCGAGCTCGCCCTCGGTCGTCCGGGCGACGACCATCTCGGCGTCACCGGACCAGACCTTCTCCTCGACGGCGACGAGCTCGACGTGAAGCTGCTGTGCCACGCTGTCTCCTTGCTGCGGCTACGGATTGCCGAAAGTCTAGCCTGACGACGCGGCCCGCCCAACGCGGGTGGGGACAACGGCGCCCTGACTACTTGCCCTTGTGCTACTTGCCCTTGTTGACGAATTCCGGGTGCTCGAGCAGGAACGGGTCGAGTTGCTCGTTGTGCAGGGCGTCGAAGAAGTCCGGAACGCCCTCCTGGAACTGCTCGCCGAGGTATCTCTTACCGTCGAAGACTCCACCACCCGGGAGCTTGATCATCTCGATGGTGTTCGGGCGGATGTCCTTCAGGGCGAGCCCGAAGTCGACCACGCTGTTACCCCGACCGTTGAAGATCAGTGACTGGCCGGCGGCGCGGAGCACCTTGTCCAGCTTGATCGGGTTGGACACCACGTCGGCGCTGAACGCCTGGCCGACCATGGCCTTGACGAACTGCTGCTGGTGGCGCTGCCGGCCGTAGTCGGAATCCGGGACGCCGTTCTTCGGGTAGCGCTGCCGGACGTAGTCCAACGCCTGCCACCCACTCAGGTGCCGGTTGCCCTTCTTGTAGAGCGCCTGCGGGCCGACGTAGCCCTCACCACGGGTGTTGCCCGGCCGCGGCTTGCCGTCCGGCTGCTTGTGCTCGGACTTCACGTCGCGCTCGATGTACATGTCGACACCACCCATGGCGTCGACGATCTTCTGGAAGCCGGTGAAGTTGATGATCGCGCCGGCGTCGAAGCGCTTGATGCCGGTCACCTTCTGCACGGTGGCGGCCAGCAGCTCGAAGCCCCGTGCCGCGTCGGGGTTGGCTCCCGGCACCTTGCTGCCGAACGACATGGCGGCGTTGATCTTGGTGGTCTCGCCCGGGAAGTCGGCCTTCTTGAACGCCGGGATCTGCACGTAGAGGTCACGTGGCAGCGAGAACAGGTAGGCCCGGTCCATCGAGGCCGGCACGTGCAGCACCATGATCGAGTCGGCCAGTGGCGCGGCCGTCGGCGTACGCGGGTCGATGCCGACGAGCAGGATGTTGAGCGGACCCTTGATGTCGCTCTTCTTCGCCTGGGCACCCGCCGCCTGGTCACCGAAGAGGTCGGCCTTGCCGACGGACCCCTCGTAGCGGGCCATGAGCACCTCGGTGCCGACCAGCACGGCGCCGCTGAGCACGGTCAGCACGGTGCCGAACACCGTGCAGATCCTGGCCCACCGCGGCACACCTCGCCAGATGGACGGCTTGCGGCCACTCTTGCCGGCCTTACCCACGAGCATCTCCGTTCGTTACGCCCACGACGAGGAAGACGGGCGCACGTCGTCGAAAGGTTGCAAAGATCAACGCTCGTTCAGGTGAGCGCGGAACGAACCGTAGCTCGGGAGCCGTGGGAGTGACGACCACGAGTAACGGACCGCGACGATGGTAAGGCGCGAACATGAACAAAAGACTGCCCCGGCATTGCCGGGGCAGTCTTTTTGCTACAGATCGGATGGGGGGCTGGTCAGCCCTTCATCAGCTCCTCAGCCTTGCGCTCCAGGTCCTCGAGACCGCCGCACATGAAGAACGCCTGCTCGGGGAAGTGATCGTACTCACCCTCGCTGATCTTCCGGAACGCCTCGATGGTCTCCTTGATCGGGACCGTCGAGCCGGGCACGCCGGTGAACTGCTCCGCCGCATAGGTGTTCTGCGAGAGGAAGCGCTCGATCCGCCGCGCGCGCTGCACGGTGATCTTGTCTTCCTCGGAGAGCTCCTCGATACCGAGGATGGCGATGATGTCCTGCAGGTCGCGGTAGCGCTGCAGGATCCGCTTCACCTCGGTGGCCACCTGGAAGTGCTCGTTGCCGACGAACTCCGGGGCGAGGATCCGGGACGAGGACGCCAGCGGGTCCACGGCCGGGTAGATGCCCTTGTCGGAGATCGACCGCTCCAGGTTGGTGGTCGCGTCCAGGTGGGCGAACGTGGTGGCCGGGGCGGGGTCGGTGTAGTCGTCCGCCGGCACGTAGATCGCCTGCATGGAGGTGATGGCCTGGCCCCGGACGGAGGTGATCCGCTCCTGGAGCTCGCCCATCTCGTCGGCCAGGGTCGGCTGGTAACCCACGGCGCTCGGCATACGGCCGAGCAGGGTGGACACCTCCGAACCGGCCTGCGTGAAGCGGAAGATGTTGTCGATGAAGAGCAGCACCTCCTGCTTCTTCACGTCCCGGAAGTACTCGGCCATGGTCAGCGCGGAGAGCGCCACCCGCAGCCGGGTGCCCGGCGGCTCGTCCATCTGGCCGTAGACCAGCGCGGTCTTGTCGATGACGCCGGACTCGGTCATCTCGGCGATGAGGTCGTTGCCCTCACGGGTGCGCTCACCCACGCCAGCGAACACCGAGGTACCACCGAAGTTACGGGCAACCCGGGTGATCATCTCCTGGATGAGCACCGTCTTGCCCACGCCCGCGCCGCCGAACAGGCCGATCTTGCCGCCCTTGACGTACGGGGCGAGCAGGTCGATGACCTTGATGCCGGTCTCCAGCATCTCGGTCTTCGGCTCCAGGTCCGCGAAGGCCGGGGCCTTGCGGTGGATACCCCAGTGGTCGTCCGGGGTCAGGGTCTCGCCCTCTTTGAGGTTGAGCACCTCGCCGATCGCGTTGAACACGTGGCCCTTGACCGCGTCGCCCACCGGCACCGTGATCGGCTCGCCGCGGTCGCGCACCTCGGCGCCACGGACCAGGCCGTCGGTCGGCTGCATCGAGATGGCACGGACCAGGTTGTCACCCAGGTGCTGGGCGACCTCCAGGGTCAGCGTCTTCTCACCGCCGGACAGGTTCACCTTCACGTTCAGGGCGTTGAACAGGGGCGGCATGGCGTCGCGCGGGAACTCGGCGTCGACGACCGGGCCGATGACCCGGACCACGCGACCCGTGGCCGTCTTGGTCTCTACTGGTGCAGTCATCACACTTCACTTCCCGACGCGGCCAGCGCGTTCGCGCCGCCGACGATCTCGCTGATCTCCTGGGTGATCCCGGCCTGGCGAGCCGAGTTCATCTCGCGCGTGTACTTCTCGATCATCTCTTCGGCGTTGTCGGTGGCGCTCTTCATCGCCCGCCGACGCGACGCCGACTCACTCGCCGCCGATTCGATCAACGCCGCGTAGATCCGCGTGTTGATGTACCTCGGCAGGAGCGCGTCGAGCAGCGCCTCCGCCTCCGGCTCGAACTCGTACGCCGGCAGCAACCCCTCGGAGCGCGGCCGGTCCTCCACCTGCATCGGACCGATGACCTTGGTGACCGGGCTCTGCGTCATGAGCGAGTGGAACTCGGTGTAGACGATGTGCAACTCGTCGACGCCGAGCACCCCGTCCGCTCCGGCGCCGCCGTCGGCGTCGTCCGCACCGGCCGTGAACGCCTTGATCAGCGTCTCACCAACGGTACGGGCGTCCTCGAACGACGGCTGCTCGCTGAACCCGGTCCAGTTCGCCTCGATCGGCCGGTCGCGGAACCGGTAGAACCCGACGCCCTTACGCCCGATGACGTAGAGCACCGGCTCCTTGCCGTCCGCATTGAGCCGCGCGATCAGCGACTCCGCCATCCTGATCGCGTTGGAGCTGTAACCGCCGGCCAGGCCACGGTCGCTGGTGACCAACAGGACGCCGGCCCGCCGCACCCGCTCACGCGGGGTGAGCAGCGGGTGGTCGATCCGCGCGTTGGACGCCAGCGCCGTGAGCACACCGGTGATGGCCTGGGCGTACGGCAGGGACGCCTGCACCCGGGCCTGAGCCTTGGCGATCCGGCTCGTCGCCACGAGCTCCATCGCCTTGGTGATCTTCTTCATCGACTTCGCCGAGCGGATCCGTTGACGAAGAACGCGTACCTGGGCCGCCATGGGATCAGCTCTCGGCCGGGCGGTCGGTCGCGCCGTCGCGGAAGCGGGTCACCGTCTCGCGGTTCTCGTCGCCCTCAAGCGGCGCGGCCGGCGCGTCGTTGACCCGACGCTCCTCGTCCTTGTTGAGGAAGACCTGCTTGAACTCGGTGATCGCGCTGTCCAGCGAGCCGATGATGTCATCGTTCCACTGGTTGTCGGCGATGCCGGCCAGCACACCCTGGTGCTTGTGCCGCAGGTACTGGAGGAACTCGGACTCGAAGCGCCGCACCTCACCGACCGGAACGTCGTCCAGCTTGCCCTCGGTGCCGGCCCAGACCGAGACGACCTGCTCCTGCACCGGGAACGGCGAGTAGTTCGGCTGCTTGAGCAGCTCGACCAGACGCGAACCGCGGTCCAGCTGGGCGCGGGAGGCCCGGTCCAGGTCGGAGGCGAAGGCGGCGAACGCCTCCAGCTCGCGGTACTGGGCCAGGTTGAGCCGCAGCGAACCGGCGACCTTCTTCATCGGCTTCACCTGCGCGGCGCCACCGACCCGGGAGACCGAGGTACCGACGTTGATCGCCGGACGGACGCCCTGGTTGAACAGGTCGGTCTCCAGGAAGATCTGGCCGTCGGTGATCGAGATGACGTTGGTCGGGATGAAGGCCGAGATGTCGTTGGCCTTCGTCTCGATGATCGGCAGACCGGTCATCGAGCCGCCACCCAGTTCGTCGGAGAGCTTCGCGCAGCGCTCCAGCAGGCGGGAGTGCAGGTAGAAGACGTCACCCGGGTACGCCTCACGGCCCGGCGGGCGACGCAGCAGCAGCGACACGGCGCGGTACGCCTCGGCCTGCTTGCTCAGGTCGTCGAAGACGATCAGGACGTGCTTGCCGCCGTACATCCAGTGCTGCCCGATGGACGAGCCGGTGTACGGGGCGAGGTACTTGAAGCCAGCCGGGTCGGAGGCCGGCGAGGCGACGATGGTGGTGTATTCCATCGCGCCCGCGTCCTCGAGCTGCCCCTTGATGGAGGCGATCGTGGAGGCCTTCTGGCCGATGGCGACGTAGATGCAGCGAACCTGCTTCTTCGGGTCGCCGGTGCGCCAGTTGTCCCGCTGGTTGAGGATGGCGTCCAGAGCGACCGTGGTCTTACCGGTCTTCCGGTCACCGATGATCAGCTGCCGCTGACCCCGACCGATCGGGGTCATCGCGTCGATGGCCTTGATGCCGGTCTGCAGCGGCTCGTCGACGGACTGCCGGGACATCACGTTCGGAGCCTGCAGCTCCAGCTCGCGGAAGCCCTCGTTGGCGATGTCGCCGAGCGCGTCGATCGGATCGCCGAGCGCGTTGACCACGCGACCGAGGAAGGCGTCGCCGACCGGAACGGAGAGAACCCGCTCGGTGCGCTTGACGCGCTGCCCTTCCTCGAGCTTGGCGGAGTCACCGAGAACGACGACGCCGATCTCCCGGACGTCGAGGTTCAACGCCACGCCGAGCGTGCCGTCCTCGAACTCCAGGAGCTCGTTGGTCATGGTCGAAGGCAGGCCCTCGACGTGGGCGATACCGTCACCGGTGTCGGCGACGGTGCCGACCTCCTCGCGGGAGACGTCGGACGAGTAGGAAGAGACGTAGCGCTCCAGGGCGCCGCGGATCTCCTCCGTCGAGATGGTCAGCTCGGCCATCCTCTGCTTCCTTAAAATTCAGGGGCCCGGGATACCTAGTACCGACCGGTCCGAATGGCGTCTGTCAATCCGAGCGCTGAGCGACGGAGCCGCCCCAACGCTGGGCGGCGGAGCCGCTCAGCCGCTGGACGGCGAGCCGATCAGCGCTTCGCGAGCGCGTTGCGGGTCTCGTTGAGGCGGCGCAGGATGGTGCCGTCGTACAGGTCGGAGCCGACCCGCACGCTCACGCCACCCAGGACGTGGGGGTCCACCGTCTGCTTGACGGAGACCTCTCGACCGTATATCGCAGCGAGGCTCGCACCCAGCCGGCGCTCCTCCTCGTCACTCAACGGGGCCGCCACGGTGACGTACGCCACCTGACGGTCCCGCCGTTCGGCGGCGAGTTCCACGAGCCGGGTGAGCGATCCGCTGAAGGAACGCCCCCCGAAGCCGGACAGCGCCACCTCGATGAGGCGGACGGTGGCCAGGCGGGTCTTGCCGGCCAGCAGCTGGCCGACCAGGACCCCGCGCTGATCCACCGGTGCCGCGGAGTTGGACAGCACCGCCGAAAGCTCGGGCTCGTTGGCGACGACCTGCCCGAAACGGAACAGCTCGTCCTCGACCTCGCCCAGGTCACCGGCGGCCTCGGTGCTGGCCAGCACCGCTTCCACGCCGAGTCGCTCGACGGCGTCGAGCAGCTCCGACGGCGTCGACCAACGGCCGGACACCAGCGCGGCGAGCAGCTCGAGCGCACCGTCGCCAACCTTGCCGCGCAGCATCCCGCCGAGCAGGTCGGCGCGGTCCGCGCCGGACCGGGCCGGGTCCGAGAGCGCCCGGCGCAGCCGCGGCTCCCGTCGCAGCAGCCCGCCGACGGCGAGCAGGTCGTTCGCGGTGTGTGCCACCGCGACCGCGTCATTGCCGCGGACGTACGCGTCGAGATGCTCGGCCCCGACCTTGTACGACTCCCGGCTGGCGGCCTGCATCAGCGGGCCCCCGTGCTCTCGAGACCGCTCAGGAACCGGTCGACGGTGCCCTTACGCCGCGCCTCGTCGGCCAGCGACTCGCCAACGATCTTGCTGGCCAGGTCCACCGCGATCGTGCCGACCTCCGCGCGCAGCTCGCGCACGATGGTGGCCCGCTCGGCGGCGAGCGCGTCCTTGCCCGCCTGGATGACCCGGTCGGACTCTTCCCGCGCCTTGGCGAGGATGTCCTGCCGGATGCCCTCGGCGTCGGCCCGCGCGTCGTCACGGATCTTGGCGGCGTCGGTCCGGGCCTCAGCGAGCTGGGCACGGTACTGCTCGAGCAGCTGGTTCGCCTCGGCCTGGGCGGCCTCGGCGCGCTTGATGCCGCCCTCGATCGCGTCGACCCGAGCCTGGAACGTCTGCTCCATGCGCGGGAAGACGAACTTCATCAGCACGAAGCAGAGCACGGCGAAGGCGACCGAACCGACCACGATCTCCTGCCAGAGCGGGATGATCGGGTTGTGGGTCGACTCACCACCCTCAGCGGCGAGGAAAATCATGGTTACCTCCCGGTCAAAGGGTGGATCAGGCTGCGGAGCCGGCCCAGATGAAGCCGAAGGCGATGCCCAGCAGCGCGAGCGCCTCGATGACGGCGAAGCCGATCCAGACGTACGGCAGGGTCATGCGCGACGACTCCGGCTGGCGGGCGGTCGACTGGATGTAGGCAGCGAAGACCAGGCCAACGCCGATGCCCGGGCCGATGGCGGCGAGACCGTAGCCGATGGCAGCGGTGCTACCGGTGACCTCGGCGAGAACGCTAGCGTCCATTGGTGTGGTTCCTCCTGGTTATCACGCGTGACTCTCACGCGGGACGACAACGGATGGTGCGGGTGGATCAGTGCTCTTCGGCGAGCGCGCCCTGCACGTAGCTGGCGGTGAGGACGGTGAAGACGTAGGCCTGCAGGACGATCACCAGGAACTCCAGGAAGGTGAGCGCGATGGTCATCACCCAGGAGAGCACCGAGACCGGGGCCAGCCAGGCGTTGGCGCTCAGCATCGCGAAGCCGCCGAGCGTGAAGACCAGCAGGAGCATGTGACCGGCGAACATGTTCGCGAAGAGACGGACGGCCAGCGAGAACGGCCGGACGATGAAGGTCGAGAAGAGCTCGATCGGAATCAGCAGCGGCAGGATGTACCAGGGTGCCGGCGGGATCAGCGAGTTCTTGAAGTATTTGACGAAGCCGTGCTTCTTGATGCCGATGTAGTTGAACAGCACGTAGCTGATGATCGCGAGGATCGCCGGGAAGGCGATGTGCGAGTTCGGCGAGATCTGGAAGAACGGGATGATCGCGAACGCGTTCGTCAGCAGCACGAAGCAGAACAGCGTCGTGAAGTAGGGGGCGAACCGCACGCCCTGGTGCCCGATCATGTCGACCGCGATGTTGTTGCGCACGAAGCCGTAGATCGACTCGGCGAACCACTGCTTCTTGGTCGGCACCAGCTGCGGGTTCCGGTAGCTCGCCAGGAAGAAGATGATCAGGACGCCGACCGCGATCCAGACCATCGCCGTGATCTTGGTGACCCAGTAGGAGTCGTGCGCACCCCAGGGCAGGATGCTGGGCAGGTAGAAGTCCTCCACCGTGGGTGGGAATGCCGCCTGGCCCGCTGCCAGAACGTTCGCCTGTCCGAACACCGCGTCCCTTCCTAAGTAGGCGTGCCGAGCCGGCGGACGACGAGGATGATTCCCCCGGCCATACCGAGCACGACGCCGATCCCGGTGGCGACGCCGCCGGTGTCGAGCCACTGGTCAACCAGCCAGCCGATGAAACCCCACACGAGCATTCCTCCGATGAGGTAGCTGAGCGCGGTCCAACCCTGACCGGCGCCGGACGGAATATCGTCCGGTTCGCCGGCGGGACGGGGGGTTTGGTCACCAGCCATGACGGGGCGAACGATATCAGCCGGGAAGACGAGGCTGTGCCTCACCCCCCGCACAACCGTCGTTGTGTGGGCTTCTCGTGGGCGCCGTCGTCTGTGGGCACGCTACTCCCCTTCCGCCCGTCGGAAAATGACCGGAGGCCGACACATTTCGGCGCGTCCGAAGGGTGGGACGACCGCCAGGTCAGTTGTGCGCCCGGCGGGCGTGCACCGTGGTCAGCCACCAGATGTGCACCGCCGTCCACACTGCCACTCCGGCGACGATGCCGAGGCAGAGCGGGATCAACCCGGGCCAACCGGTCGACGCCACCGCCACCAGCACCACACCCAGCAGGCTGAACTTCAGCACGTACAGGCCCAGGCCGAGCGGCAGCAGCAACTGCGGGTTGATCTGGTCCGCCCGGGCCAGCACCACCGTGGTGAGGGTGTAGCTGAGCACCGTGACGCCCACACCGGCCGCCGCGCCGAGCGCGGCCGTCCCGCCGCCGGTCACCCCACCCACCACGGCGGCGACCGCGGCGAGCGC
>NZ_JAKKFF010000142.1 GCF_022229015.1 Micromonospora foliorum
GCACTGCCCGCGGCGCCGGCCCAGGCCGCGTCGGGCAGACCAAGGCCGGCGTACGGAGTCAGCACCACCGCCGCGCCGCCGAGCCCACCGGCCAGCACGCTCCACCGTCGGGCCGACCGGCGGAGCCGACCCAGCCTCCGGAAGTACCGTGTCCGTTCGTCTGCCACCCTGACCCCCTCGATCCGGTCGTTCAGCCGGCGGCGGACGGGTCGCCGGTGCCCCGCTCGCGGGCCATGCTGGCGCGCAGCTCGTCCAGCCGTGCGGCGGCCGTTGGGTCGTTGGCCGGGCCGGTCTTCTCGGCCTGCGGCACGGCCGGTCGCTGGGCCGCGCCGCCGAGCTGCTCCCCCGCCATGCTGGACCGGATCTGCTCCAACCGGGCCGAGCCGGCCGAGTCGATCGTGGCCTTCTGGATTTCCAACATACGGCCCTCGGCGGAGTTGCCGGCCAGTTCGGCGCGACCCATCGCGTTGGCGTACCGCCGCTCGATGCGGTCGCGCACCTCGTCCAGCGACGGGGTGGTGCCCGGCGCGGTCAGCGACGACATCGACTCCAGCGAGCGGGCCACCGTCTCCTGCATCTTGGCCTGCTCCAGCTGGCTGAGCAGCTTGGTGCGCTCGGCGAGCTTCTGCTGGAGGATCATCGAGTTGTTCTCGACCGCTCGGCGGGCCTGGGCCGCGGCGCCCAGCGCCTGGTCGTGCAGGGTCTTCAGGTCCTCGGTGGCCTGCTCGGCGGAGACGAGCTGGCTGGCCAGCGTCTGCGCGGACTGCTCGAACCGCGCCGCCTCGGCCTCGTCGCCCTTGGCCCGGGCCTGGTCGGAGAGGACCAGGGCCTGCCGGGCGTTGCCCTGCAACCGCTCGACCTCGGACATCTGCCGGGACAGCTTCATCTCCAGCTGACGCTGGTTGCCGATCACCGCGGCAGCCTGCTGAACCAGCGCCTGGTGCTGCCGCTGGGCATCCTCGATGGCCTGCTGGATCTGCACCTTGGGATCGGCATGCTCGTCGATCTTCGCACCGAAGAGCGCCATCAGGTAGTTCCAACCCTTGACGAACGGGTTCGCCATCTCCGTGGTATCCCCTCAGTAGCGTCGCTCCACCACGGCCGGGCCGGCTGAACCGACCGACCGTGACCGGCCGGTCTCCATCGTCCCAGCCGAACGCCAACGAGGCATCCGTACCGGTCGACAGCACCGGCGGCTCCTGCGAGCAACCCTACGCGGCCGGGGCCAGACCGCCCATGGTCAACCGGATCGGCGGCTCAGGCGGCGCAGACCACGTCACGGTCGCGCTCGGTCGGGCGAACCCGGGTGCTGCGCAGCGTGGCCTTGAGCGGCGAGTCCTGGCGGACCGAGACAGCGACCTTGCCGTCGGAGGTGACCTGACGGACCCCCCGGTTGGTGCTCTTGGCTGCGGCGTCGGCCGGCTCGTCCTGCATCGAGACGAGCACCCCGGGCATCTGCTCGGCGAGCGCCACGGTGTCGCTCACCTCACGCAGCAGCTCGGACAGGCGGGCCCCGAGGGCGTCGCAGATCGCGGCGAGCAGCTCGCTCGACGGCTCCTTGTGCCCCCGCTCGATCTCGGAGAGGTAGCCGAGGCTGACGTTGGCGGCGGTGGAGACCTCACGCAGCGTGCGCTGCTGGCCCTGCCGGCGCGCTCGCAGTGCGTCACCGATCACCCGGCGTAGCAGGATCATCGCACCTCCCCCTGAGGGATACCTCGCGCCCTCCGCTGGGCAGCCGGTCGCGGCTGACCGCGCCGACCCCGAACGTCGGAGCCTTCCCGCAACCGTACCCGTTGTGGGCCCGGGCGACATCCCGCCCCGCCCGTCGGTTCGCCGGGACGGGCCCACCGGGGTGCGCCGCCGCCCGTGTGGCGTCGGCTTGGGTTCGCCGCGACCGTCGTCGTCGTGGCCCAGCGGGGTGGCTTTGGCCTTGGCGTTCACGATGTCGCGGCGGCGAGCCGCTCGGTGAGCAGCCGCAGCGCCGCGACGACCGCCGCCGCGCGGACGTGGTCCCGCCCGTCGCCCAGGTCGAGCTGGCGGACCTCACCGCCGTTGGGGCCGGCGACCGCGACGTAGACCAGACCGACGGGCTTTCCGTCCTGCGGCTCCGGGCCGGCGACCCCGGTGGTGGCCAGCCCCCAGTCCGCGCCGCACCGCTGCCGGCCACCCTCGGCGAGCGCCGCCGCCACCTCCGGGTCCACCGGTCCCCGCTCGGACAGCAGGTCAGCGGGTACGCCAGCCAGGCTCGCCTTCAGCTCGGTGGCGTAGACCACGAGACCACCCCGGTAGACCCCGCTGACCCCGGCGATGTTCACGATCGAGGCGGCCAGCGACCCGCCGGTGAGCGATTCGACGGTGGCCAGGGTCTCGTGCCGCTCGGCCAGCCGGTGCACGACCGCCGCCGCCGCACTGCCCACCTCGGCACCGCCCACGTCAGCACCATTCACCGCGCCACCCTCACCGACACCGCTCACCTCAGCACCACCCGCCCCAGCACCGTCCGCCAACACCCAGCCCCCGCACAAACCAGTCCTTCCCCACCCACCAGTCCCCAACCCAACTGCCCCCAACCCTCCCGACCCCAATCGCGTTGATCATGAAGTTAGCGTCACGACACGCCGCCCGGGATGGCAACAACTTCATGATCAACGGGGGAGGGGGGCCCGGGGGGCCGGGGGGTTAGCGGGGGCGGCGGAGGCGGAGGGCTTGGGCTATGTAGTCGAAGCCGGTGGCGACCGTCACCAGGACGGCGGCGGCCATGATCCAGGGGCCGACGGCGGCGAGCGCGGCCGGCATCGGCCAGAGGTACCAGGCGATGGCCAGGATCTGGAGCGCGGTCTTGACCTTGCCGCCGCGGCTGGCGGCGATCACGCCGTGCCGGATCACCCAGAACCGCAGCCCGGTGATGCCCAGCTCGCGGACGAGGATCAGTGCGGTCACCCACCAGGGCAGTCGGTCGTACCAGGAGAGCAGCACCAGCGCGGCGCCGGTGAGCGCCTTGTCGGCGATCGGGTCGGCCACCTTGCCGACCGAGGTGACCAGCCCGAAGCGGCGGGCGATCCAGCCGTCCACCAGGTCGGTCGCCGAGGCCACCGCGAAGATCAGGCAGGCTGCCATCCGCCAACCGGCGTGGGTCATCCCCGACACGATCACCGAAGCGGCGAAGACCGGCACCAGCACCAGCCGCAGGGCGGTCAGCGCGTTGGCCGCGTTGACGACCGGCACCACGGCCACCACCCGACCCGGCGTCGACTCCGTCGCCCCGGTCACCGCCGCACTCCGCTCGGGTCGCCGTGGTGTTCCCGGCACCGCACCACCTGGGTCCCCCGCTCCGCTCGGGCCCGCCGTCACCGTGCCGCGCCGGGCGCCGCCGAGATCATCTCATCCGGCACAGCGAGCAGGTCCACCCCTTCGGTGCCGGTCACCGTTGCGCGCACCAGGTCACCCGGGCGCAGCGCGGCCAGGTCGACGCCGCCCTCGGCCGGGGCGACCAGGGTGGTGGAACCGTCCACCTCCGGCGCCTGGTGGGCCGCCCGGCCCTCCACCACGCCGTCCTCGATCGAGTCGACAAGCACCTCGACGGTCGAGCCGAGCCGGTCCTCCGCACGCTGCGAGCAGAGCTCGTCGGCGAGCGCGCTGAGCCGGTCGTAGCGCCGCTTGATGGTCGCGGCGGAGACCTTGCCGGGCAGGCCGGCGGCCTCGGTGCCGTCCTCGTCGCTGTAGTCGAACATGCCGATCGCGTCGAGCCGGGCCTCGGTCAGGAACCGGACCAGCTCGTCGACGTCGGCGCGGGTCTCGCCGGGGAACCCGACGATGAAGTTGCTCCGGGCACCGGCGTCCGGAGCAAGAGCGCGCGCACTGGCCAGCAGCTCCAGGAACCGGTCGGTGGAGCCGAATCGCCGCATCCGGCGCAGCACCGGCTCGCTGGAGTGCTGGAACGACAGGTCGAAGTACGGCGCCACGCCCGGGGTGGTGGCGATCGCCTCGACCAGCCCCGGCCGGGTCTCGGCCGGCTGAAGGTAGCTGGCCCGCACCCGGACGATGCCGGTCACCGCGGCGAGCTGCGGCAGCAGCTTCTCCAGGGCACGCGGGTCACCCAGGTCCTTGCCGTACGAGGTGGAGTTCTCACTGACCAGCACCAGCTCCCGTACGCCGGTCTTGGCCAGCCACTCCGCCTCGGCGAGCAGCTCGTCCGGGGTACGCGAGACGAAGGCCCCCCGGAAGGCCGGGATGGCGCAGAACGCGCAGCGGCGGTCGCAGCCGCTGGCCAGCTTCAACGAGGCCACCGGGCCGGTGTCGAGCCGCCGGCGCAGCACCTGGCGCAGGTGAGCCGGGGTGTGCTCGTCGGTGTCGACGACGGTGCGGGTCACGGTGCCGTGGCCGGGCAGCGACACCGTGCTGTCGCGCCGCTGCACCGGCGTCAGCGGCAGCAGCTCGCGCCGGTCGCGCGGGGTGTGCGCGGTGATCTGCTCGCCGGCGACGACGGCGTTCAGCCGGGCGGCGATGTCGGGGTAGTCGTCGAAGCTCAGCACCGCCTGCGCCTCGGGCAGGCTGTCGGCCAGCTCACGGCCGTACCGCTCGGCCATGCAGCCCGCGGCGACCACCTTGGCGCCCGTTCCGGCGGCGGCGAGCAGGGTCTGGATGGAGTCCTGCTTGGCCTTCTCCACGAAACCGCAGGTGTTGACGACCACCACGTCGGCGCCCTCGCCGTCGGTGGTCACCTGCCAGCCGTCGGCGTGCAGGCGGGCGGCCAGCTCCTCCGAGTCGACCTCGTTGCGGGCACAGCCCAGGGTCAGCAGGGCGACGCGACGGCCCTCGGCGTGGTCAGCGGGAGAAGGAGAGGTGGCAGACACCATCCGAGGGTACCGGGCCGTCCGGGTAAGCCCACGCACGCGGGCTGCGGAGACGGTGGACACGGGGCGAACGTCATTCCGGTCAGCGCGCCGCGGCGGCCACACGGGTCAGCGCGTCGAGCAGGAACACCTCGGTGCCGGCCAGGCCGGTGGAGCAGAAGACGGAGATCTGGTCCGCGGTGGTCCGACCGGGGACCGCGCCGGCCAGGATGCCGCCCAGGTCGCGCAACCGCCCTGCGTACGGGGGTGTGGCCGCGAGCATCGGCGGCTGGTAGTCCGCCGCCTGGGCCGGCGAGTCGGTGACCAGCAGGTCGGCGACGTCCAGCAGGTCGGTGCCGAACTCGCTGCGGTCGCGCTGCTTGAAGCCGACGGTGTTGACGTGCGTGCCGGGGCTCAGGTCGGCTGCGCGGAGCACCGGGGTCGGGCTGGTGGTCGCCAACACCACCAGGTCCCGCCCGGCGACGGCCGAGCCCGGGTCGGCCACCGCGCGGGCCGGCACGCCCAGTTCGCCCCGGACCCGGGCGGCGAAGGCCTCCCGGCGAGCGGCGGAGCGGCTGTGCACCACCACCTCGCGCAACGGGCGGACCG
>NZ_JAKKFF010000143.1 GCF_022229015.1 Micromonospora foliorum
GGGCGAACCTGCGGCGCTCGGCGACGACGAGCTACGCACGGATGACCGACGTGACCGACGAGATCATCACGATGGCGCTGGCCATCGGCCCGCTGGCCGAGACCGACCCGTCCGCCGCCGCGGCCACCCGCGCCCGCCTGCACGACTTCGCCACCCGTCACCACGCCCCCGCTCTGCTCCACCTGCCCTGACCGGCAGGGCGGGCCGGCAGGGCGGTGGCTCAGGCGGCCAGCGGCGCCGGGACGGGCTCCTTGAGCTTCTGGGCGTAGATGTCGACGTACTCCCGACCGGAGAGCTCCATCAACTCGTACATGATCTCGTCGGTGACCGCGCGCTCGACGAACCGGTCGCCGGCCAGCCCGGCGTAGCGGGAGAAGTCCAGCGGCGCCCCGAACCGGATCCTCACCCGGTCGATCTTGGGGATGAGCTTGCCCGGCGGCTGGATCTCGTCGGCGTTGAGCATCGCCACCGGCACCACCACCGCGCCGCTCTCCAGGGCGAGCCGGGCCACCCCGGTCTTGCCGCGGTAGAGCCGACCGTCCGGGGAGCGGGTGCCCTCGGGGTAGATGCCGGCCACTCCCCCGGCGCGCAGCACCTGCAACTGGGTGTCCAGGGCGGCGCGCGCGGCCCGACCGCCGGAGCGGTCCACCGGAATCGTCCCGGTGCCGACGAAGAACATCTTGGTCAGCCAGCCCTTGATTCCCTTGCCGGTGAAGTATTCGGCCTTGGCGACGAAGGTGACCTTCCGGGCGGTGATCAACGGCGTGAAGATCGAGTCGGAGAAGGAGAGGTGGTTGCTCGCCAGGATCACCGGACCGGTCGCCGGCACGTTGCGCAGGCCCTCCACCTGCGGGCGGAAGATCAGCTTGAGCAGCGGACCGAGGATGACGTACTTCAGCAGCCAGTAGAGCACCGGCGTCCTTTCCGTGGTGTGCCCGCGACAGCGCCAGCCGTCGTCGCCGCCGAGCCTACGAAGCGAGCGCTCTCACCACAACGGACGAAACCCGGATCGCTGTCGGGTCAGCGGGGCGGCGCTCGGCGGGTCGCGCCGCCCCGCTGCCAACGCTCACCGAGATCGCACTTGTCGCGCAAGAACGGACAAAGGAGCCCCGCCGCGACCTGCGGAAGCAGCCGTGACTTTGGAAGACGCGACACAACGCACTCCCGGAACCATGCCCTGACGTGTCACGATTCAGAGCACGGCGTGCGGACGGGCGTCGAGGGGCAGCGGTGGCCGCGCCGGAAGGCGCGTTAAGGGGGATGTCCGGGTGTCAGCGGGTGGGGCCCGCCGGGGACGGCGGGACAACGGGCTCGACGCGAACGAGTACGCCGTCGTCGGCGACGTCGATCCGCGCGTCGGTGAGCACCTGCTCGACGTGCTGGCCGCCGGTGGGATCGCCGCCTACCTCCAGCCCTCCGCCGACCTCAACCCGGTCACCCGCACCACCACCGTGCCGGCCCGCCCGGTCGACCGGCTCTACGTCGACCGCTCGCACCTGACCACCGCCCGGGACTACCTGACCCAGCTCGCCGACGAGACCGCTCCGGAGCAGCCGCCGGCTCGCGACGAACCGGACATCGACGCCGAGTGGGCACGCATCGTGGCGGGCTTCCACACCACCTCCACGCCCGGTGACCACCCGTGGCCGGCCTCGGAGGACGTGGACGAACGGGACGGGCGGGACGGGCGGGACGAGCCGACCTCCGGGCCGCTGACCCGCTCCGGCGCCGACGAGCCCGGTCCGACCGCCACCGACGTTCGCCGGCTACCGTCCGCGACGGACATCTCCGGGATCTCCGTGGGGCGCGGCACCCGACCGGACGAGCCCTCGCTGTTGGACGGGCTGGACACCTTCGGCGCCGACCTGCCCGACGACGAGGACGACGAGGGTTACCACCCGCCGCCACCGCCGCCGCTGCCGCGGGTCAGCAAGTACGCGGTGATCGGCGTGCTCGGGGTGGTCGTCGGGTTCGTGCTGTTCCTTTTCCCGTGGCTGCTCCCGATCGACCGCTCGGCGGTCACGCTGTTCGGGTTCACCGGCATCCTGGCCGGTTTCGTCACGCTGATCTGGCGGCTGCGCCCCGGCGACGAGGACGAGGACGACCCGGACAACGGCGCCGTCGTCTGAGTCGGCCCGCATCCCGGGACGGCAGCGCCCCGCCGGGGGCGTAACAGTGGTGTAACTTACTGTCAGTAGGAATACCGCTGTACGTCACTTCCCCCGCTGACTGACCGGTTTTTCCTTGCTCGCGGCGGTCAGTCCTCTGCTGATCGGAATGCCCGAGATGCGACAGAGTTCTCTCGTGGTGGTGGCCAACCGCCTCCCCATCGACGACAATCAGGCCCCCGACGGGGCCTGCGAGTGGCGGCGCAGCCCGGGTGGGTTGGTCAGCGCGCTGCACCCGCTCCTGCGGCACACCCCGGCGACCTGGGTCGGCTGGGCCGGTGGCACCGGGCCGGCCCCCGCCCTCCCGGACGTGGACGGCGTCCGGATGCACACCGTGGCGCTCAGCCCGGAAGACCTGCGTGACCACTACGAGGGGTTCGCCAACGCCACCCTCTGGCCGCTCTACCACGACTCGGTCGAGCAGCCGCAGCACCACCGCCGGTGGTGGGAGGCGTACCAGCGGGTCAACCAGCGCTTCGCGGAGGCGACCGCCGAGGTGGCCGAGCCGGGCGGGGTGGTCTGGGTGCAGGATTACCACCTGCAACTGGTCCCCGGTCTGCTGCGCGCCCTCCGCCCGGATTTGCGCATCGGGTTCTTCCTGCACGTGCCGTTCCCGCCGCCGGAGCTGTTCATGCAGCTCCCCCGCCGGGCCGAACTGCTGCGCGGCATGCTCGGCGCCGACCTGGTCGGCTTCCAGCGGGTGCAGGCGGCGCACAACTTCGCCCAGCTGGTGACCCGGGTGCTGGAGCTGCCCGCCACCGACCGGCGGATCGGCATCGACGACCGGGTCGTCCGCATCGGCGCGTTCCCGGTCTCCATCGACACCGCCGAGATGGCCGCGCTCGCCGACCGCCCGGACGTGGCCGCTCGGGCCCACCGGCTCCGTCAGGACCTCGGCGATCCCCGGCAGGTCGTCCTCAGCGTGGACCGGATGGACTACACCAAGGGCATCGAGCAGCGCCTCAAGGCGTACAGCGAGCTGCTCGCCAGCGGCGACGTCAAGGTCCGCGACACGGTGCTGGTGCAGGTCGCCATGCCGAGCCGGGAACGCGTCGGCCAGTACCAGATCCTGCGCGAGCGCATCGAGCGCGAGGTCGGCCGGATCAACGGCGAGTTCGGCCGGGTCGGTGAGCCGGCGATCCACTACCTCACCCAGCCCTTCGACCGGGCCGAGCTGGCCGCGCTCTACCGGGTCGCCGACGTGATGGCGGTGACCCCGTTGCGCGACGGGATGAACCTGGTCGCCAAGGAGTACGTGGCCGCGCGGGTCGACGACACGGGTGCGCTGCTGCTCAGCGAGTTCGCCGGCACCGCCGCCGAGCTGTCCCAGGCGTACCTGGTCAACCCGCACGACCTGGAAGGGCTCAAGCAGGGCCTGCGCGCGGCGCTGCGGGCCGACCCGGCCGACACCACCCAGCGGATGCGGGCCATGCGCGCCCACCTGCACCAGCACGACATCCGGGCCTGGGCGCGCTCCTACCTGCACGCCCTGGACGAGGGCGGCGCCCTGGTCAGTCGCCTGACCAGCACCGACGCCGGTTCCGACGGCACCGCCCGGTTGCCCCGGCCGACCACCCCGAGCGGCAGCCCGGCCGTCCACCAGGCCGGCGGCTGACCGGCAGCCCGGCTGCTCAGTGCGCCGCGGGCTCCTTCTCCAGCCAGTCCAGGATCGCGTCGATCGGCTCCGCCCACCGCGCGTCCAGCATCAGGTCGTGGCCCATCCCGGGAAACAGCAGCGGTGCCGACCCGTACCGGCGGGCCACCCGGGTCAACGTCGACGCCGGCACCACCCGGTCGTCCGGGCTGCCCAGCACCAGCACCGGGGGCGCGCCCACGGCCGGCTCGGCCTCCGGCTCACCCAGCAGCGCCCACTGCGCCCGCCGACCCGCCCGGCCGAGGCGTCCGACGTACCGTCGGGCCTCCTCGTCGGGCAACTCGCGGCTGAACAACTGCCCCCGGTTGAGCCGCAACGGCCCGCCGAACACCGCCGGCAACGTGCCTGCCGGGTTGCGCCGCAACGCCGCGCCCAACACTCCCCAGCCGCCGAAGACCGGCGCCACCAGGACCGCGCCCCGCGCCGGGTAGCGGGCCAACGCGTGCGCCACCACCAGGGCCCCGGCGCCGTGCCCCACAAGCACCGCCTGCCGCGGCAGGCTGGCGGCCACCTGGACCACATCGTGGGCGTACGCCCGCAGCGTCGCCTCCGGCGCCGGCTCGCTGGCACCGTGCCCGCGCAGGCTCACCGCGTACGCCGGGAACCCCCGCGACGCCGCGTGACCCAACCAGTGCTCGGCGAACGCCCACGCGCCGTGCCCGAACCCGGGAACGAAGAGCAGCGGCGGACGCCCCTCCTCCAGCTCGGGGACCGCGCTGAGCACCTCCCGCCGGGCTGGCCGGACCGGGCGGGACCACTCCCGGCCCCGCATGATCCGCAGCTCGCTAGTGCTCACGGTGCCAACCTTTCGTTCGCGACTGCGGGGCTCGCAAGCTCACTCCTCGCGCTCACTTGCCCTCCAGCTCGACCAGGGCGCGCTGGATGGCGCGCAGGTAGTCGGCGTGCCCGACCTCGAACCAGTGTCGGCTGCTCTCCTTGACCGGCCCGGAGTACCGCTCCCCGGCCCGGTCCCGCACCCGCTGCGCGAACGCCGCGGCCCGTTCCGGCCGGTCCCGACGGGCCTGGAGCAGTCGGGCGAAGAGCACCGTCTGCCAGTGCGACAGGGTGAACAGCCCGGAGTCGGGTTGCAGCAGGCCGGCGACGGCGAGCGTCGGATGCCCCGGGGTGAACGCGTTGAGCCACAGCGTGGGCCGGCCCGCGCCCGCGCTGTCACCGAACACCGACGCGTCGAGGAACTCGAAGCGCGGCAGGTAACCGGTGGCGAAGACGACCACCTCGGGGTCGATCTCGCGGCCGTCGGCCAACTCCACGGCGTACGGGTGGAACCGGGCGACGTCCGGCACCGGGCCGATCCCGCCGTGGCCCACGTAGTAGACGAGCTGGCTGTTCGCGATCGGGTGCGTCTCGTACACCCGGTGGTCGGGCTTGGGCAGGCCGAAGCGGGTCAGGTCACCGACGGTCAGTCGCAGGGTCCAGTGGTAGAGCCACTGGCGCACCCGCAGCGGCACCCGCAGCGCCAACAGGGTGTCGTTGACCTGGTCGGCGGGGCGACCGAGGACGTACTTCGGCGCGTACCAGTAGCCGCGCCGGGTGGAGTGCCAGCAGCGCGACGCCTGCTGGGCGGCCTCGACGGCGATGTCGCAGCCGGTGTTGCCGGCCCCGACCACCAGCACCCGCTTGCCGCGCAGCTGCGCCGGGTCCTTGTAGGACGAGGCGTGCATGATCTCGCCACGGAACTGTTCGAGGCCCTCGTAGCGGGGCAGCTTCGGCGACCAGTTGTGGCCGTTGGCGATCACCACTGCGGCGTACCGGGCGGTGCGCTCGGGGCCGTACCCGCCGGTGGAGCGGGTGGTCACGTCCCACCGATCCCCCTCGACGGGCTGGACCCGGATCACCTCGGTGCCGAACCAGATGTGCGAACGCAGGTCGAAGTGGTCGGCGTACCGCTCGAAGTACGACAGCACCTGACCGTGGTGCGGGTAGTCCGGCCAGGAGTCCGGCATCGGGAAGTCGGGGAACTGGGTGAACGGCTTCGACGAGATCAGGTGGGTGCTGGCGTACACCGGGCTGCGGTCGTGCCGCCAGTTCCAGGCGCCGCCGACGCCCGTCTCCCGCTCGTAGCAGTCCACGCCGAACCCGTGCTCGCGCAGATTCTTGATGGCCGTCAGACCGCTGGCCCCGGCCCCGATGACGCAGACCGTGTCGCCCCGGTCGGAGACCGGTCGGCCGTCGCTGTTCGCCGCGGGCGAGGTCGCCTCCGGGTCGGGCCGGCCGTGGTCGGTGGAGGTGGACACCGGGGACATCTCCTTTTGGTACGGCAGGCGTGCCGGTCGCCGCGAAATCCTCTCCACAACCGGGCCGGATGTCCAGTCCTGAGACGGATGCGTCGACGGTCGGGCCGGGGTCGGGGGTCAGTCGGTGGTGGGCAGCAGCAGGTCGACCAGGACCGGGAAGTGGTCGCTGGCGCGGCGGGTCTGCGGAGTGTCCACCACGTCGTAGTCGACCACGGTGATCCGCGGGTCGACGAAGAGCGCGTCGATGCGTCGGCGCGGGTCGGCGCAGGAGTAGGTGAGCCGCTCGGCCCGGTCGGCTGCCACCGCGGCGTCGGTCAACCCGCGCGACACGGTGGCCCAGGCGGGCCCCTCCGGACCCTCGTTGAGGTCCGCCCCGGCCAGCACCGGGCTGGTCGCCGCGTCCAGGCCGCGCTTGAACTCGGCGGCCTGGGAGGGCCGCTCGGCCGGGTCGGTGGACAGGTGCGAGCCGGCGAGGGTGAACCGGGCGTCACCGACCTGGCAGTCGGCGTACGCGGCGCCGCGCAGGTGCCGGCCGGGGGGCAGCGGGAAGCGCTGGCAGCGGGTGCCCCGCACC
>NZ_JAKKFF010000144.1 GCF_022229015.1 Micromonospora foliorum
CACACCGACGACTACACCAGCCAGCACGTCTACAAGAACGGCCACGAGGGCAAGGACGAGAACGGCAAGGACCACGAGGGCAAGGACGAGAACGGCAAGGACGACAACGGCAAGGACCACGAAGGCAAGGACGAGAACGGCAAGGACGACAACGGCAAGGACCACGAAGGCAAGGACGAGAACGGCAAGGACGACAACGGCAAGGACGAGAACGGCAAGGACGACAACGGCAAGGGCGGCCAGGGTGGCGGCGCTGCCGCCGACGCCTACGGCGACGAGGACAGCAAGGACTGGAAGGGCGAGGAGCACGGCCAGGACGCCGAAGAAGGCCGTGACAAGAACAACTGGGACTCCAAGGACGAGCACGGCTCGGACAACGGCCGGGACAACGGCTGGGAGTCCAAGGACGAGCACGGCTCCGACAACGGCCGGGACAACGGCTGGGAGTCCAAGGACGAGCACGGCTCCGAGTACGGCTCGGACGAGCGCGGCGGCTACGGCAAGGACGAGCACGGCTCGGACAACGGCTCCGACAAGGGCTGGGAGAACAAGGACGAGCACGGCTCCGAGTACGGCTCGGACGAGCGCGGCGGCTACGGCAAGGACGAGCACGGCTCCGAGTACGGCTCGGACGAGCGCGGCGGCTACGGCAAGGACGAGCACGGCTCCGAGTACGGCTCGGACGAGCGCGGCGGCTACGGCAAGGACGAGCGTGACCGGGACGACCGTGACCGGGACCACCGTGACCGGAACGACCGTGACCGGGACGACCGGGACCGGGACGACCGTGACCGGGACCACCGTGACCGGAACGACCGTGACCGGGACGACCGTGACCGGAACGACCGTGACCGGGACGACCGTGACCGGGACGACCGCGAGTTCGTCTACTACGGCGAGGCCAAGGTCGACAAGGACGCCAAGCCGGGCCGCTACGAGCTCAAGGGCTCCTGCGGCGAGGGCGAGCTCGTCGTGCTGCCGCACGGCGGTGTCGACGGTGGTGACGGTGGCGTGAGCACCGGCACCGACCGGGGTCTCGCCACCGGCGGGGCGGGCCTGCTCGGCGCTGCCGCGCTGGGCGGGATCGTGCTGATGCGTCGTCGGCGGACCGATGGTTCGCTCGTCTGACGTGACGACGACACCGGCCGGCGGCCGCCACGGGAGACCGTGGCGTGCCGCCGGCACGGCCGTCGTCGTCACCATGGCCATGATCGGCGCCGGCATGATCGGCGCCTCTCTGAAGACCACGCCCAGTCCTCGACCGCCGCAGCCGCTGGCCCAGGCCGGCCCCGAGGCGACCGGGCCGGCGAGCACCGCCGACGACGGGCAGCCGGCCGGTCAGGGTGATGCTCCGGCCGGGTTGGCCCGCTCGGCACCGACCAGCATCGAGATCCCCCGGATCGGTGTCGACGCGACGATCATGTCGTTGGGCACCAACCCGGACGGCACTGTCCAGGTCCCTCCGCTGGACAAGGCCGACCAGGCCGGGTGGTACGAGCCCGGGGCGAGCCCCGGCGAGACGGGTAACGCGGTCATCGTCGGGCACGTCGACTCGGCGGTGCTCGGCCCGGCCGTCTTCTTCGACCTCGGCGCTCTCACCCCTGGCGACACCGTCACCGTGCGCCGCGCCGACGGGGTGCCGGCCACCTTCACGGTCGACTCGGTGAAGTCGTACCCGAAGACGGCCTTTCCCACCGAGCTGGTGTACGGACCGAGCGACCGGCCCAGCCTGCGGGTGGTCACCTGCGGCGGTCAGTTCGACGCGGCCGCGAAGAGCTACCCGGACAACATCGTCGTCTTCGCCACCCTGGCGGCGTGACCCGCGACGAGCGAAACGCGGTCCGGCCGGGCGGGTCACCCCGACCGGCCGGACCGCGTCCGGCGTACCTGACTCAGGCGGCTGCGGAGGTCCGCACCAGGGTGCGGATCTGGCGCAGCAGCACCGAGAGCGCGGCGAGATCCGCCCGCGACTCGTCGAACTCCCCCATCGCCCGCCGGGCGCGGTGGATGGAGGTGGCGTTCGACTGCTCCCACTGCTGCACCCGCTCGTGCGGCGGCAGGTCGCCCGGGGTGGAGTCGAGTACCTCCGCGGTGAGCGCGGCAAGCGCGGCGTACAGGTCGTACCGCAGCGCCATCCGGGCCAGCGTCTGCCAACGGTCCTCCCGCGGCAGCAGGGAGATCTTCGACAGCAGCGAGTCCACCCGGAACAGGTCGGACAGCACGAAGTAGACCGAGGCCACCTCGCTGACGTCCCGCCCGCTGGCGTTCGCGGTCTCCACCACGTCCATCAGGCCGAAGCTGTACATCAGCCGGGTCGCCCGCTCCGCCAGCTCGCGGGGCAGTCCACGCTCGGTCATCGAGTCCATGTGCGCGGCGATGCCCTGGCGCTCGTTGCCGTAGAACAGCTCCTCGAGCCCCGGCAGCAGCCGGGTGACGCCGTCCCGCAGCCGGGCGATCTCGGCCGGCACGTCGATCGGCGAGCGCCGGTTGGAGACCAGCCACCGCACCGCCCGGTCGAGCAGCCGGCGGGTGTCCAGGTAGACGCTGGTCTGCAGCTCGGGCGCCACCTTGTTGTCCAGCGCCTCGACCGCGTCCCACAGGTCGCGCAGGCCGAACACCTCGCTGACCACCACGTACGCCCGGATCACGTCTGCCGCGCTGGCCGCCGTCTCCTCGACCACCCGGAAGATGAACGAGATGCCACCCCGGTTGATCGCCTCGTTGACCAGCACGGTGGTGACGATGTCGCGGCGCAGCCGGTGCCGGCCCATCCGGTCGGCGAACCGCTCGCGCATCGGCGTCGGGAAGTAGTTGACCAGGACCTCGGTCGTCCACTCCTCGTCGGCCAACCCCTCGGTGAGGATCTCCCGCTCCAGGACGATCTTCACGTACGCGAGCAGCACCGCGAACTCGGGCGCGGTCAGGCCGGATTCGCTGCGGACCGCCAGCTCCTCGTCCGGCGGCAGCGCCTCCAACGCCCGGTCCAGGCCACCCGAACGCTCCAGCTCGTTGATCATCCGGCGGTGCACCGGGAGCAGCGAGGCGGCCTGGGCCTGGGCATTGTTGATCGCCCGGGCCTGGTCGTAGTTGTCCCGCAGCACCAGCTCGGCGACCTCGTCGGTCATTCCGGCCAGCAGTTCGTCCCGATCGGCCGTGGTCAGCTCCCCGTCGGCCACCGCCGTGTTGAGCAGGATCTTGATGTTCACCTCGTGGTCGGAGGTGTCCACCCCGGCCGCGTTGTCGATGAAGTCCGTGTAGATCCGGCCACCGGTCAACGCGTACTCGATCCGGCCGAGCTGGGTCCAGCCCAGGTTGCCGCCCTCGCCCGCGACCCGGCAGCGCAGGTCGCGCCCGTCCACCCGGATCGCGTCGTTGGACTTGTCGCCCACCTCGGCGTTGGTCTGGGTGGAGGCCTTGACGTAGGTGCCGATGCCACCGTTCCAGAACAGGTCCACCGGGGCCGTGACGATCGCCTTCATCAGGTCCTGCGGGGACATCTGCGTGACGTCGTCGTCCAGGCCGATCGCCGCCCGGACCTGCGGCGTGATCGGGATGGATTTCGCGGTACGCGGGAAGATGCCGCCACCAGCCGAGATCAGCTCCCGGTTGTAGTCCTCCCAGGAGGAACGGGGCAGGTCGAACAGCCGCCGACGCTCGGCGTACGAGGTGGCGGCGTCCGGCTCCGGATCGAGGAAGATGTGCCGGTGGTCGAAGGCGGCCACCAGCCGGATGTGCTCGGAGAGCAGCATCCCGTTGCCGAACACGTCGCCGGACATGTCACCGACGCCGACCACCGTGAAGTCCTGGGTCTGGGTGTCCAGGCCCAACTCCCGGAAGTGCCGCTTGACCGACTCCCAGGCGCCCCGGGCGGTGATGCCCATCTTCTTGTGGTCGTAGCCGGCGGATCCGCCGGACGCGAACGCGTCACCCATCCAGAAGTTGTGGGCCTTGGAGATCTCGTTGGCGATGTCGGAGAACGTCGCGGTGCCCTTGTCGGCCGCCACCACCAGGTACGGGTCGTCGCCGTCGTGCCGGACCACGTCCTCGGGCGGCACGATCTGCCCGCTGACGATGTTGTCGGTGACGTCCAGCATCGCGCCGACGAACTCCTGGTAGCAGGCGACCGCCTCGTCCCGGTCGCCCGGCTTCTGCTTCAACACGAAGCCGCCCTTGGCGCCGACCGGCACGATCACGGTGTTCTTCACCATCTGCGCCTTGACCAGACCCAGCACCTCGGTGCGGAAGTCCTCCCGACGGTCGGACCAGCGCAACCCGCCCCGGGCCACCGGCCCGAACCGCAGGTGCACACCCTCGAACCGGGGCGAGTAGACGAAGATCTCGAACTTCGGTCGCGGCGCGGGCAGGTCCGGAATGGCCTGCGGGTCGAGCTTGAACGCGACGTACGCCTTGGGCCGCCCGTCGGCGCGCTTCTGGTAGAAGCTGGTCCGCAGGGTCGCCTCGATCAGCGTCAGGTACGAGCGCAGGATCCGGTCCTGGTCGAGGCTCGCCACGTCGTCCAGCGCGCCCCGGATCGTCTCCACCAGCTCACCGCTGCGCTGCTGCCGCTGCTCCGTGCTCAACTCGCCCGGCGCGAACCGGGTCTCGAAGAGCTCCACCAGCAACGAGGCGAGCTTTGGGTACGCGATGAAGGTCTGCTCCATGTAGTCCTGTGAGAAGACCGTGCCGGCCTGCCGCAGGTACTTCGCGTACGCCCGCAGCACCACCACCTGCCGCCAGGTCAACCCGCCGCGCAGCACCAGCTCGTTGAACCGGTCCACCTCGGCCTCGCCGCGCCAGGCCGCCGCGAAGGCGTTCTCCACGTGCGGGCGCACCTCGGCCAGCTCGTGATGCCCCTCGGGCAGCATGAGGCCGAAGTCGTACAGGTAGACCCGACCGTCGATCCGGTCCACCTCGTACGGGTGCTCGTCGACCACCCGTACGCCGAGCGAGTGCAGCACCGGCAGCACGGCGGAGAGCATCATCGGCTCGCCGTACCGGTAGACCTTGAACCGGACGTCCATCGCCTCGGCCAGGTCCGCACCCGGCACCCGGGTGCCCGGCCGGGGCGCCAACTGCTTGCGGAACAGGTGCATCTCCAGCTGGCCGGGCTCCTCCAGCAGCTCCAGCTTCGCCAGGTCCTTCATCGCCTCGTACGGCGTGTGCCCGTCCTTGTAGCCCTCCGGGAACGCGTCGGCGTACCGGGTGAACAGGTGCTTGGCCTGCTCGTCGCCGAGCTTGCGCTCCAGCACCAACCGGTAGTCGTCGTCCCAGAGCCGGGTGGCGTCGGCCAACTCCTCGGCCAGCAGGTCGGCGTCGATGTCGCCGGGCGGCCGCGTCGGGTCGGTACGGACGATGAAGTGCACGCGAGCCAGCATCGACTCGGTGACCCGGGTGGTGTAGTCCACCCCGACGCCGTTCAGCTCACGCAGCAGGATGTCCTGCATGCGCAGCCGGTTCTGCGTGGTGAACCGGTCCCGGGGCAGGTAGATCAGGCAGGAGATGAACCGCCCGTACGCGTCCCGACGCAGGAAGACACGCAGCTGCCGACGGCCGGCCATCCGCAGCACACCGACCACCGCGTGGTACAGGTCGTCGGTCTTGATCTGGAACAGCTCGTCGCGCGGGTACGTCTCCAGGATCTGGATCAGATCCTTGCCGGAGTGGCTGCGCTGGCTCAGGCCGGAGCGGTCCAGCACCTCGGCCACCTTGCGGCGTACCACCGGCAACTCGCGGACGCTGGTCCGGTAGGCGGCCGTCGAGAACAGGCCCAGGAAGCGCCGCTCACCGATCACGTCACCGTCGGAGTTGAAGATCTTGAAGCCGATGTAGTCCAGGTACGCCGAGCGGTGCACGGTGGCACGCGAGTTGGCCTTGGTGATGATGAGCAGGCGCTTCTCCAGCACCTTTTCGTGGGCCTCCGGCGTCATCGACGCCAGCGACCGCGCGTCCGGCGAATCCGAACGCAGGATGCCCAGACCGGTGCCGAGCACCGCCTCCAACGCCTTGCCGTCGACCCGGTCGGTGGCGTCGCCGCCGTCGGCGTCCACCAACCGGTACTCGCGGTAGCCGAGGAAGGTGAAGTGGTCCTGGGCGAGCCAGCGCAGCAGCTCCACCGAGTCGGTGATGTCCTTCTCCGGCACCGGTGGGCGGTTGTCGGACGTACGGGCCGAGGCCAGCTCGTCGGCGAGCGCGAGGGCACGCTGACGCATCTTGGGCCAGTCCTCCACCGCCTCCCGCACGTCGGTGAGCACCCGCTGCAACTCGCGGCGCAGCCGGTCCCGCTCGGCCGCGTCCCGGACCGGGTCGATCTCGATCCGCATCCAGCTCTCGATGATGTCGCCGGAGATCGCGTCGTCCGGCTCCACATCCGCGGAGACCTCGGTGAGCCGGCCCAGCGGCTCACGCCGCACCACCACCAGCGGGTGCACCAGCAGGTGCACGTCGAGGTGGTACGAGTTGAGCAGCGCCGTCACCGAGTCGACCAGGAACGGCATGTCGTCCGTGACGATCTCGACGACCGTGTGGTGCTGGTCCGCGTGCGGTTCGTGGATCCGCAGCTTCAACTCGCCCGGGACCCGTTGCTGGGCGAGATCCCGGTGTGCCCGGGCCGCGTCGAGCATCTCCTCCGCCGTGAAGCCGACCAGCTCCTCGTCCGGGGCGAACCGCCAGAAACGGCCGACAAGTGTCGCCGCGTCGTGGTCGTCCCCCGCGAGCGCGACGGCCTGGGCCACCAGGCGCTCCGCGTTGGGGACGGGTTCGTCGAGCTCGGCGTCCTCCACGTCGTCGGCCAACGCCTCGGCTGGCAGACCCAGATCGTAGATGGTGTCGATGCTCGACCCGGTCAGCCCGGTGACTCCCGTGTCGAGTCGGCCGTAGCCGTCCCCGTCGGTCGCCGAATCGAAGCTGTCGTCGTCCCGGCCGGAGTCATCCTGCCGGAGGTCGGGTTCCGGTTTGATCGCCGGACGCCGGTCCATCGGTGCCACTCCCCTCGACCCACCGCGTTGTGGGTCACTCTGCCGCCCAGCCTAGGCCCTGCCGTTGTGCGCCTTCGTCGGCGGACCACTGGCCAGACGTCCGGATCGGGACTTTGTCCTTTCACCCGTTGCGGGTCCGAGGTTGGCTGGCTGCGGGATACCCCGCCACGCGATGTTCATCACACGGGCGCGGCCCGTCTTTGAGCGCGGCCGAGCACGTGGGGGACGTTGGGGACGCCGTTCGCGTACTACCGTGCGAGGGCAGTCCGAGATCGGAAGGACCAGCTTCATGCCCTTGTCGTACCCCCGGCCCCATCGGCCGAACCCCGCCCGCCGGCTGGCCGCCGCCGTCACCACGGCGCTTCTCGCGGCGGGTGTCCTGGTCGGTTGCTCGGGTGACGACGGGCCGCAGCGCACCGTCGACGCCTTCCTCGCGGGCTGGCGCAGCGGTGACCTCCAGGCGGTCGGTCTGATCGACCCGCTCGGCTCGAAACTGCCGTCGGCGGACGTGGCGCGCGAGATCAAGGACCTCTCCGGTGAGCTGGCGGCCACCCCGCCCACGCTGACGCGTCGCGGCGAGCCGAAGATCACGAAGGACATCGCGACCACGACCGTCCAGGTGGAGTGGACCCTGCCCGGTCAGACCCGCTGGGCGTACGACCGGGAGGTGCGGCTCGCCCACGGCGACGACGACCAGTGGCAGGTGATCTGGGAGCCGAAGGTGGTGCACGAGCAGCTCACCAAGGGTGACCGGTTGGCGCTGCGCCGCGACCCCGGTGCCCGCGCCGCAGTGCTGGACAACGCCGGGAAGCCGATCGTGACCCCGCGCCCGGTGGTCCGGGTGGGTGTGCAGCCCAACGGGGTCGCCGACCTCAAGAAGCTCGTCAAGGATCTCGACGCGGCGTTCAAGGCCATCCGCCCGGCGCTGGTCCCCGGCGTCGACCTGGCCGACCTGCCCGACCGGGTGGCCAAGGCCGAGCCGGGTGCCTTCGTCGAGGTGGTGTCGCTCCGCGAGGAGGCGTACCGGCAGATCAAGCCCCGGATCTACGACCTGCCCGGCACCAAGTTCGTCTCCGACAAGATCGACCTGGCGCCCACCCGTGAGTTCGCCCGTGCGCTGTTGGGCACGGTCGACCCGGCGCAGGCCGACGACCTCGCCGCACACCCCGACCGGTACGTCGTCGGCGACCTCGTCGGGCACGGCGGCCTACAGGGCCGTTACGACGAACGGCTGCGCGGCGGCCCCGGGCTGACCGTGGTGGTCGAGCGTCCGGCCGAGGGCGGCAAACTCGAACCCACCGGCGCCGAGTTGTTCCGTCGGGAGCCGCAGCCCGGGCAGGCGCTGAAGACCACGCTGGACGTCGCCGTCCAGAACGCGGCCGACGGGGCACTGCGCGCCGAGTCGCGCCGCTCCGCCCTGGTGGCGCTCCGGATCAGCGACGGCGCGGTGCTCGCCGCCGCGAACGGCCCCGGCCCGGCCGGGGAGAATCTGGCCTTCGACGCCCAGGTGCCTCCGGGCTCCACGTTCAAGATGGTCAGCACGCTGGGTCTGCTGGATCGGGGCGCGGTCACCCTGGACGGGCCGGTCGACTGCAAGAAGACCTTCACCGTGGACGGCCGGTCCTTCAAGAACTCGGACAACTTCGAACTCGGCTCGGTGCCGTTCCGCACCGACTTCGCCAAGTCCTGCAACACGGCGTTCGCCTCCCTGGCCCCGAAGCTCGGCGGTGACGGGCTGGCCGCCGCCGGCCGCTCGCTGGGCCTGGAGGGTCAGTGGGACCTCGGCACGGACGCCTTCACCGGCAAGGTCTCGACGGGCGGCAGCCCGACCGAGCAGGCCGCCGCGTCGTTCGGGCAGGGCACCACGCTGGTCAGTCCGCTCGCCATGGCCGGCGCCACCGCCGCCGTCGCCCGCGGCCGCTTCGAACAGCCGAAGCTGCTGATCGACCCGGCGCCGGCCAAGCCGGCCCCGGCCGGCGAGCAACTCAAGCCAGAATCCGTCGCGGCGCTGCGCACGATGATGCGCGAAGTGGTCACCGCCGGCACCGGCAGCGCGCTCAAGGATGTGCCGGGCGAGGTGTACGGCAAGACCGGCACCGCCGAGTACGACGACAACCCGGCCCACACCCACGCCTGGTTCGTCGGCTGGCGGGGAGACGTGGCGTTCGCCGTCTTCGTGGAGAAGGGCGGGGCCAGCACCGCCTCGGCCGTCCCGATCGCCGAGCGCTTTCTCCGCGCCCTCCCGGCCCGCTGACCGGCGGTCCGCTACTCGTTCGTGCGACGCGCGCGGCAGGCGGACGGACGGCAACGGCCGACGAAAGTCGCCGACGCAGGGCCCGCGTGCCCCACCTGTCGGATGTCGGCCAATCCCTTGCCATGGTGATCGCAATGCCCTGATCCGCCACCGAACACCGGGCACCACCTGGCAAACGGTGTGAAGCGCGTGCTCCTTCTCCACGGCCGTCACCCGCTACGGCTCGTCCGCCTGCCGGGGCCCACCGGTGCAGGGGTGGTAGCCCGCCAATCCGCCCGGTACGGTGCCGGAATCATAGGAAATCAAGGAGCTCGATAGGACAAGGCGTACTGAGGGTCGGCTAGTGGCGCCTTCCTTGGAGCACTGACAGCCCTCGGTGCGGCGATTCCCCCGTCCCCGCCCGTTGTGGAGCCGACTTGCCGCAACCAGAAGCCACTCTCTCCGGAAAAGCAATTTCGTATGCCCTCGGCCGGGCTCTCGACTGCCTGCGGATCAATTTCCGATCCGGTGAGGGTGAGGCCGGTTGGTACCACTTCCTGGACGATCCGTCGCCCGGGATCACCGCGTCCGCAGTGGGTCTGTTCACCTTCCGACTCGCCGGCCAGAATTTCGAACGCGCCGACGAGGTGATCCGCTACCTCATCGACCAGCAGGTTCGCGGACCAGACGGCAAGGGCGCCGGGTGGGCGGTGCGCACGACCAACGGGTTCCCCATCATTGAGGCGACCGCGTGGGTCGTACGGGCTCTGAGCCCGCCCGGCGCGGGGCGGCTCGCCGCCGTTGCCGCCCTTCAGGACGGCGCGCGATTCCTGGAGGACAACCAGAACACTGATTTCGGATGGGGCTCCTACGCCGGTCAACCCTCCCGCGTGTTCCACACCGCGCTGTGCATGCTGGCCTTGCAGGAGTGCGGCGGCCCCACCCAGGTCATCGACAACGCCAAGAAGTGGCTCATTGGAGCACAGAGCCCGGATGCGCCCGCTTGGGGACCGCTACCCGGTGCGGCACCGACCCTGTTACACACCAGCTACGCCCTGCTCGCCCTCGCCAATCTCGACGGTGCGCTCAGCATCAACACGATCGAGAAGACAACCGAATGGATCCTGGACAATCTCGTGCCCGGGGAACATGTCGAGCGGTCCTCCACCGTCGAGGAGTTTGACGTCCCCTACATGGACGGCGACCGGCCGCTCGTCTTCCAGAACGCCCTGCCGCACTTCGCCGGCCCGGTAGCCGTGACCGCGCTGCTGGCGGCGGGAGTCGACCCACTTCAGCCGAAGCTCTTCAAGGCGGTCTCGCACATCCTCCAGGCACAGGGCAACACCGGCACCTGGGAATTACCGAGGAGCCCGTCAAGGGACTCCATCTGGGCGGTCTGGCCCTTCGTCTCTGCCCTGTCCCGGATGCGGGCGGCACTCTTTCCCGTACCCAATGGTGAAGCGCAGCTTCTCTACCCCGGCTGCGCGCTCGTCCAGACGGAGACGAACGCGAGGAAACTGACCAGCGCGCTCCTGATGCGCAACTTCGCGTTCAGTTGGATGAGTCGCCGCCGCGTGGCTCTCGGGCTTTGGTGCCTCGGGATCGCCTACTCCGTCACGGCGCTGGTGCTGTTCCTGACCCGGGCGCTCGACAAGGTGGAGCTGGCCGTGGGCCTCATTCTCCCGGCGCTGTTGCTGTTGTTCCAGCTGATCTGGGGAGCGCGGTCCCGCCTGCGCACGGGGCGATCAACGTGAGCGTCGAGCACTGCGAAATGTGTCTGGAGGTTGAGCTGAACGGCCGGGCCGCCGCCGGCCGGCCGGTCGAGGTGGGCGAGAGCATGCCCCGGCTGATCCTCCGCACCGACGGCATCGACGTGATGGCCGGGCTCGGATCCCTCGCGCCCGGCTACACGTTGCTCGTACCGCACCGCCATGTTCCCAGCAGCGGGGATCTGGAGCCGCACGAGCGGGCCGTGCTGCACGCGACGGCACGGGTGGTGGGCCAGGAGATCGAGAAGGTCTTCGGGTGCCGGGTGGCGTTGGTCGAGCACGGGTCCTCAGGTAAGGCGTCGGGTCGATCAGGCGGAGGGTGCATCACCCACTGCCATCTCCATCTCCTACCCCTGGCGAGGGATGTGGATCCGGAGATCCTCGTCCCGCGGGAAAGCCACCGCATCGACGACCTCAGCCCTTTGGTCACCGCCGCCAGCCGTCGAGAGAACTACTACTACTGCTCATGGTTTGCCTCAGGCGGTCACTTCTCGACGAACCCTCAGCTGTCGTCGCAGCACGCCCGGCGCATCTGGGCGCATAGCCTCGGCCAGCCGGACCAATGGGATTGGGCGCTTTTCCCCTATATTGATAACTGCCGCATCACGGTGGAGAGTCTGCGACCGAGCGAGGCGCACATGAGCGAAAGACTGAGTGCCGCGATCGTCGACGAGACCATCGCCACCTACACGGGCAACGCCGCCCGCTACGCGGCCGACACCGAGAAGTTCGCCGTCAATTCCACCCTGCCCGGCCAGATGGACGCCCTGCTGAAAGCCACGACTGGGCCGGTCCTGGACGCGGGCGCCGGAGCCGGGCGTGATGCCGAGTACATGGCGGCGACCGGACGGACCGTCATCGCGCTGGACGCCTCTGGCACGCTGCTCACCGAACTGGAGTGGGACCACGCCTTCGGTCGGGTTGTCGGCGACGTACGCCGGATCCCGCTGGCTGACTCGTCGGTGGGCGCCATCTGGTGCTCCGCGGTGCTCCTCCACCTCGGCCAACGCGACGTCCGGCATGCGCTGCGGGACCTGGCGCGGGTCCTGCGCCCGGGCGGCCTCATGCAGATCTCCGTGAAAAGAGGGCGGGGCATGCGCACCGAACCATTGGCCGACTCCGGCACCCTGCGGCACTTCTTCCTGTACGACGCGGACCAACTCTGCGCGATGGCCGTTGCGGCAGGGCTGGAGGTCGTCAGGACATGGACCGAGGATGAGGACGGATCGGCCAGGACCCTCCAGAACTGGGCCAAGATCGTGACCCGGAAGCCCGGTTAGACCATGCTGGCGCACCTACACCTCCACCTGGAGCCCGAGCGGCGCAAACGGATCCAGATGGGGCTGGCCGCCAGCGAACCCTCCCGCGACAAGAGGGCGTTCTTCGCGGCCCACGACGTGGGCAACGGGGCCCGGCTGCCGGTGACCGGCCAGGATCTCCGAGATTTCATCGTCCAGGTGCACGCGGAGCAACGCCGGGAGGGTGTGGACTACGTCGAACTGCGGCTGTCTCCGCGCCGCTTCCTGCTCGACGGCCTCCCGACCCACGAGTTCGTCCATATCGCCGCCGCTGCCATGCAACCCCTGCGCCGACCCATTGTCAGGGGAGTTCTCCTCGTCAATCGGGACAGCACGCCGGACGTCGTGGCCCGCTGCGCGGCGATGCTCGCGGACCTGCCGGCCACCTTCGTCGGCATCGATCTGGCCGGCGACGAGAGTCACCACGGGGACACCACGCGGTTTCGTGCCCTCTTTTCCACCGCCCGTGATGTGGGCCTGGGAATCACCGTGCATGCGGGCGAATTCGGTGACCTCGCGAGTACCTGGCGGGCCCTGGACGAACTCGGTGCGCAGCGGATCGGCCACGGGCTCGCAGCGGCGCAGAGTCGTTCGCTGCTCAAGCGGCTCAGCGACGATCACGTGATGGTCGAACTCTCGATCTCCTCCAACCGCGCACTGGGTGCGGTCACCGAGACAGCGCCGCATCCGGCGCGCGCGTTTTTGGAGGCGGGTGTGCCCATCTGCTTCAACACCGACATCCCGCTGGAGAGTAGATCGACGCTGCAGCAGGAACTGGCGCTCGCCGCCACCGCCCTGGAGGTGACGACGGCCGAGCTGACAGCGATCCAGCAGAAGGCTGCGGTCTTCGCCTTCCGCTCGGACCTCAGGTAACCGGTTCGGGCCACTGATCCCCGATCGGCGGCCGGGGTTTGGCGATGCCGGTTCTGGGGCGGTCGAAATTTCCGCCGACGTCCGGCCTTGATCCACTCGATTCCGCTGAAGCTGCGGTGTCCGAGCCACCCGGACACCCCGGATTCACTGAAACCGACTCGATCACGGCCAGGTGGCCGAGGGCCGGGTCAGGCGGTGTCGGCTTTATGTATTTCGGTCTGGTCCGGGACCGACGGGGCGGTGCGTCGGAGGAGACCTGGGCCGGCCGACGCCGGCGGGCCGACCGGTTCGCGCTCGACCAGGGGCGCGACACCGGCCGCGACGCCCGATGACTCGGAGTAGGCCCCTCCGCCCGTGCCGGGTGACTCCCCCTCGGCCGGGATGTCGTACGGCACCGCGCTCACCGACGAACCGACGCCGGGGACACCGACGCCGGCAGGCCCGACATCGGCAGACCCGAGCGCAGCAGGCCCGACACCGGGGGCGTCGATGTCAGCAGGGTCGACGGCGGCGGGAAATTCAAGCCGCGCAGCCCGCTCAACACGGTCGAGCCCGTCAAGCCCAACCAGCCCGTCGAGCCGCTCGGCACGGTCGGGGCGCTCGGCACGGTCGAGACGCTCGGCGCGGTCGGCACGGTCGGAGCGATCGGTGGTGGCGGTCGAGGCCCGGCCGTTGCCGCGCCGCGGGGAGGGCGTCGGCCGGGCCGACAGCAGTCGGGGCGGTACGGCTTCCGGGGCGGTCACCGGCGCCAGACCGGCGACCACGGTGTTGACGATCTCGGCCGCGTACGAGCCGTCCGGGTCGTAGTCGGGGTCGAAGACGGTCAGCTCCACGCCGAGGCAGTGCGGGGTGTCGACCAGGCCGGCGAGCAGGATCTCCAGCTCGGCGAAGGCGATTCCACCCGGGTCGGGGGCGTCCACGGCGGGCATCACCGCGGGGTCGAGCACGTCCACGTCGATGTGCACCCAGTAGCCCGCGCAGTCGGCGAGTTGCTCGTGCGCCCACTGGGCGGTCCGGGCGGCGCCTTCGGCGCGCAGCGCCGGCACCGGTCGGGTGGTGATCCCGGCGGCCTGGAGGTCGAGCCGGTACTCGTCCTGGGCGCGGATGCCGAGCACCACCACGTCGATGTCGCGGAAGTAGGGCCGGCGACCCTCCAGGGCGGCCAGGTCGGCCTGCCCTCGCCCGGTGACCAGGGCCAGGTCCTCACCGGCGGCCGCGCCGACGTAGGAGGCGTTGCCGGGGTGGCGGAAGTCGGAGTGCCCGTCGACGAAGACCAGCCCGATCCGCCCGCCGACGGCCTCACCGAGGCGGTGCATGGCCAGGGCCGAGCCGAGGAGCACGGAACAGTCGCCACCCAGAACGACCGGAAACTCGCCGCGGTCGATGATCGAGCCGATGCGTTCGGCGAGGGCCAGCGAGTAGTCGGCGATCTCCCGGGCGTGGCACACCCCGTCGCCGGGCCGCCAGTCGCCCGGGTCGTACCGGGCGGGGGTGACGCAGCCGGCGTCGCGGGCGCGGAGCCGGGCCAGCAGGTCGTGGTCGCGCAGCGCCCCGGGTGCCTTGGCGCAGCCCGGGACCGACGTGGGTGTCGGCGGCCGTAGACCGAGATTTGTCGGCGCGTCGAGGACGGCGATCCGGCGCATCATGAGCTCCCGTCCTCGGTGGTCGGGCGGGCCGGCCGGAACGCCGGCCCGCGCTGGCGTGCTACGAACTCAGAACAGGGCGCTGGCCAGGGCCCGACGCGCCGAGGCGACCGCCGGGTCGTCCGGACCGGCGATGGAGAAGAGCGAGACCAGGTGCTGGCGGACCGTCTCGCGGTCCTCACCGGCGGTGCGCCGGACCAGACCGACGAGCCGCGCGTACGCCTGCTCAGCCAGGCCGCTGAGCACCTCGATGTCGGCGGCCAGCAGTTGGGCGTTGACGTCGTCGGGAGCGCTCTCGGCGGCGGCCAGCGCGGTGGACGGGTCGGCGCCGGCCACCCGGCGGGCCACCCCGACCTGGACCAGCCCCGCCGTGGCCGCGGCGTCCGCCGGGGCGTCGGCGAGGATCTTCCGGTACGCCTGCTCGGCGGCGTCCAGATCGCCGCTCATCAGCGCGTCGTCAGCCTCGTCGAGGCGGGGGTCCTCCGGCTCGGCGACGGTCACGCCGCCGGCCTTGAGTACGGCCTGGATCCACTGCCGCAGCTGCGCCTCGGGCACCACGCCGGAGAAGGCGTCGACCGGCTGGCCGCCGACGACCGCGTAGACCATGGGGATGCCCTGCACCCGGAACATCTGGGCGATTCGGGGGTTTTCCTGCACGTCGACCCGGGCCAGCACCCAGGTGCCGCCGCCCTCGGCGTTCAGCCGCTCCAGGACCGGGGCGAACTCGTCGCTCTCCGGGAAGCCGGCCGCGCCGAAGAACACGACGACGGGCGTGGCCATCGAGCGTTCGAGCACGTCGGACTGGATTGTCGCCTCGGTGACGTCCACGATGGCGGTGTCACCGCCGGCGGTGGGCGCGCCGGGGGCGCCGTTGGACGGGCCGCCCTGCGGGGGCGTGCCGGGGCGGGTACTTGCTGGTGCGGGGCCACGCAGCGTGCTGAGGTCGACCGCGCCGCGGGTGAAGATCGACGAGGTGATCCGTGGGTCGCTCATGGTTACCTAGTCTCGCACGTGAGCCCCCGATCTCAGCTCACCCGCAACCCCGACGTTGCAACTCTCACGCCCCGCCCCCACCCCCCGCGATCTTGCATATTCTGTCGCCGGTACGCCGCATTCATGCCTTATGTCGGCGCACAAACCGCAAGATCGACGGGGGTGGGGTGACGGCAGGGGTCAGAAGCGGGCTGGCTCCCGGTAGGTGCCCCACTCGGCGCGTAGGGCGTCGCAGATCTCGCCCAGGGTCGCCTCGGCCCGGACCGCGTCGAGCATGGCCGGGATCATGTTCTCGTCGGTACGGCTCGCCTCGATCATCCGGGCCACCGCCGCGCGCACCGCCGACTCGTCCCGCGCGCTCTTACGCTCGGCGAGCACCCGGCGCTGCTCCAGCTCCACCTCGTGCGAGATGCGCAGGATCTCCAGCTCCTTGGCGACCGTGCCGGTGTGGCAGTTGACCCCGACGATCTTCTTGTCGCCCTTCTCGAGGGCCTGCTGGTAGACGAAGGCCGACTCGGCGATGTGCCCGGTGAACCAGCCGTCCTCGATACCGCGCAGGATGCCCGAGGTCATCGGGCCGATCTGGTGCGGCCCGTCCCCGCCGAGCTGTCGGATCCGGGCGAAGATCTCCTCCGCCTCGGCCTCGATCTTGTCGGTCAGCGCCTCGACGTACCAGGAGCCGCCAAGCGGGTCGGCCACGTTGACCACACCGGTCTCCTCCATCAGCACCTGCTGGGTACGCAGGGCGATCTCGGCCGACTCGTCGGTAGGCAGCGCCAGGGTCTCGTCCAGCGCGTTGGTGTGCAGCGAGTTCGTGCCGCCGAGCACCGCCGCGAGAGCCTCGACGGCGGTGCGGACGACGTTGTTGACCGGCTGCTGCGCGGTCAGCGACACCCCGGCGGTCTGGGTGTGGAACCGCAGCCACAGGGCCTTCTCGCTGGTTGCGCCGTAGACGTCGCGCAGCCAACGGGCCCAGATCCGGCGGGCGGCACGGAACTTGGCAATCTCCTCGAAGAAGTCGAGGTGCGAGTCGAAGAAGAAGCTCAGCCCGGGCGCGAAGACGTTCACATCCAGCCCACGCGAGAGACCCAGCTCGACGTAGCCGAAACCGTCCGCCAGGGTGTACGCCAGCTCCTGCGCCGCGGTCGAGCCGGCCTCCCGGATGTGGTAGCCGGAGACCGACAGGGGCTTGTAGCGCGGGATCTCCCGGGCGCAGTACTCCATCAGGTCGCCGATCAGGCGCAGGTGCGGCTCCGGGTCGAAGAGCCACTCCTTCTGCGCGATGTACTCCTTGAAGATGTCCGTCTGCAGGGTGCCGTCCAGCTTGGACAGGTCGGCGCCCTGCCGCTCGGCGGCGACCAGGTACATGCAGAACACCGGCACGGCCGGGCCGGAGATGGTCATCGAGGTGGTGACGCCGGCCAGGTCGATGCCGTCGAAGAGCGCCTGCATGTCGGTGGCGGTGTCGATGGCCACGCCGCAGTGGCCGACCTCGCCGAGCGCCTGCGGGTCGTCCGAGTCGCGGCCCATCAGCGTCGGCATGTCGAACGCCACCGAGAGGCCGCCGCCGCCGGCGCCGAGGATCATCTTGTAGCGCTCGTTGGTCTGCTGGGCGTTGCCGAAGCCGGCGAACTGCCGGATCGTCCAGGTCCGCCCGCGGTAGCCGGTCGGATACAAACCCCGGGTGTACGGATACTCGCCCGGCCAGCCGATCCGTTCGAAGCCTGGATAGGTGGCGCCCTCCGGCGGCCCGTACACCGGCTCCACCGGCATCCCGGAGAGCGTGGTGAAGTCCGCGTCCCTCTTGCGCGCGGCGTCGTACCGGGCCTGCCAGCGCGCCCGTCCGGCGTCGATCTCGTCGGCGTCCATGAGCAGGGCTCCTCCTCGGGTCCTCGACTGCACGTCGAGTGTAAGGCCCCCACCTGAACGATCGCTAAGTCACGCCGTACCGGCGAGTAACGGCGAGCGCCCGCGTCGATCATGGAGTTGTGGTGGTGCACAAGTCCCGCAGCCGGGGCCAAAATGGCCACCACAACTGCATGATCGACAGAGGGAGGGGGGAGGGAGGGAGGAGGGCGGGCGGGGGGTGGACTAGGAACGGTCAGGCTGGGGGTGTGGTGGGGGATTCGCTGATCGCCAGGTCGTCGACCCGGATGTTGACCTCGTCGACCCGCAGCCCGAATGTCTCGACCGCCTCGGTCACTCGAGCGCGCACCTGACCGCTGACCTCTGCCACCTGTCGACCGGCCTCAATCACCAACACCAGGTTGACCACGGCGGCGTCCCCGGTCACGTGGGCCGAACAACCCCGCCGGGCGTCACCCACCTGGTCCAGCCCGACCCGGTCGAGAACCGCGTTGAAGAACCGGGCGACGTCCCCGCCCAGGTCGGCCACGCCGGGCACCGCGCGCGCCGCCGCGACGGCGATCTTTTCGATCACCTCGTCGGCGACCTGCGTGGTCCCACCCGCCGGCACCGACGCCCTGGTCAGCTCCTGCGTTGCTTCCAGGTCCACAGTCGCTCCCTGCTCCTTGCACCACCGGGTCTGGGCACGTCCGACCCTCAGCGAAGGTGGGCGGTGCGAGCTTACTCGGACGATGTGGTCCCGGGATGTCCCCCGGTGGATGGTCAACGGGCGGTCCGGCAGCCTCAGGCCGTCGGGCAGCTACGCCTCAGGCGCCGGCTGCCGCGCCCGGCTGGTTCAGCTCGATGTCGTCCACCGTGACGTTGACCTGGGTGACCGTGAGGCCGTACTTCTCCACCGCCTCGATCACCGCGGCCCGCACCGCCTCGGTCACGTCGGCCACGACGTGCCCGGCGTCGATCACCAGGACCACGTTGACGACGGCCGAGCTGCCCTTCACGTCGGCCGAGACACCCCGGCGAGCGTCGCCCACCGCGTCCAGGCCGACCTTGTCCAGCACGCTGTTGAAGAACCGGGCCACGTCACCGCCGAGATCGGCCACACCGGGCACCGAACGAGCGGCCGCCCCGGCGATCTTCTCCACGACCTCGTCGGAAACCGACGTGGCACCCCGGGCCGCGCCCGTCGCGGGCTGCACTGCGCCGGCGTTCTCCACCGCGTCCGTCATGATCACATCTCCCCTGGTCCCGGTGCACTGTGGACCGACCGGTTCGTCAGCCCGCTTCACGGCAGCCTCGCTGCCGGCCGCGCGCCGCGAGCCTACTAAAACCGGAGTGACCTTCGCTTGCGGGCGGGAGGCGCGCTCGGACCGGCGCACAAGCGACGACGTCGGACCGTGCCGATCCGGTACGTCCATCGTGGACGCGCCGGCCGGCGAAACGCCGGGTCAGCGGGCGAGCTGGGCGAGCAACTCGTCCGCCGCCGTGTACGGGTCGACCGCACCCTCGGCGACCTTGGTGGCGAGCGTCGCCAACTCCGTACCGTCGCGCAGTGAGCCGATCCGGGCGCGCAGGGTGCCGAGCGCGATCGCCTCGATCTCGGCGGCGGCCCGCTTCTCCTGGCGGCGGCGCAGCTCGCCGTGCTCGACCAGCCAGCCCCGGTGCTTGTCGATGGCGGCGGCGATGTCGTCGATGCCCTCGCCGCGCGCGGCAACCGACCGGACCACCTGAGGCCGCCACTGCCCCGGCCCGCGCTCGCCAAGCGCGATCATGCCCTGGATGTCACGGACGGTGGCGTCGACGCCGTCCCGGTCCGCCTTGTTGACCACGAACACGTCGGCGATCTCCAGGATGCCGGCCTTTACCGCCTGGATCGCGTCGCCCATCCCGGGCGCGAGCAGCACCAGCGTCGTGTCGGCGAGCGAGGCGACCTCCACCTCGGCCTGCCCGACGCCGACCGTCTCCACCAGCACCACGTCGCAGCCGGCGCCCTCCAGCACCCGGACCGCCTGCGGCGTGGCCGCGGCCAGCCCGCCGAGGTGCCCCCGGCTGGACATGGACCGGATGTAGACGCCCGGATCGGTGGCGTGGTCCTGCATCCGCACCCGGTCACCGAGGATCGCTCCGCCGGTGAACGGGCTGGACGGGTCGACCGCCAGCACGCCCACCCGGTGCCCGCGCGCCCGCAGCGCGCGGACCAGCTCGTTCGTGGTGGTCGACTTGCCCACCCCGGGTGAGCCGGTCAGCCCGACCACCTGGGCCTGCCCGGCGTACGGCGCCAGCGCCGCAGCGATCGCCGGCAACAGCGCGTCACCGTTCTCCACCAACGTGATCAGGCGGGCCACCGCGCGGGGGTCGCCCGCGCGGGCCCGCTCGACCAGCAGCGGTACGTCTCGGCTGCGGCGCACCGACGTGGTGCCCGCTGCCGGAACGTGCTCAGCCTCGCTCACTGGCCGGCCGGGGCCTTGCCCGGCACGTGGATGATCAGCGCATCGCCCTGGCCACCGCCGCCACAGAGCGCCGCCGCACCGGTGCCACCGCCGCGCCGCTTCAGCTCCAGGGCGAGGGTGAGGACGAGACGCGCGCCGGACATGCCGATCGGGTGGCCCAGCGCGATCGCGCCGCCGTTGACGTTGACCTTGTCCGGGCTGATCCCGAGGTCCCGGGTGGACTGGACACCGACCTGCGCGAACGCCTCGTTGATCTCGATGAGGTCCAGGTCGGCCACGCTCAGGCCGCCCTTCTTCAGGGCGTGGTTGATCGCGTTGGACGGCTGCGAGTGCAGGGAGTTGTCCGGGCCCGCCACGTTGCCGTGCGCACCGATCTCGGCCAGCCAGGTCAGCCCCAGCTCCTTCGCCTTGGCCTTGCTCATCACGAGCACCGCGGCGGCGCCGTCGGAGATCGGCGACGAGCTGCCGGCGGTGATGGTGCCGTCCTTGGCGAAGGCGGGGCGCAGCTTGGCCAGCGACTCGACGGTGGTGTCCGGGCGGATGCCCTCGTCCTCGCTGATCACCAGCGGGTCACCCTTGCGCTGTGGGATGACCACCGGGGCGATCTCGTCGGCGAAGTGGCCGTTCTTCTGTGCGGCGGCGGCCCGCTGGTGGCTGGCGGCGGCGAAGGCGTCCTGCTCCACGCGGGAGATGCCGTGCCTGGCGCCGAGCCGCTCGGTCGACTCACCCATCGAGCAGCAGTCCCAGGCGTCACTGAGCCCGTCGTGTGCCATGTGGTCCTTGACCACCACGTCGCCGTACTTGTAGCCGGCGCGCTGGCCCATCAGCAGGTGCGGGGCGTTGGTCATCGACTCCATGCCGCCGGCCACCACGATGTCGAACTCGCCGGCGCGGATGAGCTGGTCGGCCAGGGCGATCGCGTCCAGGCCGGAGAGGCAGACCTTGTTGATGGTCAGCGCCGGCACGGACATCGGTACGCCGGCCTCGACCGCCGCCTGCCGAGCCGGGATCTGACCGGCGCCGGCCTGCAACACCTGTCCCATGATCACGTACTGGACCTGGTCGGGGCTGACGCCCGCACGCTCCAGCGCCGCCTTGATGGCGATCCCGCCGAGCTTCGTGGCCGGGAGGTCCTTGAGGTTGCCCAGCAGCCGGCCCATCGGGGTCCGCGCGCCGCTGACGATCACCGAAGCCATGCCTGCCTCCGAAGGGGTGCCGAGCTGTACGCCTTAACGATTGTTCGGCCAGACTAGCGCCATGGCAGAGAACTCCCCCGTCGAGCCCGGTGCGGACTACGTCACAGACATCGGGCTTCGCAAGATTGACCACGTCGGGATCGCCGTGGCCGACCTGGACGCCGCGATCGACTTCTACCAGCGGACGTTCGGGATGCGCTGCGTACACGTGGAGACCAACACCGAGCAGGGCATTCGGGAAGCGATGCTGGCCGTCGGGCCGACCACCGAGGGCGGCTGCGTGCAACTGCTCGCCCCGCTCACCCCGGAGTCGACGATCGCGAAGTTCCTGGACCGCAACGGGCCGGGCGTGCAGCAGGTCGCGTACACCGTGGTGGACATCGACGCGGCCTGCGCGGCGCTACGCGAGCGCGGCATGCGCCTCCTCTACGACGCGCCGAGGCGCGGCACCGCGGACAGCCGGATCAACTTCGTCCACCCCAAGGACGCCGGCGGCGTCCTCGTCGAACTGGTCCAACCCGCCCCCACCCCCCACTGACCCCGCCCCCGCCCCCTGCCCCCCACCCCCACCCCTGTTGATCAAGAGGTTTGCGTCAGCCTGCGCCTCGCGGATGACCGAAAGCTCTTGATCAACGAGGGGGTGGCGAGCCACCAGGCCGGGTGCGCGCACGTCAGTGCGCGGTTGGCGGGATGGTCGGACACCTTCACGCATCGGCGGATGCAGTTTTTCACAGAGGACTTCCCGGCCTAGCTACCGTTCAGTAACGTCCGGCCCCACCGGAGCGCGACAGGTGCCGGATGTGTCGAATGCCGACATGGCGGTCGTGCCCACCGGCGCCGACGATGGCAGCACCCGGGCCCGTGCGGGTGCGGATGAACCGGAGGTCACCGTGCAGGACATCCTCGAAGCGATCATGGCGGCGGAGGAATCGAACGATCCGGACCGCGAACTCGCCGGCCTCGCCGGGCTGCCCGTACCGGAGAGCTACCGGGGCGTGGTGGTCCGCGCCGAGGAGGCCCGGATGTTCGACGGCATGGCCACCCGGGACAAGGACCCGCGCAAGGCGCTGCACGTGCAGGAGGTGCCGACGCCGGAGCTGGCGCCGGGCGAGGCGCTGGTGGCGGTGATGGCCAGCGCGATCAACTACAACACGGTGTGGACCAGCATCTTCGAGCCGCTGCCCACCTTCAAGTTCCTGGAGCGCTACGGCCGGGTCTCCGAGCTGACCCGCCGGCACGACCTGCCGTACCACGTGGTCGGCTCGGACGCGGCGGGCGTGGTGCTGCGCACCGGCCCCGGGGTGACCCGCTGGGCGCCCGGCGACGAGGTGGTGGCGCACTGCCTCTCGGTCGAGTTGGAGGACGCGGCCGGTCACGACGACACCATGCTCGACCCGCAGCAGCGGATCTGGGGCTTCGAGACCAACTTCGGCGGGCTGGCCGAGCTGGCGGTGGTCAAGGCCAACCAGCTGATGCCCAAGCCGCGGCACCTGAGCTGGGAGGAGGCGGCCAGCCCCGGGCTGGTCAACTCCACCGCGTACCGGCAGCTCGTCTCGCACCACGGCGCCAACATGAAGCAGGGCGACGTGGTGCTGATCTGGGGCGCATCCGGCGGCCTCGGCGGGTACGCCACGCAGATGGCGCTCAACGGCGGCGCGATCCCGGTCTGCGTGGTGTCCTCACCGGAGAAGGCCGAGCTGTGCCGCCGGATGGGCGCGGAGCTGGTCATCGACCGGGCCGCGGAGGGCTTCCGCTTCTGGAAGGACGAGGAGACCCAGGACCCGGACGAGTGGCGGCGCTTCGGTGAGCGCATCCGCGAGCTGACCAGCGGCGAGGACCCGGACATCGTGTTCGAGCACCCGGGTCGGGAGACGTTCGGTGCCAGCGTCTACGTGGCCCGGCGCGGTGGCACCATCGTCACCTGCGCCTCCACCAGCGGTTTCCAGCACCAGTACGACAACCGCTACCTGTGGATGCACCTCAAGCGGATCGTCGGCAGCCACTTCGCCAACTACCACGAGGCGTGGCAGGCCAACCGCCTGGTCGCGCTCGGCAAGGTGCACCCGACGGTGTCCCGCACCTATCCGTTGGAGCAGACCGGCCAGGCCGCGTACGAGGTGCACCGCAACGCCCACCAGGGCAAGGTCGGCGTACGCTGCCTCGCGCCCACCGACGGGCTGGGCGTACGCGACGGAGAGTTGCGGGCCCGGCACGAGGACGCGATCAACCGCTTCCGGGGTCACTGACCGGCACCGCCGGTCCCCGGGTGTCCCTGACTGGCACCCGCCGGTTGCAGGGTCCCGACCGGACGGTGGAACGCGGGATGACCATTGCGCCGATCGCTCATTGTTCTTCCGCCCCCATTAGCGGATAACCCACCCGGATCGAACAAAGGGCCTCGGGGTAACCCCGGGGCCCTTTTCCGCGTCACGCTGCGTGGCGTCCGACCGGCCAAGACCTGCCAAGATCGCCGATTGGTCCAACCACGCCGATCGCGGAAGTTGACCATGTAAAGAGGGCACGAAAGCTTCGCACCGCTCTTGCGAAGCACCCTGGGGCGTCTGCCAGTATGTCCCAATGCCCCAGCAGCAGTCCTCCCCTCTCGCGTTCTTCGATAACGCGAACTCGCAGCCAGATTTCACCGTTGGCCTGCGCGGATACAACACCCATCAGGTCGACGACTTCCTCGGCCGGATGACCGCCGCGCTGACCCAGTCCGAGCAGGCCCGTGCCGAGGCTGAGCAGCGGATGAACGACGCCCAGCGTCGTCTCCGCCAGGCCGAGCAGCGCATGAGTGCGCTGGAGCAGAAGCTCACCGACACGAACAAGCAGCTCGAAGAGAACAGCCGGCCCACCCTCTCCGGGCTCGGCACCCGCGTTGAGCAGATCCTCCGGCTCGCCGAGGAGCAGGCCAACGACCACCGCAACGAGGCCAAGCGCGAGTCGGAGGGCATCCTCTCCGCCGCCCGCCTCGAGGCCCGCGAGATCACCGACAAGGCCCGCGCCGAGGCCGCGGCCATGAAGGCGAGCGCCGAGCGCGAGGCGGGCAACCTGCGTACGGCCGCCGAGCGCGAGGCCGCCGAGGTCCGGGTGCAGGCCCGCCGCGAGGCTGACACGCTGCGCGCCGACGCCGACCGGGAGACCAAGCAGCTGCGTACGGTCACCGCGCACGAGGTGGCCGAGCTCAAGTCGACCGTGGAGCGGGAGGTCGCCACCCTGCGGGCAACCGCCGAGCGGGAGATCACCCAGCAGCGGGCGAAGGCCGCCCGCGAGGCTGAGGAGAAGCGCGCCGAGGCGACCAAGCTGCTCACCGATGCGCGGGACAAGCGCGACAAGGACCTGCAGGCCCTGGAGCTCCAGTTGGCCGAGCGGCGGGAGAAGGCCGAGCGCGAGGAGTCCGAGCGCCACGCCGCCCAGGTCGCGCAGACCCAGAAGATGGTAAGCGAGGCCGAGCAGCGTGCCCGGGCCGCGCAGGAGCGGGCCAAGGAGATCGAGCAGCGCGCCGAGGCGCGGCGGGTCGAGTCCGAGCGCAACGCCGCCGAGACGGTCGACAAGGCCAAGGCGCACTCGGAGAAGACCCTCAACGAGGCGAAGGCCGAGTCGCAGCGCCTGCTCACCGAGGCTCGCACCGAGGCGGAGCTGACCACGCAGGCCGCCCGCCGCGAGGTCGAGGACCTCACCCGGCAGAAGGACGCGGTCACCTCGCAGCTGGGTCAGATGCTCTCCGGGCTCGCCGGCATCGTCCCGGGAATGCCGGCGCAGGCCGCTCCGGCTGCCAAGCCGGACGCCAAGAAGACCGATGGCGGTCAGGAGCGGGTGCCCGCGGAGACCGCCGGCTGACGCGAGGCGTCAGGTCGGGGCATCGACGGCGCGAGGTGACACCGGGTAACCGGTGCCACCTCGCGCCGTGTGCGTTTCCCAGCCCGTGGTCTCCGCCGGCCGCAACGGAGTGAAGTAGCTCCCACAAGGCCCGTCCGTATCGCCCCAGCAGGGCCCGTTGCGTGTGAGGATGGGGGCATGTCGCACGGCGAGGAACTGTTCGCGCTCGGCGGGGACGTGACGACGGAGCCCAGCTTCGAGTCCGCTCTGCGGGGGTACGAGAAGAAACAGGTCGACCGATATGTCGCGCGTGCTGAGCACGAGATCGCGACCCTCGCTTCGGAACGGGAACAGGCGTACACACAGATCCACAAGCTCGCCGGCCAGGTCGAGGTTCTCCAGCGCGACCTGACCCAGGTGCGCAAGCAGATGAACGTGGTCGACCGGGCGTCGTTCCGGCATCTCGGCCCGCGGGTCGAGTCGATCCTCACCCTGGCTGAGGAGCAGGCCGAGCAGATCCTCGCCGACGCGAACGGGGAGATCGAGGCCCGTCGTGCCGCGGCCGAGCACATCATCGAGGAGGCCCGCGAGCAGGCCGCGCGGGCTCTGAAGGACTTCGAGATCGCCCTCGCCGCCCGACGCGCCGAGGAGGAGCGGCACAGCGCCGCCCAGCGGGCCGAGGCGGACGCGACCCTGCGGTCGGCCAAGGACGAGTCGGCGCAGTTGCGCAAGGCGGCGCAGGACGCGCTGGCGAAGGCCCAGCAGGAGGCCACCCAGCTGCGGGACTCCGCCAAGGAGATTCACAACCGGGCCCAGCAGGAGGCCACCAAGCTGCGCGAGACGGCCCGCGAGACGTTGGTCAACGCCCGGCAGGAGGCCAGCGATCTGCGCGACGCCGCCAAGGAGGTGCATGCCAAGGCCCTCCAGGAGGCCAAGCGGCTCACCGACACCGCGACCGAGGCCGGGCGGGCCACCCACGCCAAGGCGCAGCAGGAGGCCAAGCAGATCATCGACGACGCGTCGATGGCCGGCCGGGCCACCCGCGCCAAGGCGCAGCAGGAGGCCGAGCGGCTGACGACGCAGGCCAGCGAGTCGGCAAAGCGCAGCCGCGCCGAGACCGAGGCGTACGTGCAGCGGATGCGCACCGAGACCGAGGCGTACGTGCAGCACACCCGGGCGCAGACCCAGCAGGAGCTGGGCGCGTGGCGGGCCGGGGTGGAGCAGGAGGTCAACTCCCGTCGGGAGGCGGCCGACCGGGAGTTGGCGCAGCGACGGTCCACGGCCGAGCAGGAGTTCGCCAAGCGCCGCGACGAGCTGGACAAGCAGCACACGGCGCGCCAGCAGGAGCTGGAGAGCGGGTTCACGGCCCGTCGGGACGAGCTGGAAGCCGAGTACTCCACCCGGAAGAACGAGCTGGAAACCGAGTACACCGCTCGCAAGAACGAGATCGAGCAGGGCGCGGCCGGCATCCTTCAGGCCGCCGAGCAGGACGCGGCGGCGCTGCGCCAGCGGTCCGAGGCGGAGGCCGCCGAGCTGTTGCGCCGGGCCGAGACCGAGGCCGGCGACAAGCGCCGCAAGGCCGACGAGCATGTCGCGGCGTCCCGGCGGCAGTTCGAGGAGTACGCGGCCACCACGCAGCAGCACCTGGCCACCACCCAGCAGCACCTGGCGGCGACCCAGCAGGAGTCGGCGGCGGGCCGGCAGCAGTTGGCCCAGGTGATGCTGGAGATCGCCCAGGCCCAGCAGCAGCTCGCGGATCTGCGGCAGGAGACCTGGAAGGCCCGGCAGGAGTTCGACGAGCTCCAGCGTCAGATGTCCGAGCTGCGGTTGCAGAGTGTCGCCGGCCCGATCGACGGCCCGACTGCGCCGGCCGCGGCGGACGGCGCGAGCGGGGATGTGCCCGGTGCTGGGGACGACGGCGTGAGCGTTTCCGCCGGCGCGGCCTCCGGGTCGGGGACGGGCACCGGGCTGAAGACGGAGCCCGCCGACACCAGGCAGCCGGTGAACGCGGGTGGGGACGAGTCCGGGCAGTCCACGACGCGGCCGGTGGCTGAGCCGGTGACCACCGTGGACGGCGGGACGGCGAGCGCCGGGGTGGACGGGGAGCCGACCGTGGCCGCCGTTCCGGGCGAGGGTGGCCGGGGTGCCAAGCCCACCAAGATCACTAGCACCGGCGAGAACGGCAAGCGTCCCACCAAGCCGACCACCGACGAGCGCAGCGCCAAGCCCAGCAAGGTCACCATCGAGAAGGAGTGACGGGCATCCGCCCGCCCGTGCCTCGAAATCTTGGACACTTTCCGTCAGCTGCTGACGGAAAGTGTCCAAGATTCATTTACGCGGAAGATGGCGCAGGGGTGGGGTGGGGGCCCAGCCGGCTGCGATGAGGGCGCGGCGGACGGTCTCGGCGACCTCGTCGGGACGGGCGCGGACCAGCCAGGCCGGGAAGCGCAGAACGCGGTCGCCGCTGGTCCAGATGTCGTTCTGGCGACGCATGTCCGCGGCCCACTGCTTGGCGTCCATGTGGTGCGCGCCGTCGATCTCCACCTGAACCCGCCACTCCCGCCAGTACGCGTCCAGCCAGCGGTTGCGGCCGGCCGCGTCGACGCGGTGTTCCTGCAGGTCGGGGGCGGGCAGCCGGTGCCGGCGGCACAGCCGCACAAAGTCGATCTCGGAGAGCGCCTGCGCGCCACCGGCGATGTCGCTGATGGTCCGCCCGATCAACCCCCGGCGGGGGGCCCGAGGAAGGACGTCGAGCACCGCCTGTAACTCCTCGGGCAGCACCCGGCGTTGCTGGCAACCGGCGGCGAGCACCGCCTGCGCCTCGTCCACGCCGGCCGCCCAGCCCGCCGCGTCCACCAGGGCCCGCGCCGTCGTGGTACGCGGCGGGCGGGCACGTTGGAGATGAGCCTCGGGTAGGACCGTGGTGCGGTGGACCTGGACGGCGGGCATGTCGATCGGAAGTCGCCGCAGGATGGTCCGCGGGGCACGGCGAGCTGCCGGCACCAGTACGTGCAGCGGCTCGCGCCGCAGTCCCCGTACCCCGGCTTCGGCGGCGGCGGACACCCCGGCCAGCACCGCCCCCGGCCCGGCTGCCAGCACCGCCACCCAGAGCTGTTGGTCGCGGGTGAGTCGACCGTTACCGGTCAGCAGAAGGCCTCGGCAGATCGCCCGCCACCGACCGGAGCGAATCCGGCCCCGCACCGTCCCCTCGCTGAGCAGCCCGGCAACCTGCGCGGTCGTCAGCACGCCCGCCTGCTCGAAGGCGAGCCAGTCGAGTGCGTCGGCGTCATCGGCGGGCAGCATCCCGACAGCTTCCGCCGTTGCCCGCGGCCTCACCACCAGATCTTGGACAGTTTCCGTTACGGCGTAACGGAAACTGTCCAAGATCTGCGGGTTCTAGCCGACGTCCGGGGGTGGGTCGATGATCGGGCGGCGGAATGGTCCCTGTTCAACCTGGCCCGGGGCGCCGACGGTGGTTGGGTGGGGCAGATGGAGCATCAGATTGACGGTCTCGTGGTCGATGGCGAGCATGAGGTGGCTACGCTGCTGGCGCGCTGGGAGATGATCAGAAACGGCGCGTTGTCCCGCCGCCAGTCGATCGACCTGATGAAGGAAGTTGTGACCTCATGGACCTGACCGGCGCGCTCTGGCGCACGTCCAGCCGTAGCGGCAACGGAGAGTGTGTCGAGGTGGCGGACAACCTGCCCGACGTCGTGGGGGTGCGGGACAGTAAGGACCCGGCCGGTCCGGTGCTGGTGTTCGCGCCGGCCGCGTGGCGGGCGTTCGTGGCCGTCGCCCGTCGTCCCACCGCCTGAGCCGGGAGGTCCCTGGTGCCACAGCACGACCCGTCCGGCGACGAGCCGGACGTGACCCCCGGTCCCCCGCCAGCGGAAACCCCACCGTCGGCGAACACGCCACAGCCGACGGAAACCCCACCGTCGGTGGAGACGCCACCGCCGGTGCCGGTTCCCGCTCCGGGGATCGACCCGGACGAGCCGCCGGCGGTCCCGTCCGGAAAGTTCGGCACACCGGGGCGGCCACTGCGCCGCAGCAGCTTCCTGATCGGCTTCACCGGTGCGCTGGGCGTGCTGCTGGCGTACACCCTCTATCTGGGGATTCGCAATGCCGGCGGCATCCTCGTGCTGGTGGTGATCGCGCTCTTCCTCGCGGTCGGCCTCAACCCGGCGGTGGTCCGACTGGGCCGCTGGGGTGTGCCGCACGGCCTGGCGGTGGCGGCGGTCGCGTTGACGGTGGTGCTGCTGCTCTGCGGCGGCATCGTGGCGCTGGTCCCGCCGATCGTCACCCAGTCGGGGCAGTTCATCGACCAGATCCCGAGCCTGCTCGACGAGTTGCGCCGCAACCCGACGGTCAATGACCTGGTGGAGCGGTACGACGTGGTGGAGCGGGTGCAGGGCGCGGCCAATGCGGAAACGGTAGGACGGGCGCTCGGCGGGGTGCTGGGCGGCGCACAACTGATCTTCGGCACGGTGTTCCGGACGCTGACCGTGCTGGTGCTGACGATCTACTTCCTGGCCTACTTCGACCGGCTGCGCTCGCTGGGCTACTCGTTGGTGCCCCGGTCGCGGCGGCAGCGGGTGCAGCTGATCGGTGATGAGATTCTGGCCAAGGTTGGCGCCTATATGGTCGGTGCGCTGAGCATCGCGGTACTGGCCGGCGCGACCACATTCGTGTTCGCGTTGATCGTCGACCTGCCGTACCCGTTCGCGCTGGCCGTGGTGGTCGCGGTGACCGACCTGATCCCGCAGATCGGCGCGACGCTGGGCGCGGTGATCGTGAGCCTGGTCGGTTTCGCCGCCGACCTGCCCACCGGCATCGCCTGCGCGGTCTTCTTCCTCATCTACCAGCAGGTGGAGAACTACCTCGTCTACCCGAAGGTGATGCGCCGCTCGGTGGAGGTCAACGAGGTGGCCGCGCTGCTGGCCGCGCTGCTCGGGGTGGCGCTGCTGGGGGTGGTGGGCGCGCTGATCGCCATCCCCACGGTGGCCGCGCTGCAACTGATCCTGCGCGAGGTGGTGCTGCCCCGCCAGGAGCGCCGCTGAGCGTCAGCCGGCCTGACCAGCGGTCAGGCCGGGGCCGGGCGGGTCAGTCCGCCTTGGTGGCGGCCGGCCGGGGACGGGCGTGTCGGCGAAGGCGGCCACGGTGCGGTCGGCGTACGCGCTGACGTCGCCGGCCTCCATCGGGCCGTCCCAGGTCGTCGGCAGCGGCACCTCGACGGCCGGGTTGACCCGTCGGACGATCTCGTCGAGCACCGTCTCCGCGTCGCCCACCCAGAGGTGCTTGGCGCCCGGCACCCCGACCACCTCGGCCTGCGGCACGGCGGCGAACCGCTCCCGCGCCTCGGTAGGGCGCAGGTAGTCGTCGAACTCCGGCACCAGCGCCACCAGCGGCCGCCCCGAGGTGGCCCAGGTGGCCAGGTCCTCGGGGGCGGAGAAGCGCAGCGGTGGGGAGAGCAGGATCGCCCCGGCGATCGTCGGGTCGCAGCCGTACTTCAGCGCCAGGTCGGTGCCGAACGACCAGCCGACGAGCCAGATGTTGGGCAGCTCGGCGAACTCCGCGTACTCGATGGCGGCGGCCACGTCGTACCGCTCGCCCACCGCGCCGTCGAACGCTCCCTCGCTGGTGCCACGCACGCTGCTGGTGCCCCGGGTGTTGAACCGCAGCACCGCCAGGTCGGCCAGCGCGGGGAGCCGCCAGGCCGCCTTGCGGAACACGTGGCTGTCCATCATTCCGCCGTGGGTGGGCAGCGGGTGCAGGCAGACCAGGGTGGCCACCGGCGGTCGGTCGGCCGGCAGGGCCAGCTCACCGACCAGCCGCAGACCGTCGGCGGTGTGCAGCTCGATGTCCTCCCGGCGGCCGGGCAGGATCGACGACGCGCGGATCGCTGTGCTCACCGCCCAAGTCTGTCGCGAAGTCGTCGTCGTCGCCCGCCCAGGCACGAACAGGGTGACCCAGGTCGCTAACCGGTGGCGCGCATCGCCCCGCCCCGGTCGCTCAGGCCGGGAACACGAGCCGCCCCGCCCCGGTCGCTCAGGCCGGGAGCACGAGCCGTCCCGCCCCGGGTCGCTCAGCCCTGACGCGGCGGCGCGCCGGGCCCGCCACTCAGTAGCGGGGGGTGCCCCGGCCGCGCTGCACCGCCGGGCCGCGCCGGTCCCGGGCACGCCAGCAGCCGCTGTGCCAGTGCCGCCGGTCGGTGAGGTCACCCAGGCCGTCTGCCGGCCAGGCCACCAGGTGCGCCACCCCTGGTGGGATCTCCTGGTCACAGCCGGGGCAACGGTACGTCTTGACCGACGCGCCCGCCCCGATGCCGCGCACCTGCCAGGCGCCGTCGGTCCACTGCTGCACGGAGGCGACACCCTGCCGGACGCGGTCCGCGTCCAGGTTGGCGTTCTCGTCCCGGCGAGGGCGATTGCGACGGGGGCTCACAGTCACCAAGGTTACGGTCACTGCCAGCCGGTCGGCTCGCCAAGGTCGTCGGCGACCCGGAGCCCGCCGATAACCGTGCTGACCTCCGCGTCCGTGGGCGACCGTTCCCAGCGGTTCTCGTGCCCCATGGAGAGCAGTGTCTTCGGAATGCCGCGAACCTGCCAGAAGTCGCCCGTGTCGAACACCGGCCTGCCGGCGATCGTGCGGTTGGCGTTCGTCCGGTCGGGCGAGGATGGACGGGGTGAGTAGTAGAGCCGCACCGGCAAGGTGGCCGCGCCCTTCAGGGCGACCGTCAACGCCGCTTCGGTGTGGTCCGAAGCCGCAACGGGCATCTGCGTCGGCGTCGTGGTTCCCGCCACATTCACGATGCGCGGCCAGAACAGCTGCCGCACCGCCACCTCGCACGCGCTGATCCGGGCACCCGGGGGCAAGGCGGTCAGTTGGACCGGCGCGACACAGCGCCGGGCTTCGTCGAATCGAAGCGCCTCCGCCGCCCGGCGGACCTCGGCGCTGGTCTCCCCGAGAGCCGCGACCCGGACGTACAGGCCCGGGACGGGCTGCCAGCGCAGCACCCAGCCCTTCGTGACCCTGTCGAGCTGACGTATCACCCCGTTGTACCGCGATGGGGCGTCGACGTCCGGGCCGGGCGAGGCGAGATCCTTGTCGCCGGAGGCGGTGCCCGCCTTGTCGGGGCCGATGTCACGAAGCTGGCTCAGGTCACCGGTCTCGACCGTCCGTGGGTCAGCGGCAACGATCACCATCGCCTGCACGCCGCCACCCAGGTCCAGTCGCATGCTCTCGACCTGGCCCGCGGAGCGCCAGGCGACCGGCTTCGCCGCTGACGGATCGACCCCGAAATGCAGCAACTGTGGGTCCGTGCCGATCGAGGCGGGGCGCTGCGCTGCCCCCGCAACCCCGGGTGCCCGGGGCGGCGTGACCACGACCGGGCTGGGCGTGACGGCCGGCTGTGGCGGCGCGGCCGACGGCGTACGCAGGGCCACACCGGCCCCGAGCAGCACCGCGACGCCGAGCGCTGCCCCGAGGACGGCACGTCGCCGCCGCCGACGGGCCCGTCCCCCGTTCACCGCCGCCGTCAGCAGGCGGTCGGTGTCCACGGGCCCGTCGGCCTGCTCCCGGAGTGCCCGTGCGATCCGCTCGTCGAGGTTGGTCACGGCCGGCTCCCGTTCGTCGTGGGAACGCCGTGGCGCTCCCGCAGCTGGCTGAGCGCCCGCATCGCATGGGTGCGGACGGTGACCGGGGAACAACCGAGGATCTGGGCGATGGTCGGGTCGTCGAGGTCCTCGTAGTAGCGCAGCACGAGCACCGCGCGCTGCCGGCCGGGCAGCCCGAGGATCAGCCGCCACATCTCGTCCCGGTCGGCCGCGTCGCCGCCCAGATCCCCGCGCCCCGGCCGGTCGGCAAACTCGGCCGTAACCAACTCCCTGCTGGATCGGCGGCGCCACCAGGAGGTGTTGGCGTTGACCATCATCCGGCGCACGTAGACGTCCGGGTGGTCGGCACGGGCGATCTTCCGCCAATGCACGTAGGCGCGTGCCAACACGTCCTGGGTGAGGTCCTCGGCCCGGTGTTCGTCACCGGTCAGCAGCCGGGCCAGCCGGACGAGCGCCGGCCCGCGACTGCTGACGTACTCCTCGAAGGTCACACCACTCAGACGCCGTCGCCGGCGCCCACTGTTGACACCGGTCAGCGGTGCGAGTGGTCGCGGAAGCCGCGGCGGGTCTTGCGGCCCAGGTAGCCGGCGGTGACCAGGTGCTCCAGCAGCGGCGCGGGCGCGAAGCCCGGCTCGCGCAGTTCCAGGTACAGCTCGCGCTGGATGGCCAGCGAGACGTCCAACCCGACGACGTCGAGCAGCTCGAACGGGCCCATCGGGTAGCCGCAGCCCAGCTTCATGGCGTGGTCGATGTCGTCGGCCGTCGAGTAGCTGGCCTCCAGCATCTTCACCGCGTCGTTCAGGTACGGGAAGAGCAGCGCGTTGACGATGAAGCCGGACCGGTCGCCGCAGACCACACCGGTCTTGCCGAGCGCGGCGCAGACGGCGCGGGCCGTGGCGGTGGCCTCCGGGGAGGTGCGGATGGTGCGGACGACCTCGACCAGCGGCATGACCGGCGCCGGGTTGAAGAAGTGCAGCCCCACCACGTCGGCCGGCCGCTGGGTGGCCATCGCCACGTCGATCACCGGCAGCGACGAGGTGGTGGTGGCCAGCACCACGCCCGGCTTGCAGATCTCGTCGAGGCTCGCGAAGAGGGCCTTCTTGACGCTCAACTCCTCGACGACCGCCTCGACCACCAGGTCGACGTCGGCGAGGTGGTCCAGCGTGGCGGACCAGCTGATCCGGCCCAGGGCGGCGTCCCGGTCGGCCTCGGCGAGCTTGCCCCGGACCACGCCCTTGTTCAGCGAGGTCTTCACCGCCTCGCAGACCTTCGCGGACTTCTCCATGCCGCGGGTCACCGAGACGACCTCGTAGCCGGCCTTCGCGAAGACCTCGATGATCCCGGTGGCCATCGTCCCGGAGCCGACCACGCCGACCTTGGTGATGGCGCGCGCGCCGTCGGCGGCCGCGGCGTCCGTGGCCAGCGGCGTCGCCTGATCCGGTACGACCACCGGAGAGCCGGGCCGCTCGTAGGTGTAGAAGCCCCGGCCCGACTTCCGGCCGAGCAGCCCCGCCGTCACCATCTGCTTGAGCAGTGGCACCGGGGCGTGCCGGCGGTCCCGCCCGCCGCGCCGGTACATGGTGTCCAGGATCTCGTACGCGGTGTCCAGGCCGATCAGGTCCATCAACGCCAGTGGGCCCATCGGCAGGCCGCAGCCGAGCTTCATGGCGGCGTCGATGTCCTCCCGGGTCGCGTAGTGCGCCTCGAACATGCCGACCGCGTGGTTGAGGTAGCCGAAGAGCAGCGCGTTGGCGATGAAGCCGGCCCGGTCGTTGATGGTGACGTCGACCTTGCCCAGCCGGGCGCAGAGCGCCTCGACGTCGGCGACCACCTCGGGTGCGGTGACGACCGTGCGGACCACCTCGACCAGCTTCATCACCGGGGCCGGGTTGAAGAAGTGGATGCCGATCACCTGGTTGGGTCGGCTGGTGGCCACCGAGATCTCGGTGACGCTCAACGAGGAGGTGTTGGTGGCGAGGATCGTCTCCGGTCGGCAGACCCGGTCCAGCTCCGCGAAGATCCGCTGCTTGAGGTCCAGGTGCTCGGGCACCGCTTCGATGACCAGGTCGACGGAGTGCAGCGCGTCCAGCCCGACCGCGAAGTGCACCCGCTCGTGCAGGGCGTCGCGGTCCGCCTCGGCGAGCTTGCCCTTGGCGACCGCCCGGTCGGTGGAACTCTTCAGGGTGGCCCGGCCGCGCTCCAGCGCCGGCGCGGAGATCTCCACGGCCACCACGTCGATGCCGTTGCGGGCGAAGACCTCGACGATGCCGGCACCCATGGTGCCCAGCCCCACCACACCAACGGTGCTGAACTCGCGCGCCACGACCGGCCTCCCCAGAGACTCCGCACGACCACTGAACGGCCGCTAAGGTTATGCGCGCGAGTCTGCCACGTGACGGTGGGTTGTCGAGACGCCGTGGCATATTTCACCCACGGCGCAGCAGGGCCGCTATGCCGCCGACACGCTGGTCAGGGCCAACAACTCCGCGACGAACTCCGCCGGGCGCTCCAGGTGCGGGCTGTGACCGCAGCCGGGCAGCACCACCTCGTGGTACGCGCCGCCGGCCGCCGCGTACCGGTCGAGCACCGCCCGGGTCTGGCCGACCATCGGCTGTGGTGGGCAGGCGTCCGCGCCGGGCCAGCCGGGCACGAGATCCAGCGAACCCAGGTACGCCAGGTCGAACAGCGAGGTGTCCGAGACGATGACGTCGACGTCCCCGCGTACCCAGGTGACCGGCGGCTTGTCGGCGACGGCCACCAGCTCGTCGGCGAGCCGGAACCAGGTCGGCGCGAGCGCGTTGAGCACCCCGCGCTCCCCCGGCGCGGTGCCCGGCCAGTTCTCCGAGGGCACCGCCGTGCCCGGGTAGTTGTCGTCCCCGGTGGCGGTGGAGAGCACGGTGTCCAGCAGCAGGTCCTCGTCCGCGCCCAGCGAGGCGGGATCGGCCACATAGGTGGCTCGCAGCACGGCGCGCGGGCTGGTCGGCGCGTCCGCGCTCCGGTCGCCGGCCGCGAGTCGGGCGACGAAGCCCGGGTTCGCCGTGCCGGCGCCGGTGCCGGCGAAGTCGGGGGTGGTCGGCGTGCCGGTCAGGTCGCGGGTGCCACCGAAGCCGTACGGGGAGACCGGCGCGGCGAGCAGCAACGCACCCACCCGGTGGGGATGGTCGACAAGCAGGCGCATCGCCACTCCGCCGCCGAGGGAGTGCCCGACCACCACCGGGCGCGCGTCGGCGTCGAAGAGCGTCGGGTCGTCGAGGAGGGCGGCCACGTCGTCGGCGAAGTCCCGCAGGCCCCGGGTGGCGTCCACCGGGGCGGTCGCGGAGTCGCCGTACCCCCGCAGGTCGGGGGCGATCACCCGCAGCGTCGGTGGCAGCCGTCGGACCAGTGGCTCCCAGAACAGCGCGGACGAGCAGTTGCCGTGGATCAGCAGCACCGGCGTGCCGTCCGGCGGGCCGGCGACCCGTACCGCCTGGGTGATGCCGTTCGCCGTCACGATCCGCTGCTCGGTCTCCATCCGCGGCATGGTGCCACGCGTGTCCCCGCCGGTCCAGGTGTCGGACCGCCATCCGGTGGTGCCGCCCGGTGTGGCCGACCGCCAGGCGGTCAGCGACGCGTGCCCGGTGGCGCGGCCAACGGCAGCGGCAGCGTCGGTCGGACGTCGCGCCGGGACGGCCCGAAGCTGAGCCCCACCGGATCGGTGAGCGCCAAGCCGGGGTCGAAGAGGCGCAGCTCGGTACGGCCCAGCCGGATCACGTCACCGTCGGAGAGTCGTTCCACCTCGGCGATCCGCCGGTCGTTGAGCCAGGTGCCGTTGGTGGAGCCCAGGTCCCGCAGGGAGGGGCCCTCCGGTGCCAGCCACACCTCGGCGTGGCGACGGCTCAGGTGCGGGTCGTTGATGACCACCTGACCGGTCGGCGCACGGCCGATCACCTGTGGTTCGGTTCGCATGCGAAAGCTCGCTCCGCGCATCGGTCCACCCGCGACCGTCAACAGCGGCATCAGTTCTGGATGTTCCTCCATGGACAGTCAGCCCTCCACCCCACACCGTTACTCCGCGCGTCAGCCTGCCATCAGACGGTAGTCGTCAGTACCGACCGGCCGGTCAGCCTCTCGTCACCTCCCGGCCACCTGCCGTTCGACGATTCGGGCGGGCCGCATCCGTCACCAACGCCCTGACCTGCACAGATCAACGACCGGTCGGGTCGGTGCGACGCCGGTCCCCCCGCCCCGAATCGGGGACCCTACCGGTGAGTAATCCTCGGGTCTAGACTTCCGCCATGACGGCAGTGCATATCCCGGGCGTTCCGGTCATCGACGCGGGCCAGTTGGTTTCCACCAGCCCGGCGACCGGCGCTGAGGCCGGTCGCCTCCCGGTCGCCACCGACGCCGACGTGCGGCAGGCCGTCGCCCGCGCCCGCGCCGCCGGCGAGTGGTGGGCCGGTCTCGGCTTCACCGGCCGCCGCCAGCGGATGCTGCGCTGGCGTGCCCTGCTCGCCAAGCGGATCGAGCAGTTGGCCGAACTGGTGCACGTCGAGGGCGGCAAGCCGGTCGCCGACGCCATCGTCGAGATCGTCACCGCGATCGAGCACATCGACTGGGCCGCCCGCAACGCCGGCCGCGTGCTCGGTCCACGCCGGGTGCGCTCCCGGCTCATCCTCGCCGAGTTCTCCGCGCACCTCGAATACCAGCCGTACGGAGTGGTCGGCGTGATCGGGCCGTGGAACTACCCGGTCTTCACGCCGATCGGCTCCGCCGCGTACGCCCTCGCCGCCGGAAACGCCGTGGTGCTCAAGCCGAGCGAATACACGCCCGCCGTCGGCCAGTGGCTGGTGGACAGCTTCGCCGAGGTGGTGCCCGAGCAGCCGGTGTTCACCGCCGTGCACGGGCTGGGCGACGTGGGCGCGGCGCTGTGCCGCTCCGGCGTCGACAAGCTGGCCTTCACCGGCTCCACCGTCACCGCCCGGAAGGTGATGGCCGCCTGCGCCGAGACGTTGACCCCGGTGCTCATCGAGGGCGGCGGCAAGGACGCCATGATCGTCGACAGCGACGCCAACCTGGACGCGGCCGCCGAGGCGTGCGTCTGGGGCGGCATGACCAACGCGGGCCAGACCTGCATCGGCATCGAGCGGGTGTACGCCGTCGACGCCGTCTTCGACGCCTTCGTCGACAAGGTGGTGGCCCGCGCCGGCCGGTTGACGGTCGGGCCGGAGGGCACCGACATCGGCCCGATCACCATGCCCCAGCAGATCGACGTGATCCGCCGGCACATCGACGCCGCGATCACCTCCGGCGGGCGCGCCGTGCTCGGCGGCCCGAGCGCCGTGCAGCCGCCGTACGTTCACCCCACCGTGCTGGTGGACGTCCCGGAGGAGTCCGCCGCGGTCCGCGAGGAGACGTTCGGCCCCACGCTGACCATCAGCCGGGTCCGCGACGCCGACGAGGCCGTCAGCCGCGCCAACGCCCTGTCGTACGGCCTCGGGGGTTCGGTCTTCGGCCGGCGGCACGCGGTGGCCATCGCCCGGCGGCTGCGTTCCGGGATGGCCTCGATCAACTCCACGCTGACCTTCGCCGGCATGTCCACCCTGCCGTTCGGTGGTGTCGGCGACTCCGGCTTCGGTCGGATCCACGGGGAGGACGGCCTGCGTGAGTTCGGCCGGTCCAAGGCGATCACCCGACGTCGCGCCCGGTCGCTGCTGCCGTCGATGACCTTCGACCGCACCCCCACCGACGTGGCAAGGCTCGTCAAGGCGATCAAGGCGATGTACGGAAGGTGAGTGTCGGATAACCGATCATCAAGAAAGATCGGCGTATCCACATGTTTATACGCAGTCATCACGGCGGTACATTGCGTTAAATGGGCCCCAATCGATTGCGCTACCGCCTTGTCGACAGTGAGCAGTCGTGGGCCGCCCGGCGGCGTCGGCACCGCTCGGACTGGCTGGCGCGCACCTTCCCCGACATCGGCGACATGCACGTGGTCGACCTCGGGGGTCGACTCGGCACCTGGCACCGCGCCACCGTCCGGCCGGCCCGGGTGACCGTCGTCAACCTGGAGCAGCCGCCCGCCGTCGTCCCGGAATGGGCCCACGTCGAGCAGGCCGACGCCTGCGACCTGCCCTCGCGCCTCACCAAGGGCAGTTACGACCTGGTCTTCTCCAACTCGGTGCTGGAGCATGTGGGCGGGCACGAACGCCGGATCCGCTTCGCTGCCGCCACCCGCTCACTGGCCGACCGGCACTGGGTGCAGACGCCCTACCGCTACTTCCCCATCGAGCCACACTGGATCGCCCCGGGAATGCAGTTCCTGCCGGTACGACTGCGCACCGCGCTCGCCCGACGCTGGCCGTTGGGGCACAAGCCGACCCGCAGCCACGACGCCGCCATCCACCAGGTGCTCTGGACCGAGTTGTTGGACCGCTCGCAGATGCGGCACTACTTCCCCGACTCGACCATGCTGGTGGAGCGGGTGTTCGGCCTGCCGAAGTCACTGATCGCGGTGCGCACCGGGTAGTGCGCAGGTCAGAAGAGGGTCAGCTCGTCCTTCACGATGCCGCGCAACTTGTCGTAGTCCACCACCACACACCGGATGCCCCGGTCGGTGGCGAGCACCCGGGCCTGCGGCTTGATCTCCTGGGCGGCGAAGACCCCGACGACCGGGCTGAGCAGCGGGTCACGGTTCATCAGCTCGAGATAGCGGGTCAACTGCTCCACGCCGTCGATGTCGCCACGCCGCTTGACCTCGACGGCGACGGAGCCCGAGTTGGCGTCCCGGCACAGCAGGTCGACCGGGCCGATCGCCGTCATGTACTCGCGGCGGACCAGCGTGAACCCCTCACCCAGGGCACCCGGGTTGGCGGCCAGCAACTCCTGTAGGTGCGCCTCCACCCCGTCCTTGCGCAGGCCCGGATCCACACCCAACTCGTACGAGGTGTCCTGGAAGATCTCCTCCAGGGTGATCCGCAGCTCCTCGCCAGCCTTGTTGACGACCCGCCACACACCGGGGGCCTCCTCCAGCCGACACGGCGGGCTCATCCAGTTCAACGGCTTGTACGCCCGGTCGTCGGCATGAATGGACACCGACCCGTCCGCCTTCACCATCAGCAACCGGGTGGCCGGCGGCAGGTGAGCCGAGAGCCGTCCGACGTAGTCCACCGAGCACTTCGCAATGACCAACCGCACCCGACGAGGGTAGCCGAGCACCCCCCGGTCGCCAGCGAGCGGCACTGGCGCGTCGATGCGATGCTGAACTCGTGTTCGAAGTCCTCACCGGCACCGGTCTCGCCGCCTCGGCGGGGCTGAACGCCTACATACCCCTGCTCATCCTCGGTCTGCTCGGCCGTTACACCGATCTGATCGACCTGCCCAGCGGCTGGACCTGGCTCGGCAACGGCTGGGTCATCGCCATCATGGCCGTCCTGCTCGCCGTGGAGATGGTGGCGGACAAGGTGCCCGTGGTCGACCACATCAACGACGTGGTGCAGACCGTGGTCCGGCCCACCGCCGGCGGCCTGGCCTTCGGCGCCGGCTCCTCGTCGGAGACGGTGACGGTCAGCGACCCGGGGAGCTTCTTCTCGTCCCACCAGTGGGTGCCGGTGGTCACCGGCGTACTGCTGGCGTTGGGCGTGCACCTGCTCAAGTCCGCGGCCCGCCCGGTGATCAACGCGACCACCGCCGGGTTCGGCGCACCGGTCGCCAGCACCGCCGAGGACGCCACCAGCGTGGTGGTCTCCCTGGTGGCGATCATCCTGCCGGTGCTGGTGCTCGTCTTCCTGGTCGGCCTGGTCTTCTTCACCTTCTGGTTCGTCCGCCGTCGTGCCGAACGACGCCGCGAACGAGAGGCCGCCCGCGCCGCCGGCTTCCGCGTCTGACGCCTGATCGACTCGGGTTCCTGGAAACCGGGCCATCCCCCCGCAGCGGGACACCCCGCGTTCCGGAAACCCGAGTCGATCACGCTGGGCGGCCGATCGGCGGCCGGCCATACCGGGGTTCCCCGGGCCGACAAAAGCCTAGGATCGGGGCAAGAGCCTAGAGGAGGTCGGCATGACCGCAGCGTTGGAGATGCCCCGAGTCCAGGAATGTGTGGTCGCCGCGTGCGCGTACAACCGGTCGGGTGACTGCCACGCCTTCGCGATCACCATCGGCAGCATGGATCACGCCCACTGCCACACCTTCGTCGAGTCGCCCGTGCGGGGCGGCGCGGAGAGCCTGATCGCTCAGGTGGGCGCCTGCCAGCGCGCCGACTGCCGGCACAACGAGCAGTTGGAGTGCCACGCCGCGTCCATCCGGGTCGGCCCGGACAACGACATGGCCGACTGCATGACCTACGCCGGCCGCTGACCCACGCCGGCCGACGACCTGCCGGCCGCTGACCCACGACGGCCGACGACCTGCCGGCCGCTGACCCACGACGGCGGCCGACCTGCCGGGACAGCGTTCGATCAGGGCAGGTCGTTGGCGTGACGGATGACCGTCACCAGGTCGTCGATGATGCCGG
>NZ_JAKKFF010000145.1 GCF_022229015.1 Micromonospora foliorum
CGTAGTAGTGCCGCTTGATGTGGTCGAAGTCCACCGTCTCGCCGAAACCCGGCGTCTGGAACAGGTCCCGGGCGTACGCCCAGAGCACCGACAGCTCGGTCAGCTTGTTGCGGTTGCACTTGAAGTGCCCGTGGTACGCGGCGTCGAAGCGGACCAACGTGGTGAACAGCCGCACATCGGCCTCGGTGATCGCGTCACCCATCAGGTAGCGCTGCCCGGCCAGCCGCTCGGAGAGCACGTCCAGCCGGGCGAAGAGCGCCCGGAACGCCTCGTCGTACGCCTCCTGGGAGGTGGCGAACCCGCACCGGTAGACGCCGTTGTTCACGTCGGTGTGGATCTCCGCCATCAGCGCGTCCATCTCGGGGCGCAACTCGACCGGGTACAGATCCGGCGCGTCGGGCGCGTGCAACCGCCGCCACTCGGTGGAGAGGTCGAGGGTGAGCTGCGGATAGTCGTTGGTGACCACCCGACCGGTCAGGGTGTCGACGAGCGCCGGCACGGTCACCCGGCCGGTGTAGTCCGGGTCGGTGGCCAGGTACGCCTCGGAGAGGAAGCTCACGCCGAGGACCGGGTCGAAGCCGTCCGGGTCGAGGGCGAACGCCCAGCCCCGCTCGTCCCGGATCGGGTCGACGGTGCCCAGCGAGATCGCGTCGTCCAGCCCGAGCAGGCCACGCACGATCCTCGCCCGGTGCGCCCACGGGCAGGCGCGGCACCAGATCAGCCGGTAGCGGCCAGCCTCCAGGGGCCAGCGGTCCTGCTCGTCCGGGCCGCCGCCGGGTGGGGAGGTCGAGTCGGCGGTGACCCGACCGGTGAACCGGTTCGGCTGGCGGACGAACGCGCCACCGCCGCTGGTCTCTGCGCTGAACTGGGCCCGGGCCATGCCGTCAACCTATCCGCTGCCGGCGCGGATATCCTGGCGGCCGGCAGCCCTCGCGACCCGGTGGGCGCGCCCCACCCCCGCCGTCTGCACCCCCTAAGGACTCGCGATGACCGTGGCATACCTGGTGGCCGGTGTCCGCACCCCGATCGGCCGGTACGCGGGCGCGCTGGCCGGCGTCCGCCCCGACGACCTGGCCGCGCACGTGATCCGTGAGCTGGTCGCCCGCCACCCGTCGGTGGACTGGGCCCGGGTGGACGACGTCGTGCTCGGTTGCGCCAACCAGGCCGGGGAGGACAACCGCAACGTGGCCCGGATGGCGGCGCTGCTGGCCGGCCTGCCCGAGGAGGTGCCGGGCAGCACGGTCAACCGGCTCTGCGGCTCGGGCCTGGACGCGCTCGCCACCGCTGCCCGGTCCATCGTCGCCGGGGACGCGGAGCTGGTGGTCGCCGGCGGGGTGGAGAGCATGAGTCGGGCGCCGTTCGTCATGCCGAAGGCGACGTCGGCGTACTCCCGCTCGGCCGAGGTGTACGACACCACCCTGGGCTGGCGGTTGGTGAACCCGTTGATGCGCGACGGGTGGGGGGTCGACTCGATGCCGGAGACGGCGGAGAACGTGGCCGCCGAGTACGGCGTCAGCCGGGTCGAGCAGGACGCCTTCGCGTACCGCTCGCAGCAGCGCGCGGCCAAGGCCCAGGCCGACGGCCGCTTCGCCGAGGAGATCGTGGCGGTGTCCGTGCCGGCTGGCCGTCGGGAGACCCGACTGGTCGAGGTCGACGAGCATCCCCGGGAGACCACGCTTGCCAAGCTGGCCGCGCTGCCCACCCCGTTCCGCGACGGCGGCACGGTGACCGCCGGCAACTCCTCGGGCGTCAACGACGGGGCGGTCGCGCTGCTGGTGGCCAGCGAGGCGGCGGTCTCCCGGTACGGCCTGACCCCGCTGGCCCGGATCGTCGGTGCGGCGGCGGCCGGTGTGCCGCCCCGGATCATGGGGATCGGCCCGGTGCCGGCCACCCGCAAGCTGCTCGACCGCGTCGGCGTCGAGGTGAACGCGGTGGACGTGGTGGAGCTGAACGAGGCGTTCGCCGCGCAGTCCGTGGCGGTGTTGCGCGAGCTGGGGCTGCCCGTGGACGCCGACCACGTCAACCCGAACGGTGGGGCCATCGCGCTCGGGCACCCGCTGGGCGCCAGCGGCGCGCGGCTGGCGCTGACCGCCGCCCTGGAGCTGCGCCGTCGCGGCGGTCGCCGGGCCCTGGCCACCATGTGCATCGGCGTTGGTCAAGGCATCTCGCTGTTGCTGGAGTCAGCCGCCTAGAGTGGTCCACACCACACGACCCGCGGGTCGACCGGTGCCCACGCGTGCCCGCTGCGCGCCCCGACGCCGGTGCCGTCCCGCGCCGCGGCGATGAACTGGGGAGCACACTGATGCCGGACGGACTGCCGACCGAGATCGATCTGACCAGGCCGAGCGCGGCCCGGGTGTACGACTACTTTCTGGGTGGGGCGCACAACTTCGAGATCGACCGGCAGCTGGCCGAGCAGATCGCCAGCATGACCCCGAATCTCGCCGCCACCATGCGTTCCGGCCGGGACTTCCTGCGCCGGGCCGTCCGGGTGCTGCTCGACGCCGGCATCGACCAGTTCCTCGACATCGGCTCCGGAATTCCCACCGTGGGCAACGTGCACGAGGTGGCGCAGGGGGTGAACCCCAAGGCCCGCGTGGTGTACGTCGACATTGACCCGGTGGCCGTCGCGCACAGCCGTGAGCTGCTCGCCGGCAACGAGCTGACCGGGGTCATCCACGCCGACCTGCGTGAGCCGGAACGGATCCTCGCCGAGACCCGACAGCTCGGGCTGATCGACTTCAGTCGACCGATGGGCATCCTGCTGGCCGGGGTGGTGCACTTCATCCCGGACGCCGACCGACCCGAGGCGATCCTGGCCACCCTCCGGGACGTCGCCGCACCGGGCAGCTTCCTGGTCATCTCGCACTCCACCTTCGAGGACCAGCCGCAGGAGATGCTGGACGCCCAGCGCCTCTCCGCCCGCACCGACACCGAGATCACCCTGCGCTCCCGCGCACAGGTCACCGGTTTCTTCGGTGACTGGACCGTCCTGGAACCGGGCGTGGTGCACATGCCGCTCTGGCGTCCCGACTCACCGTCCGACGTGGACGAGCGCCCGGAGCGGTTCGGCGCCTTCGGGGGCGTCGCCCGGTACGACCAGCCCGCCGGCTGATCCCGTGGCCGCCGTCCCGGACCCCGCCGGGGTCGCCGCCGGCCGGGCCGACCCCCAGGGGTACGCCGCCGACTGGGCCCGCGCGGTGCGCCGCCTCGGTTTCGTGCCGCTGAGCCTGGCGGAGACCGAGCGGCTGCTGCTGGTGCACACGATCCGGCTGGCCCAGGCGGTACGGGCGGAGCCGTTCACCGCCCGCCCGGCCGAGGAGGTCGGGCGGGCCCTGGTGGAGGCGCACCTCACCGAGCCGCAGGCCCTGGAGTGGACGCTGCACGCGCTCGGTGCGACCTTCGGGCGGCGGGTCCTGGGCGACGGCGACCGGCCGGCGGACCTCGCCGACCGGATCGCGGCGGTGCAGGGCGGCCTGGCCGCCGGGTTCGCCCGCGCGCTGCGCGACCGCACCTTCACCCAGCAGGAGCGGATCGCCCGGTCGGCCTGGCAGGCGCGCGACGAGGTCGAGCAGGCGCTGCGCGAGAGCGAGGCACGGTTCCGGGCGGTGTTCACCGGTGCCGCGATCGGGATTGGGATCGCCGGCGTGGACGGCCGGATCATCGACGTCAACCAGGCCTTCGCCGACATGCTCGGCTACTCGATCGAGGAGTTGCGCGAGATCAACGTGGCGGCGCTGTTCCACGCCGACGACGCCGCCGGGATGTGGGAGCTCTACCAGGAGTTGATCGAGGGCAAACACGACGCGGCCCGGGTGGAGAAGCGCTATTACCGCAAGGACGGCAGCGTGGTCTGGACGGACCTGGCTGTCTCGCTGATCCGGCACGAGGGCCGGCCGCGATTCACGGTCGCGATGATCGAGGACATCACCGAGCGGTACGAACTCCAGCAGCGGCTGCGCTTCCAGGCGCTGCACGACCCGCTGACCGGGCTGCCCAACCGGACGCTGTTCTTCGAGACGTTGGGACGGGTGCTCGACACCGCGGGCGTCGGGCAGCGGGTCGGGGTGTGCTTCCTCGACCTGGACGGCTTCAAGGCGATCAACGACAGTCTCGGCCACGACCTCGGTGACCGGCTGCTCGTGATGATCGGCCGGAGGCTGGCGGCGTGCGTCGCCGACCACGGCCACCTCGTCGCCCGGATGGGGGGCGACGAGTTCGTGATCCTCGTCGACGGAGGGGACGACACCGACGACGTGGTCGCCGTCGCGGAGGCCGCGCTGGCGGCCGTCGCGGCCCCGGTCCACGTCGGTGAGCACCAGTTGGCCGTCTCGGCCAGTGTCGGCATCGTGCAGGGCCCCGCCTCGGAGACCACCGCGTCGGAGCTGATGAAGGCCGCGGACACCACGCTCTACTGGGCCAAGGCGGCGGGCCGGGGCCGGTGGGCGGTCTACGACCCCGAGCGCGGCGCCCGGGACATCGCCCGCTCGGCGCTGGTCGCCGGGCTGCCCGCCGCACTGGACCGGGGCGAGTTCGTGCTGCACTACCAGCCGATCGTGTCCCTGCTGGAGGGCAGCATGCTCGCGGTGGAGGCGCTGGTCCGTTGGGAGCACCCGGAGCTGGGCCTGATCGGGCCGGACCGGTTCATCGGCCTGGCCGAGGAGACCGGCCTGATCGTCCGACTCGGCGAGTGGGTGCTGCGGCGGGCCTGCGCGGACGCCGAACGGTGGTGGCGGGAGTTCCCGGAAGCCAGGCTGGTGGTCAGCGTCAACCTGGCCGCGCGGCAGGCCGACGAACCCGCCATCGTGGACACTGTCGCCGACGCGTTGCAGACCAGCGGGCTGCCCGCGGAGCTGCTCCAACTGGAGCTGACCGAGAGCGCCGTGATGGGCAGCGCCGGTGAACCGTTGCGCAGCCTGCACCGGCTCGCGGCGCTCGGCGTCCGACTGGCCGTGGACGACTTCGGCACCGGGTACTCCAACCTGGCGTACCTGCGCCGGTTGCCGATCCACTGCCTGAAGCTCGCCGGCCCGTTCGTCGAGGGCATCCGCGCGGACGGGGCCGACGTGGCCGCCGACCACCGCGACGAACGGATCGTCGACGCGTTGGTCCGGTTGGCGCACGCGTTGGAGCTGTGGGTCACAGCCGAGGCGGTGGAGACCGGCGTGCAGGCGGAACGGCTGCGGGCGCTGCGCTGCGACACCGGGCAGGGCCGGTACTTCGGCGCGCCGGCCCCGGCCGAAGCCATCACCGCCCGGCTGCGCGGCGGCGGACTGCCGGCGTGAGCGAGCGCAGCGAGGCACAGCCGCGTGGCGCGAAGCGACGGCACGGAGCGACGCGGAATGCTGGCGTGAGCGAGCGAATCGGCTGGCCCAGCGGCACGGAGCGAAGTGGGGCACCGTTGCGGTCCGAAGGGTGGCGACGGAAGGTGGCGGCGTGGACCTGACGGACTCGCAGACGGCGGTGACAGTGGTGGCCGGGCTGGCCATCCTGGCCGGGTTGGCCGGTGTGGTGGTGCCCGGTCTGCCGGCGTTGCCGCTGTGCTGGGGCGGCGTGCTGCTCTGGGCGGTCTTCGGCGGCGCCGGCCTGGGTGGCTGGGCGGTGTTCGCCGCCGCAACCCTGGTCGCCGCGGGCGGCACCGTGATCAAGTACGCGTGGCCGGGCCGGAACCTGAAGCGCACCGGTGTGCCGACGTCCACGCTGCTCGCCGGCGGTGTGCTCGGCGTCATCGGGTTCTTCGTGGTGCCGGTCGTGGGGCTGGTGCTCGGCTTCGTGGCCGGGGTGTGGGCGGCGGAACGCCTCCGGCTGGGCAGCAACCAGCTGGCCTGGCCGTCCACCGTCCAGGCCCTGAAGGCCGCCGGCCTGTCGATGCTTGTGGAGTTCCTGGCCGGCCTGCTGGTCGCGGCCCTCTGGGTAACCGGCCTCCTCCTGACCTGACCCCCGCCCTGTCCTGGTTGATCAAGAGCTTTCGGTCAGCGGGGGCCGCGGATCTGACGCAAACCTCTTGATCACGAGGGGAGGTGGGGCGCGGGGCACTTTTCGGGGTACGGCGGAGTGGCCGTACGTGAGAGAGAGGCGTGCCCCGCGCCACCGGGTCGGGCGGTCCGAGCGCCCGGGTGGGCCCTGATCGGGCCTGGTCACCGGTCCAGGATGCGGCCCGGGGCGGCCGGACGGCAACGCAATTAGCCCGACGGCGGTGAGATTCCCACCGACTACGTATTGACCGCCTTGATCGACCGGGACGACACTTTGCCCACTCGCACGCGGAACCACCTCAGGGAGGTGTGCAGTGGCCACGACGCCCGTGCCGACCGCCGAGCAACCGATGGACGAGGATGCCCGACGGCTCGCCGAACTCGGCTACAAACAGGAGCTGCGCCGCAAGTGGAGTGGCTTCTCCAACTTCGCCATCTCCTTCTCGATCATCTCGATCCTGGCCGGCTGCTTCACCACCTTCGGTCAGGCGTGGAACAACGGCGGGCCGGTCGCCATCTCCTGGGGTTGGCCGCTGATCTCGCTGTTCATCCTGATCATCGGCTTCTGCATGGCGGAGCTGGTGTCGGCCTACCCGACCGCCGGCGGGATCTACTGGTGGGCGGCCACCATGGGCCGCCCGGTGCACGGCTGGTTCACCGGCTGGCTGAACCTGATCGGTCTGGTGGCGGTCACCGCCTCGGTCGACTACGGCTGCGCGACGTTCCTCAACCTCACCCTGTCGGCGCTCTTCGACGGCTGGGCCGGGACGCTGCGGCAGGCGTTCGTGCTCTTCGTGATCATCCTGGCGCTGCACGGGCTCATCAACATCTTCGGGCACCGGATCATCGACGTACTCCAGAACGTCTCGGTCTGGTGGCACGTGGCCGGCGCGGCCGTCGTGGTGGCCATCCTGGTCTTCGTCCCCGACAACCACCAGAGCTTCCAGTTCGTGTTCACCGAGCGGTTCAACAACTCCGGCTTCGGTGACGGGGACATCGGCGGGCTGACGTTCTGGTTCTACGTGCTGCCGCTGGGTTTCCTGCTGACCCAGTACACGATCACCGGCTTCGACGCCTGCGCGCACGTCTCCGAGGAGACCCGGGGCGCCTCGCAGGCCGCGGCCCGCGGGCTCTGGCAGTCGATCTTCTACTCGGCGGTCGGCGGCTGGATCCTGCTGCTGGCGTTCCTCTTCGCGGCCACCGACGTCGAGGCGGTAAACGCCGCGGGCGGCTTCTCCGGCGCCATCTTCGAGTCGGCGCTGACCCCGGTCTTCTTCAAGATCGTCATCATCATCTCCACCATCGGGCAGTTCTTCTGCGGCATGAGTTGCGTGACCTCGATGAGCCGGATGGCGTACGCGTTCAGCCGGGACCGGGCCGTACCCGGATGGCGGTTGTGGTCGAGGGTCGACCGCAACGGCACCCCGGTCAACGCGATCATCGGCGCCACCCTGGCCGGTCTGGTGCTGACCCTGCCGGCGCTCTACGAGAGTTCCGCCGGTATCCCGATCGCCTTCTACGCGGTCGTCTCCGTCGCGGTGCTCGGGCTCTACCTGTCGTTCCTCATCCCGATCGCGCTCCGGCTGCGGATGGGTGACCGGTTCGTCCCCGGGCCCTGGACGCTGGGCCGTAAGTACAAGCTGTTCGGCTGGATCGCGGTGATCGAGATCGCGATCATCGCCGTCTACTTCGTGCTGCCGATCGTGCCCGCCGGGGTGCCCGGCAACGACGGGTTCACCTGGTCGGCGGTGAACTACGCGCCGCTCGCCGTCGGCGGGGTGCTGCTGGTGGTCGCCGTCTGGTGGTACGCCTCGGCCCGCAAGTGGTTCACCGGCCCGGTCCGTACCGTCGAGCAACCCGCGGTGGCGGCGGACCCGGCGCCGGCCGACGACCCGGTCTGATCGGCATCCGGCGGGACGGCCGTACTGCCGTCCCGCCGGCCGACAGTCGGGTTTGCCGGACGTGCCGCCGGGGGCATTGACGGTGATCCGGTTTGCCAGTAGACCTTGGTCATGGAGGCCCGCGAATGAGGAAAGCTCCGCTCACGCTGGAACAACTGCGGGTCGCCATCAACGATGGCGAGATCGACACGGTGGTGCTGGCCCTCGTCGACATGCAGGGTCGGTTGCAGGGCAAGCGGTTCCACGCGCCCTACTTCCTCGACCAGGTGGTGGCCAACGGCAGTGAGGGCTGCAACTACCTGCTCGCCGTGGACGTCGACATGAACACCGTCGACGGGTACGCGATGTCGAGTTGGGAACGCGGCTACGGCGACTTCGCGATGGTGCCGGACTTCGCCACCCTGCGCCGGGTGCCCTGGCAGCCCGGCTCCGCTCTCCTGCTGGCCGACCTGACCTGGCTCGACGGCTCGGGTGACGTGGTCGCCTCGCCCCGGCAGATCCTGCGCCGGCAACTGGACCGGCTGGCCGAGCACGGGCTGACCGCGTACGCCGGCACCGAGCTGGAGTTCGTGCTGTTCCGCGACTCGTACGAGGACGCCTGGCAGCGTGGCTACCGCGACCTGACCCCGGCCAACCAGTACAACGTCGACTACTCATTGCTCGGCACCGCCCGGGTGGAGCCGCTGCTGCGCCGCATCCGCACCGAGATGGCCGGCGCCGGGCTCACCCCGGAGAGCGCCAAGGGCGAGTGCAACCTCGGCCAACACGAGATCGCCTTCCGGTACGACGAGGCGGTGGCCTGCGCGGACCACCACGTGATCTACAAGAACGGCGCCAAGGAGATCGCCGCCCAGGAGGGGATGGCGATCACCTTCATGGCCAAGCCGAACGAGCGGGAGGGCAACTCCTGCCACATCCACTTCTCGCTGCGGGACTCGTCCGGCTCGTCCGCGATGCTCGGCGACGGCCCGGCGCACCTGTCGCAGACCGGGCAGCGGGTGCTCGCCGGGCTGCTGGCCACCATGCGCGAGTTCAGCCTGCTCTTCGCTCCGAACATCAACTCCTACAAGCGCTACCAGCCGGGGTCGTTCGCCCCGACCGCGTTGCGCTGGGGCGTCGACAACCGCACCTGTGCGCTGCGGGTGGTCGGGCACGGGCAGGGCATGCGGGTGGAGAACCGGGTGCCCGGCGCGGACGTCAACCCGTACCTGGCGATCGCCGGGCTGGTCGCCGGGGCGCTGCACGGCATCGACGGTGAGCTGGAGTTGGGCGCGGAGTGCACCGGCAACGCGTACGACGACCCGGAGGCCGAGCGGGTTCCCGGCACCCTGCGCGACGCCCTGGCCCTGTGGAAGGGCTCGACGGTGGCCCGGGAGGCGTTCGGCCCCGAGGTGGTGGCCCACTACGCCAACCAGGCGAGGGTCGAGCTGGCGGCCTTCGACGCGGCGGTAACGGACTGGGAGCTGACCCGTGGCTTCGAACGCCTCTGACTCCGCACCCCACCGTCGGGTCGATCTTGGATTTGTGGTGGGCGGAACGTCCGCAGAGACGCCTTTCGTGCGGCACCACAACTCCATGATCGACCCGGAAATCGAGGGGTGGGGCGTGTGACGGTTCTGGTGGACCCGGCTCGCGGGGTGGGTTTTCGGGAGGTTGCGGCGGCCTCGGTTGAGGACGTGGACGCGGCGATTTCCGCCGCCGCGGCGGCCTTCGAGACGTGGCGTCGGGTGGGGGCGGGGGACCGGGCTCGGCTGCTGCGGCGGTTCGCCGCCGTCGTCGACGCCCATCTCGACGAGTTGGCCCTGCTGGAGGTGCGCAACTCCGGGCACACCATCGGCAACGCCCGGTGGGAGGCGGGCAACGTCCGCGACGTCCTGGACTACTACGCCGGCGCGCCCGAGCGGTTGACCGGGCGGCAGATCCCGGTGCCCGGCGGGTTGGACGTCACCTTCCACGAGCCACTCGGTGTGGTCGGCGTGATCGTGCCCTGGAACTTCCCGATGCCCATCGCCGCCTGGGGGTTCGTTCCGGCGCTCGCCGCCGGCAACACCGTGGTGCTCAAACCCGCCGAGCTGACCCCGCTCACCGCGCTGCGCCTGGCCGAGCTGGCCGGCGAGGCGGGCCTGCCCGACGGCGTCCTCACCGTCATCCCGGGCGAGGGCTCGGTGGTGGGGGAGCGGTTCGTGAGCCACCCGGCGGTCCGCAAGATCTGCTTCACCGGCTCCACCGAGGTCGGCACCCGGATCATGGCCGGCTGCGCCACCCAGGTGAAGCGACTCACCCTGGAGCTGGGCGGCAAGAGCGCGAACATCGTGTTCGCCGACGCCGACCTGGAACGCGCCGCCGCGACCGCGCCGGGCGCGGTCTTCGACAACGCCGGCCAGGACTGCTGCGCACGCTCACGGATCCTGGTCCAGCGTGCGGTGTACGACCGGTTCCTGGAACTGCTCGAACCGGCGGTACGCGCGGTGCGCGTCGAGGACCCGTCCCGGGACACCGCCGAGATGGGCCCGCTGATCTCCGCCGCCCACCGGGACCGGGTCGCTGGTTACCTCGCCGGGGCGACTGTCGCCTTCACCGGCTCCTGCCCCGACGGCCCCGGGTTCTGGCACGCGCCCACGGTGCTGCTGGCCGACTCGCCGGCCGACCGGCACTGGCGGGAGGAGATCTTCGGCCCGGTCGTCTCGGTGCTGCCGTTCGACGACGAGGCGGACGCGGTCCGGCTGGCCAACGACACCGAGTACGGCCTCTCCGGCTCGATCTGGACCCGGGACGTCGGTCGGGCCCTGCGCCTGGCCCGTGCCGTCGACTCGGGCAACCTCAGCGTCAACTCGCACTCCTCGGTGCGCTACTGGACCCCGTTCGGCGGGATGAAGCGCTCCGGGCTCGGCCGTGAGCTGGGCCCGGACGCGCTGCACTCCTTCACCGACGTCAAGAACGTGTTCATCGCGACAGAGGAGTGACGCCAGTGCAGGGTCGGTTGCAGGACCGGGTGGCCGTGGTCACCGGAGCGGGCAGCGGCATCGGGTTGGCCACCGTGCGGCGGTTCGCCGCCGAGGGGGCTCGGGTGGTCTGCGTGGACATCGACGCGGCGGCCGGTACGAAGGCCGCCGAGGAGTGCGGCGGCGAGTTCGTGGCCACCGACGTGGCCGACGAGTCGGCGGTCCGTGACCTGTTCGACGGGGTGGCCGACCGGCACGGCCGGGTGGACATCGCGTTCAACAACGCCGGCATCTCACCGCCGGACGACGACTCCATCCTGGACACCGGCCTGGACGCGTGGGAGCGGGTGTTGCGGGTCAACACCACGAGCGTCTACCTGTGCTGCAAGTACGCCATTCCGCACATGCGTCGACAGGGCAAGGGGTCGATCATCAACACCGCCTCGTTCGTGGCGTTGATGGGTGCGGCGACGTCGCAGATCGCGTACACGGCGAGCAAGGGCGGGGTGCTCGCGATGACCCGGGAGCTCGGCGTGCAGTTCGCCCGCGAGGGCATCCGGGTCAACGCGCTCTGCCCCGGCCCGGTGGCCACCCCGTTGCTGCTGGAGCTCTTCGCCGCCGACCCGGAGCGGGCCGCCCGTCGGCTGGTGCACGTGCCGATGGGTCGCTTCGGGCAACCGGAGGAGATCGCCGCTGCGGTGGCGTTCCTGGCCAGCGACGACGCATCGTTCATGACCGCCGCGCAGTTCGTGGTCGACGGTGGCATCACGGGCGCCTACGTCACTCCGCTATGACGAGGCCCCTGATCGGGGTCAGCGCGTACGTCGAACCCGCCGACTGGGCCGTCTGGCGGGGGGTGTGGGCGGTGCTGGTGCCGGAGGCGTACTCGCGGGCGGTGACGGCCGCGGGTGGCCGGGCGGTGGTCCTGCCGCCGGACGACGTGGACGCGGACGTGGTGGCCATCCTCGACGGGTTGTTGTTGGCCGGTGGCGCGGACGTCGGCCCGGGGCGGTACGGCCAGCCGCCCGACCCGCGTACCGAGGACCGGCCGGACCGGGACGCGGGTGAGCTGACCCTGTTGGACGCCGCGCTCGCCGCCGAGCTGCCGGTGCTGGGCGTGTGTCGGGGGATGCAGCTCCTCGCGGTCGCGTACGGCGGCACCCTGCACCAGCACCTGCCCGACGTGGTGGGTCACGAGGCGCACCGCCCGGCGCCCGGCGTGTACGGGGACCACGCGGTGCGGTTCGCGCCGGGAAGCCTGGCCGCCTCGGTGTTGGCGGGTGTCGACGAGGTCAACTCGTACCACCACCAGGCGGTCGCCGATCCGGGTCGGCTCACGGTGACCGGTTGGGCGGGGGACGGTGTGGTCGAGGCGGTGGAGGACCCGACCCGGCCGTTCGTGCTCGGGGTGCAGTGGCATCCGGAGAACGAGGCGGATCCCCGCCCGATCACGGCCCTGGTGCGGGCCGCTGGCCGGAGGGTGTGACTGAGATCGCCCCCGCCCGTCCACGAGACCGATGGGAGGATCGGCGCATGGGCAAGGTGTATCCGGAGATCGACGGTCGACTGCGTGACTTCATCGTGGCCCAGCCGCTCTTTTTCGTGGCGACCGCCCCGTCCGGGGTCGAGGGGCACGTCAACGTGTCACCGAAGGGCATGCGGGGCACGTTCGTGATCCTCGGCCCGCACCGGGTGGCCTACCTCGACTATCACGGCAGTGGGGCGGAGACCATCGCCCACCTGCGGGACAACGGCCGGATCACGCTGATGTTCTGCGCCTTCGACGGCCCGCCGAAGATCGTCCGGTTGCACGGTCGGGGCAGCAGCGTCGCGGTGACCGAGGATGCCTTCGCCGACCGGCTCGCCGAGTTTCCGGCACCGCCGGACGTGCACGCCGTCCGGGCGGTCATCACGGTCGAGGTGGAGCGGGTCAGTGACTCCTGCGGATATGCGGTGCCACTGATGGACTTCCGGGCCGAACGCGATCTGTTACTCACCTCACACTCCCGCCGTAGCGCCGATGATCTGGTCGTTTACCGGGCCACCAAGAACGCGGCGAGCATCGACGGACTGCCGGTCTTCTGACTCGTCAGAGCGTTCCGGTCACCGCCGTTCCGATGCCGCCGTCCACCCGCACTGTCCGGTGCCCGACGGCTCAGTCGTCCGTAACCAGCGTCCATCGCTCGTGATGCGTTACGTTGCTGGTCCGCTTGGGTACAAGTCGGAGCACAGCGGGTGAAGATCAACGGTCGAGGGGTACGGCCGGGGCGGGGAGGCTGCATGAGCTCGGCCCAGGGGGGCGCGGACATCGGGCATGCCGCCCTGTCCGGCCGCGAGACCCCGCCGATGCTGGCGGCCGCGTTCGCGGCGGGCGGTGAGATGGGTGAGCGGCTGGCCTCCTTCGACTGGTCCTCCGGCCCGCTGGGCGAGCCCGGTCAGTGGCCCACGGCGCTCTCCAGCGCGGTGGGGATGATGCTCGCCTCCAGCGCGCCGATCGTCATGTTCTGGGGCGACGAGCAGTTGGCCTTCTACAACGACGCCTACCGGCCGACCATCGGTGCCAAACACCCGGACGTGATCGGCCAACCGGCCCGCTCGTACTGGGCGGAGACCTGGGCGGTGCTCGGCCCGCTGCTCGACAACGTCCGGAGCACCGGACGCTCCTATCGGGGCGAGGACCACCCCTTTCTGCTGGACCGTTACGGCTTCGTCGAGCAGACCTACTTCAACGTCTCGTACGACCCGATCCGAGGTGATGACGGCTCGGTCAGCGGCGTCTACTGCATCGTCAGCGAGACCACCGGGCGGGTGCTCGGCGAGCGCCGGCTGCGGGCGCTGTCCGAACTGGGTGCCGAGCTGACCGACATCGGCAGCGTCGCGGATCTGGGGCGGACCGCCGCCGAGGTGCTCGGCCGGCACCGGGCGGACGTGCCGTTCGCCCTGATCTATCTGGCTGACGACAGCGACCAGCTCACCCTGGCCGGCTGCGCCGGCACCACCCCGCCCACCGTCGACGTCCCGTCGCACCTGCTGGCCCGGTTGACCGCCGATGGCGCGCCCGCCACGGTCGAGGTGGCCGCTCTGCTCGACGTGTTGCCGGTCGACGCCGCCGACCAGGCCCTCGTGCTGCCGCTCACGGCGACCAACCAGACGGTCGGCGCGCTGGTCGTCGGCGTGGCCCGCCAGCTGCCGCTCGGCGACGACTACCGCGACTTCCTCGGCCTGGTAGCCGCCCAGATCTCCCGGGCGGTCGGCACCCAGCGGGCGTACCAGCAGGAACGGGCCCGCGCCGCCGAGCTGGCCGCGCTGGACCGGGCGAAGACCAACTTCTTCGCCAACGTCAGCCACGAGTTCCGCACCCCGCTGACGCTGGTGCTCGGCCCGCTGGAGGACATGCTGGCCGACCCGGAGCTGCCCGCCAGCGAAACCGACCGGCTCACCATGATGCACCGCAACGCGCTGCGCCTGCTCAAGCTGGTCAACACCGTGCTGGACTTCTCCCGACTGGAGTCCGGCCGGCTCGCCGCCCGCTACCAGCCCACCGACCTCGCCGGCTACACCGCCCGGCTGGCCAGCACCTTCCGCTCGGCCACCGCTCGGGCCGGGTTGCGACTGGTGGTGGACTGTCCGCCGCTGCCGTCGCCGGTCTTCGTCGACCGGGACATGTGGGAGAAGATCGTTCTCAACCTGGTGTCGAACGCGGTCAAGTTCACCTTCGACGGCGAGATCCGGGTGCGGATCCGGGCCGTGGAGGGTGCGGCCCGGCTGGAGGTGACGGACACCGGCGTCGGCATCGTGCCGGACGAGCTGCCGCACGTCTTCGAGCGGTTCCACCGGGTGCCCGGGGTGCGGGCACGCACCCACGAAGGCACCGGCATCGGCCTCGCGCTGGTCCGGGAGCTGGTCGAGATGCACGGCGGCGAGGTCGGGTTGACCAGCCAGGTCGACGAGGGCAGCACCTTCACGGTGACCGTCCCGTTCGGCTCGGCACACCTGCCGGCGGACCGGGTGGCGGCGTTCGACCCGCTGCCCGTGGGTGAGCCCGAGCAGGCGCGGCTCTTCGTGGCGGAGACCGCGCTGTGGGCCGGTGTCGCGCCGACATCCGAGTCCGACCGTCAGCCGGCGAAGGGCACCTCGGCTGGCCGGATCCTGGTCGTCGACGACAACGCGGACCTGCAGGAGCACGTCAGTCGGCTGCTCTCCCCGACCTGGAAGGTGGTCACCGCGAACGACGGGCTCGATGCCCTGCCGCTGGCCCGCGAGGGCGGTTTCGACCTGGTGCTCAGCGACGTGATGATGCCCCGGCTGGACGGGTTCGGGCTGGTGAGCGCGCTGCGCGCGGACCCGCGTACCCGGCATGTGCCGATCGTGCTGCTCTCCGCCCGCGCCGGCTCCGCGGAGGCCGTGGCCGGTCTCGCCGTCGGCGCCGACGACTACCTCACCAAGCCGTTCTCCGCGCAGGAGCTGATCGCCCGGGTGCGGGCCAACGTGGAGCTGGGTCAGCTGCGCGGGCAGATCATCCGCCGGCTCCGGGCGCTTGCCGACGCGGCGGTGGCGGTGAACACCGCCCGGTCGACCGCCGACGTGCTCCAGGTCGCCGCCCGGCACGCGTTGAGCCTCGCCGAGGCGGCACGGGTGGTGGTCACCGCTGCCGAGGCGCGCTTCGAGGCGGACGGCGGCGGCACCACCGCCGCCGACCCGTCCTTCGTGGCCGAGCTGACCGGCACCACCGGCAAGCAGCTCGGTGACCTGCAGGTCTGGCGGGCCGATGGCGACGAGGCGCAGGCCGACGACGCCGCGCTGACCCAACTGGCCCGGCTCGTCGGAGTGCGACTGGAGAACGCCCAGCTCTACGAAGCCGAGCACCGCATCGCCACCACCCTGCAGCACAGCCTGCTGCCCCGGTCGCTGCCCCAACTGCCCGGCGCGGTGGTGGCCAGCCGCTACCTGCCCGGCAGCGCCGACGTCGAGGTCGGCGGCGACTGGTACGACGCGATCGCGCTGAACGGCGACCAGCTGGTGCTGGTCATCGGCGACGTGGTCGGCAAGGGCGTCCGGGCCGCGGCGGCGATGGGGCAACTGCGCAACGCGCTGCGGGCGTACGTGCTGGAGGGCTTCGACCCGGGTGAGTCGCTGACCCGGCTCAACCGGCTGGTCGGCTCCACCGAGGGCCGCTCCTTCGCGACCGTGGTCTGCCTGCTGTTCAACCCTCGCACCGGTCGGCTGCGGTACGCGAGCGCCGGTCACCCGTCCCCACTGTTGATCACCGGAGGCGACGTGGCGTTCCTGCACGACCGAGCGCTCGGTCCACCGGTCGGCGCTCTCCCCGACGCGACGTACGTGTCGGTCGAGGGCGAGTTGGCGGCCGGCAGTCGACTGCTGCTCTACACCGACGGGCTGATCGAGGACCGTCAACTCGGCATCGATGCCTCACTGGCCCAGCTCCGCATCGACGCGACCACCCCGAGTGAGCACGTGATGGACCTGATCGACGCGGTCGTCGAGCGGGTCACCGGACGGCCGCGCCGCGACGACGTGGCGGTCCTCGCCTTGGAGGCGGCGGAGCTGAACCGCTTCACGCTGCGACTACCGGCGGACCCGACCCGGCTCAGCGTGTTGCGGAAGCGGCTGGAGGACTTCCTGGTCGCGCACTCGGTCGGCGAGACCGACCTGTTCGACCTGACCGTCGCCGTCTCCGAGGCCGCCGCCAACGCCATCGAGCATCCGGTCCACCCCGCCGAGCCCATGATCAGTGTGGAGGTGGCCATCGAGGACCGGACGGTGACGGCCACGGTGCGCGACAGCGGGCAGTGGCGGGAGTCGACCGGCTCCGGCTTCCGGGGCCGCGGCCTGGCCCTGATCAGAGCGCTGGGCGACCTGTCGGTACGGCGTACCGATGAGGGCACCGAGGTGACGTTGCGCCGGCAACTGCAGGACTGACCGCGCGCCCGGCGGGCGCCGGAGGGCCTTGAGGACCTGGCCTCCGCTCGGCTCGACGCCGGCCCTAGGCCGGGTCGAGCCAGCTCTGCTGGCCGAGGCCGGCGATCTCCAGCACGCGACGGACCTGCCGGGACGGGCGAACGGTGAGCGTGCCCGGAAACTGCTGGGCGAGCCGGACCAGGGCGTGGATGGCGGCCGAGTCGAAGAAGGTGACCGCGCTCAGGTCGAGCGTGATCTTCCCGGCGGGCTCACGCAGCGCCGTCTGGAGCATCGTGTCCGCGGTCGCCATGTCGACCTCGCCGGCCACCACGACGTGGAGGTGGTCACCGTCGATCTCGGCGCTGGCGGAGAAGACGGGCGGTGCTCCCCCTTGATCCACGCAGACACCATGGCACAGCCACCCTGGCAGGGCAACAACCTCCACCGAGCGGCCGTGGCGCGGGTCACCAGCGGTCCCGGCGATAGGCTTGCGGCATGACCGTCCGTCCGCCGCTGACACCAGGCACGCTCTCCCCGATGCGACCGGTGCCATCCCAGATCGCCCGACCGGAGTACGTGGGCAAGAAGCGCCCGCAGGAGTGGCGTGGCTCGCACGTGCAGACGCCGGAGACCATCGAGAAGATGCGGATCGCCAGCCGGCTCGCCGCCCAGGCGACCCAGCTCGCCGGCGAGCACTGCAAGCCCGGCGTGACCACCGACGAGATCGACAAGGTGGTGCACGAGTTCCTCTGCGACCACGGGGCGTACCCGTCGACGCTGGGCTACAAGGGCTTCCCGAAGTCCTGCTGCACCAGCCTCAACGAGGTCGTCTGCCACGGCATCCCGGACTCCACGGTCCTGCAGGACGGCGACATCATCAACGTCGACGTGACCGCGTACATCGGTGGGGTGCACGGTGACACCGACGCCACCTTCTGCGTCGGCGAGGTCAGCGAGGAGGCCCGGCTGCTGGTCGAGCGGACCCACGAGGCGATGATGCGCGGCATCCGCGCCGTCGCCCCGGGTCGCCAGATCAACGTGGTGGGCCGCGTCATCGAGTCGTACGCCAAGCGGTTCGGCTACGGCGTGGTCCGCGACTTCACCGGCCACGGCATCGGCGAGGCCTTCCACAGCGGCCTCTACGTGCCGCACTACGACAGCCCACGCCCCACGGACATCATGGAGCCGGGCATGACGTTCACCATCGAGCCCATGATCACCCTCGGCACCTACCAGTACGACATGTGGGACGACGGGTGGACAGTGGTCACCAAGGACCGGAAGTGGACGGCGCAGTTCGAGCACACCATCGTGGTGACCGACGACGGCCACGAGATCCTGACCCTTCCGTGAGCGCGAGGAACGCAGCGAAGCGGAGTCCCGCAGTCGCGAACGAAGGGCAGGCGCCGTGACCGACACCCCAGCGGCGCTGCGCGAGGCGCACCACGCGGACGTCTCCGGTGGCTGGCTACGACCGGCCGTCTTCGGGGCGATGGACGGCCTGGTCACCAACATTGCCCTGATCGCCGGCGTCGGCGGTGGCGGGGTGTCGCCGCGCAGCATCGTGCTCACCGGCAGCGCCGGCCTGGTGGCCGGGGCGATCTCGATGGGGCTCGGCGAGTACACAAGCGTGCGCTCCGCCAACGAGCAGGTCGCCGCCGAGGTGGCCAAGGAGCGCCGGGAACTGGAACGGCACCCCGAGGCCGAGGCCCGGGAGCTGGCCGACGCGTGGGTGGCCCGGGGCCTGCCCCGGGACCTCGCCACCCAGGTCGCCGAGGCGGTGCGGCGCGACCCGGAGGAGGCGCTGCGGGTGCACGTCCGCGAGGAGCTGGGCGTCGACCCCGACGACCAGCCCAGCCCTTGGGCCGCCGCGATCTCGTCGTTCCTGTTCTTCTCCGTCGGCGCGCTGGTCCCGCTGTTGCCGTACCTGCTCGGCGCCACCGAACTGTGGCTGGCGCTCGCCGTCGGCGGGCTCGGGCTGTTCGCCGCCGGTGCCGTGGTGGCCCGTTTCACCCGCCGCCCCTGGTGGACCAGCGGGCTGCGCCAGCTGCTGCTGGGCGCCGCGGCGGCCGGCGCCACCTACCTGATCGGCTCGCTGATCGGCGTACCGGGCGGGCTGTGACCCGCCTCAGATGCTGAGCAGCTCGTCGATCGTGCCGTCGACCGCACGACCACGGGCGGCCAACTCCTCGGCCTGCCGGGCCAGCACCACACCCACCTCGGTCATGTCCGCCCCGGCCAACCCGGTGCGCCGCACCGCGTCCCCCGGGTCGCGGAAGTAGGTGCGACTCAGCAGGCCGGTCACCGTGGCCGCCGCCAGCCGGGCCTCACCGAGCATCAGCAGAGCCTGGTCGGTTTCGTACCACTCGGCGAGCCGGGCCGCCCGGGAGTGCGCCGCGCTGCCCCGGTACCACGCCTGCCGGGCCGCGGTGCTGAACTCCGCCGGCCGGGCCCGAGCCAACCGGCCCAGATGCTCGTCCCGCAGCGTCCGCAACCAGCCCGTCGGATCATGCAACGCCTGTGTGGTGACGTACCGGTCGGCGGTCAGCGGCCAGAGCGGGGAGAGCACCCGGGCCTGGGCCAGGTAGTCCTCGGCGGCGGCCACGGTCAGATCGACGAGCACCCCGTCCACCCGCCGGGTCGCCGGCGGCGGCCCGGTCCCGGGTCGATAGGTGACCACCAGCATTCCCGCCTCGCGGTCCCCACCACCGTCGTCGTCACCGTGCGCCAGGGGCCCGTGCACGGCGATCGCGAGCGCATCGGCCGGAAACCGCCGCCGGACCGCCTCGGCGACCCGCTCCGCGACCGTCCACCGTCGATCCTCGACACCCCGGTCGGCACCGGCCCGCTCACTCACCGGACCAGCTCTGTTCGCGGCTGCGGGGCTCGCAACCCCGGCTCACTCCTCGCGCTCACGGGACCGCCTCTGTTCGCGGCTGCGGGGCTCGCAACCCCGGCTCACTCCTCGCGCTCACGGGACCACCTCGCCTTGGCTACCGGGCGTCAGCCTAGCCAGCCGACGGCGGAGCGTCGGGCGCGCCGCGCCCGGTCGGGGCCAGCCGGAAGATGTGGATCTCCCGGCCGCCGGCCCGCTGCACGTACGTGCGGTACGCGGGCCACTCGGTGACCAGCAGCTGCCACAACCGGTCCCGTTCGGCGCCGGACGCCCGCTCGGCCCGCACCGCGACCCGCCGGCCCTTCACGTGCACCTCGGCGGCGGGATCGGCGAGCAGGTTCATCGCCCAACCGGGGTGGTGGGTCTGCCCCCAGTTGGAGCCGATCACCACGTACGCGTCGCCGTCGGGCACGTAGAGCAGCGGATTGCTGCGGGGCCTGCCGGAGCGGCGGCCGGTCGTGGTGATCACCAGGGACGGGATCAGGCCGAGCGCGACCACCCGACCCCGGGTGAGGCGACCGACCACCCGGTCGGCGGGGACCAACAGCCGTGCCGCCGCGCCGAACCAACGACGATGACCGAGCCGACGGGTGACTCTTCCCAGCGCTGACACGCCGATCAGTCTGCCGGCTGCCCGGCCCCGGCGGCACCCCCGCGCCGTTCCCTTTCGGTCGCCTGCGGATCAGTCAGTCCAGCCGCCGTTCGATCGGCAACCGGGCCCGGGTGAACAGACCCGCCCCGAGCATCGCCACCACCGGCACCAGCACCAGGACCCCGAGCGCGGGCCACGGCACCAGAAAAGGGTACGGATCGGGTACGGGCCAGGCGTTGGCGTACTGCCGGTTCACCGAGACCAGCACGATCGCGGCGGTACCGAGGCCGGCCACGATGCCGAGCACCGAACCGAGACCGGCGATGACCCCGGCCTGGCAGATCGCCAGCAGCCGGCGTACCGCCGGGGCCGCGCCGACGGCCGCGAGGGTGGTCAGCTCCGCGCGCCCCTCGGCGGCGGCGAGCGCGGTGGCGATCCCGGCCGCCCCCACCGTGATCAGCCCGGCCGCCGCAGCGAGCAGCAGAAGCAGCGGTGAGACGTCACGCGGGCCGCCGCTGTACTCCACGCTCAGCGAGAACGTCCCGAAGGGACGCAGGGCGGCGACGAAGCGTGCCTGCTGCTCCTCGTCGGGCGGGGTGGTGGTGCCGATCACCCAGCCGGTCGCGGACCAGCTCAAACCGAGTTGCCGGGCCGCGGCGGCGGACAGCAGCAGGCGGGACTGGCCGGTCGCCCGGGGCAGCGCGTACCCCGGAAGGTCGCGGACGGTGGTCGGCAGGTCCGGCCCGGCCTCCACCTCCCTGACCCGGACGGTCACCAGGCCGTCGTGCAGGTAGCGCGGGTCGGTGACGACCACGCCGCCCGCGCGCAGCACCGCCGTGGCGGCGGCGGTCGTCGCCGGGTCCGCGCCGGTGAGCAGGGGTAGCGCGGTCCCGTCGTCCACCCCGGCCTCCACGTAGCCGCCGAAGTAGTCCGCCTCACGGATCCGGCAGCGTGGGTCGGCTCGGGCCTGCTGGCGCTGCGACTCGGAGAGTTGGTCCCCGGGCTGCCAGGGGCAGACCTCGTGCGGCGGGAGCACCGCCGCGATGTCGCAGTAGCCGACGTCCGGCGTCCCGCAGGCCGGTGTCCGCACCGGGGCGACCGCGTCGGCCCCGAGTTGAGTCCGGGCCGCGTCGGTGACCTGGGCCAGCGTCGGCTGCCGGGTCGAGTCGTCCGGGTTGACCAGTACGTGGCCGGCCGGCAGCGCCGGCCGATAGGCGCGCGCGTCGCGGGCGCCGTCGCTGGCCAGGTATCCGCCGAGGGCCACACTGCTGGCGACGGCGGCCATCACGGCGCAGATGGCCGGT